>JANTGF010000137.1 GCA_024763075.1 Bacteroidales bacterium | reverse complement strand
TTTCATTCTGTTTTCTTTTATATTAAAGCAGGTCATTCAGGCCAACAAGGTTAAACTTCCAGAAGTACTTATCCATGGCATTCTCAATATTCATTGATATGATCTGTTCTCCGTCAATACCAAAACTACTTAAATTCTGGAACAAACGGCATCTTGAAGCTACTACTTCCGGGTTTTCCCAAATGTACCGACATCCTGTTTTAATAAGCCATAATTGCCTTTCACCGGAAATTGAATAAAAGTCATTGGAATCTTCATCTGATTTTAACCATTTTTTCCATCTGTTGGAATCAATTACTGCCTTCCATAAAATATCCATTATCCCTGACGGCTTTACAATTTTTCCTTCTTTGTGCAGTTGTAATTCCAGTTCATCCAGCTCGATCAATCCATCGTATTCACGTTCCGTAAATTCAGGTCCCACATTAGCAGCACCCATACCACTCAGAGGATAATCTTCAGGGTTATCAACATTGTCGGAGTAATGACCTTTTATCAGACTGCCGAATTCCTGCGCTACCTTAGTAATGGTTTTCGCAGTCTCCGGATCAAACAAGGTGGTATGTAGATCGGTGCCAACTTTTCCTACAACAAAACAGGGCCAAACATCTTTATATCCGGCTTCGAGCAGGCCTTTTTTCAGCAATTCAAAAAATCTTCTGAAGACTTTCATATCTGCCAGGCCTCCATGAACTTCCTCTGTACCAACTTCATAAGCTATCGGAGGCAGATCTTTGTTTCTTCTGTGTTTTTCACAATGAGCGATTAATTCAACTGTCCGGTCAACAACCACCTCAATATCAATAATCTGTCCTTTCTTTATTTCGATATCTATGGTTGGGTCCACATGAATGAGATCGTAACCTGCATCAATGGCATCAGTAAATGATTTTTTTACCCAGTTCATGGTTTGGTCAAGGCTCCATTTCTCAACCCGCTGATTGTCACGCAGCCAGGGCCCTCCGTGATCGATTGCAATAATTACAGGTCCTGTAAAGTTAATTGCCTCAGATTCCCTGTGAATGATATTTACAAATTGTTTTTGTGTCATGCCCGTATAACCTCCATCCTGATCTACCTGATTTAGTGTAGCTGCAAATTTAATCGGAGCATTATTCCGTTTTGCGGCTCTTAAAGAAGATTTGATCACAGCAAGAGAGTTGGGGCAAGCTGCAAAGAGGGTTCTTGGAATATTTGTTTCATCCTTTAACTCCTTTATGCGTTTTAAAAGAAGTTCTGTTTTTGAAAGATTAGGTTTGATCTGTGCTGAATTACTCATTTCTGAAAATTTATTCACTAATTATTTATAATAGGAGTGGTGACAAATAGCTACAAAGGGTAAATTGTAACACCTTCAACCACTCTTGAGATAGCTCCGCTGGATGAAGGGCTATCCGGTTGGAGACCTCTTTCTATTGATTTTAATGTTCCCAGAATCTGAGCTGGCAGCACATTACAAATTGCAAGGTATTCTTCATCAATGTTCCCTGAATCTTTGGAGAGAACAATTTTCAGATCGATGGATCCTTTTAGTCTTTCCGAAATACCCTTTGATTCAATAACCCCAATCTGATACATGGCTTTTTGGCCTTTCTCCAGCGACTCCATTAAATCATTTTCATATTTGAGAGCGTGAGGATCGTTTGAAAACAGGCTTACAATCAAAGTGAAAGGATTGATTACAGCTTTTGGACCATGTCTGAGACCGAGGAAGGAGTCAGACTTACATATCACTTCACCATCGGTTAATTCCTGAACCTTTAGATGGGATTCTGTTGCAGTACCAATTTGAGGTCCTGAGCCCAGAAAGACTGCACGTTTAAAATCGAGTTGTGCTACCTTATTCAAATCTTCAATATAATCATCTAGTATTTTATTGCCGTACTCAATAAGTGTTTTTACATTTTCCCATTCGTTTTCGAGATTTGATATTCTTGAGACCAGAAGGCCGGTAAGCAACATACCCGTAAAACTGCTTGTCATAGCAAGGCTCACATCATTGGTTTCTTCAGGTAGTACAATATTATATTGTAAAGGATTACTGCAACTGTTCAGCAGGTTTCCCTTTTCATTACATGTAATAACAAGATGATAAGCTTTGGCAGCAAATTTTTCTGCCAGTTCAACGGCCGCACAACTTTCCGGACTGTTACCGGAACGGGCGAAGGATACAAGAAGAACATTTTTCTGCTTGCTGAAATAACTTTTAGGATGGGTAACCAGGTCGGTTGTTGCAATGGCCTGGACACTTACATTTGTATTTCTCTTGTAATCACCCGTAAGACACATGCCAATAAAGGCACTGGTGCCGGCTCCGGTAAGTATTATTTCATTGCTATTTTTAATGGCTTCATTCATAAATTCTTTTATCCCATCAGCATTCTCTTTCACCAGGTGAAAAATTTTCAACCATACATCGGGCTGTTGCTGAATTTCACTGGCAGTATGAATAGCTCCCAGGTTTTTTAATTTATCTTCATTTATACCTAGATATTTCATATTTTCTTTGTTTAAGAATTAATTATCTGTTTCTGTTAATTTTAATGGAGAACCGTTCAGGGTATTAAACAGGTCCTTTTTCATGGCTTTACCATTAATATCCCATATCAGAGTGACTTTTGAGGTACTGTCTGCCGGTAGCCAGGTGTAATTTTTATCAGGTCCTGAAATTGCTGCAGGCTTTTCATTTTTTATCCAACCCAGACCTTTGAAATCGCTTATCAGTGCTGCAGGTACACAAACATCATGGATGGATTTTGGAATAGTGCTTCTCCACTGGAAAACGGGAATAATGGTTTCAAGGTAATCTCCGAGGTCATTATCCGGGTAAAGATCTGCTTCAACCCGCTTATCAATATTCAACTTCAAACTCGTAGGATGGCTGAGCATTACTCTGAACTCCAGACCACTCTGCCCCATAACATATACTGACCAGGGATCATTGCCACCGTTATATTCGTTACTGAAACCCTTTTCAAGACCTCCAAGCCAGAAAACACGTATTCTGTCCTGAAGATTGAAACCCTCTTTTCTGGCCTGCAAAACAGCGCTGGCAATATTTGTACAGGGTCCAACCGGCAATACCCAAACGGGGTTATCGGGTGAAGCACCCCTTGCAGCAGCCAGAATAGCATTACTTCCTGCTGATATAACCGGCTTTGTATCATACCATTTTCCGCTTTCAGGAACGGTCAGCATGGTCTCTGCACCATGATAGATCTTATTTAATGGCAGAGAATCCCAGGGCATTCCTGACCAGTTCATCAGTTTTAAAACATAAAAGATCTCCCCGTAATTAATCGCTTCTGAGCCCGGTGAGTTATTATGAATACTGTTGATCCCCAGAATATCAAGCTCACTGTAGATGGCATAAGCAACATAGTGCTGATCATCCGCTTCGTTACGGGCATCTGTATCAAGAAATACCTGTGGAAGATGAATTGTTTCAGCGGTATGAACGCGGATAATAGCTTCAGATTCTTTTGTCAATACACCCTTATTATTCTCATATAAACGTACAGTGTAAACCCCAGGTTTTGAATAAACATGTTTGGTTTCCCTGCCTTCAGCCTTTTGTCCATCACCAAAATCCCAGGACAGACTGAGATTGTTATTTGCAGAACTCGTATTGAAATTTACAGATTTACCAATAATTACCGGACCTTTCAGGGGTTGAATGGATACGTTGGATTGTTGTTGGCCGGAATCTGCCGTGGAGCAGGAAACAAATAGAGTTAATGTCCATAAGGTGTACACGAATGACTTAAAACCGGATACATGTTTTTTCATTGTAGTAAATTTTAAACTTGATATTCTTTAAGATTATAAAAAAGGATTAATAAAAGCAACATCCTTAATAAATAATTATTGTTAATTATGGATAAACAGAATAAATGTTGGTCCATTTTATAAACAATACTAAATATATTCAATTAAATTTAAAAATATGTAATAAGTAGTTAATCAATTATTTAAATAATATATGTATGTTTATTAAAGATATTAAACTTAATATATTGCTCAAATATATTAATTTTTTCTAACTTCGTATTTAATAATAGAAGCATAAATTTATAATTGATACATAATCTGGTAGGAATTTTCCGTGAGTAAGGACTATAAAAATCGATTTACCCGGCATCTAAAACATGTTTTATTTCCAGTCCGGATTCTTTCTATTTGAGTCTTAAAGATCAAAAAGGTATTAACTAATAAAACTTTCAGAAATGGATAAAATACTTGTTATAGGAAGCACAAATATGGATATATCGGCTCAGGTTGAGCATCTGCCTGCTCCGGGAGAAACTGTGGGTGGGGCAAAACTTTTTACAGCTTTCGGCGGTAAGGGTGCAAATCAGGCTGTTGCAGCTGCCAGGGCAGGAGGGAAGGTCTCTTTTGTCGGAAGTATTGGTAATGATGCAAATGGAGAACAAATGGCTAAAAACTTTAGAAAAGAAGGGATTAACACCGATCATCTTACTGTTACTAAAGAAACGGCCAGTGGTACAGCCTTAATATTTGTTGATGATAAAGGTGAGAACTGTATTGTAGTTGCCCCGGGTGCAAATCATTCGGTTTCACCGGCGATGATTGATGAGGCAGAGGAGCTTATTAAAGAAGCCGGTCTTATTCTTCTTCAACTCGAAATTCCCTATGAAACCGTGCAATATATATGTAAAGTTGCCAGGAAGCATGATCGTAAAGTTTTGTTAAATCCTGCTCCGGCACATTCTTTGGATAATGAAATATTAGAATCACTGGAATATTTAATACTTAACGAAACGGAGATTGAAATGATATCCGGGGAGAGTCTTACGGATGAAAATATGAAAAGTATTTGTGAATCATTAAGCAAGACAGGTCCTGAAAACATCATTTTAACCTTGGGAAGTAAGGGTTGTTATATTTTTAATGATGAAATTCAGCAGTTTGTAAAAGGTTTTAAGGTTGATGCCGTTGACTCAACAGCAGCAGGTGATACTTTTTGTGGTGTCTTTGCTACTGCACTTGCCAGGTTCGATGGAGATCTGAGACAAGCTGTAAAATTTGCCAATGCTGCCGGAGCCCTTTCGGTAACGAAGGCTGGGGCTCAAACATCCATACCAACATTAGTTGAAATAGAGAGTTTTTTGGATCATCCTGAAGATTAATTTTCAATCCTGATAATATACTCAATATTAATAAATGCAATATTAAAAGAGCTCTAATTATATGATTAATATAACACTTAAGAAGCTACTTATTATGTCGGTAGCTATTACCGGAATGTTTTTTTTAATTGCAAGTTGTTCACAACAACCTGAAAAGAAAGAAGCCTCCACAGAAAATAATCCTCCCATCACACCAAAATGGTTGATTGGTCATATTGTCTGGGAGGATAGTATCAACACACAAACGGCTGCTTTGGACCTTATCCAGCAATATAAAAAACACAATGTGCCTGTTTCCGGAATTATTATAGATAGTCCCTGGGAACTCAGTTACAATGATTTTAACTGGGATACAGCCAGGTATCCTGAGCCCGAAAAAATGATTGCATCTTTTAAAAAGGAAAATGTGAAGGTGATTCTTTGGTTAACAGGTTGCATTAATATTACAGCGAATGATGTCCCAGTTCCTAAGAGCCCGGATTTTGATTTTGTCAGGGAAAAGGGATTTGCTGTGAATAATGGGAAAACATCCCCGTGGTGGAAAGGAGAAGGAGTGCATCTGGATTTTACTAATCCTGAGGCAGTTAAGTGGTGGGATGCACAGCTGGACAAGGTGTTTGTTGACGGGGTTTACGGATGGAAAGTTGACCAGGGCGAAGCTACTTTCGCAGATTCTTTAAGCCTAACTGAAGAATTCAGATATAAGGCTCAGAATGGTGAGTATTATGGTGATTCAATTGTTACTTCCCTGGGTAGAATTTCTTTATTGGATTTTAAACATGCTTATTACGATCACATGTTTGATTATGCAACTTCCCATAATCCTGAAGGAATAACTATTGCACGTCCATATTCTCATCAGGGAGGGATGGCTGCCAGTATTAATAAATTGAGCCTGGGATGGAGTGGTGATTTTGAAGGCAATTATGACGGACTGAAATTACAAATAGACAACTTATACACTTCTGCAAAGGCTGGTTACGGAGCTCTGGGTTGTGAGGTTGGCGGGTTCTATGGTGCCAGATCTTCCAAAGCACAGTTTATCCGGTATGCCCAGTTTGGGTCTATGACTACAACAATGGTTAACGGTGGTGCAAACGGGGCATTTACCAATCATCTTCCATGGTACCATGATGAGGAAACCACCAATATTTACAGATATTATGTTACACTGCATTACCAGTTAAGTCCCTTTATGTTCAGTACCATAGTGGATGCCCATCTGCATGGTGGTTCCATGATGAAAAATATTTCAAAGGAACAGGAAAGCCATACGGTTGGGGATAATATTTTCTTTAAAGCAATAACTTCAGGTAAAAAGCAGGTGACTTTTACTTTACCTGGCGAGGGAGAGTGGATAGATTTCTGGACGGATGAAAAATATAAAGGAGGATCTGAAATAACGAAAGAATATCAATTGGCCACGGCTCCCCTGTTTATAAAATTCGGTGCTATAATTCCCATGGATATTACAAATGATATTACAGGCATCGGAGATAAATCGTTTTCCGGTAAAACGACTATACTAATCTATCCTGACAGCAAAAGTGAATACCTTTTTCATAAACCATCGGGTGAAGGAATCGATTATACTGATATTCAGATCGAATTTAAGAATGGGGAAATAACAGTGCAATCAGAAAAAAGTGATTCGTATATATTTCTTGTAAAGATGTCCGGTTTTCCGGCTAATATCAAAGGTAGTGACGAATGGAACTATAATCCGGATAATAAGACTGTCCGGATTGAGAAAGAAGGGAAAAACTTTAAAATTACTATTGAATAGACTTTTATTATTTAATAATACCTATTAAAAATGAAAATAATAATTAAGAAGGGTAAATACTTTTATAGCATATTCTTATTTTTTTTGCTGATTGTTTTATTTGGAGGATGTCAGACGAAGGATAATAAAAGCAAAGGTGCAAATACTGTTGGTGACAGTACCAGTAAATATTTATGCGTTGCAGATTACCTTACACCCGAACAGGGAGCGGAATTGCTAAAAAAAGCCGCTGCAACTTATAATGATGCAGAAGGATGGACCAAACGTGCTGCTATTATCAGAAATGGAATTGTTAAGGGTTCTGAGATCAGGGAAATCCCTGATGCAGATTGGGAAATGCCAATGAATGTAATTATAAATAATAAGCATGTAATGGATGGCTATACCGTTGAAAATATAGCTCTTGAAGCCAAACCGGGGTATTTTATAACCGGGAACCTGTATAAACCTATTCATATTAAAGGAAAGGTGCCGGCCATATTAAATCCTCATGGCCACTGGTTTGTGGCAGATAATTATGGCCGATTCCGGCCCGATATGCAAAGGCGGTGTGCTGCTTTTGCGAAAATGGGTGCCGTAGCTTTTGCCTATGATATGGTGGGTTATGGTGAATGTCACGGTTACAGACATACCGGAAAAAAGGCATTGCAATATCAGATTTATAATGGGATGCGTGTTTTGGATTATCTTTATTCTCTTGATTATATTGATACTTCACGGATTGGAATGACAGGAGCATCCGGAGGTGGAACGCAAACAATTCTTGTTTCTGCTGTAGATGACAGGATCGACGTTTCTGCTCCTGTGGTAATGGTATCTTCACATTTTTTCGGAGGTTGTGTTTGTGAAAGTGGAATGCCAGTTCACAGAGACAAAAATCATGAAACCGATAATGTGGAAATCGCTGCTGTAATTGCACCAAAACCTCTTTTGCTGGTTTCTGATGGAGATGACTGGACCAGCACAATGCCTGAAATAGGTTTTCCTTATATTGAAAATGTTTATAAATTATTTGGAGCAGGAGATAAGACACAATTGGTTCATCTTCCAAATGACGTACATAATTATGGCTTGTCAAAGCGAAAGGCTGTTTATCCTTTTATGGCAAAATATCTCGATCTGGATTATAATAAAATACTTGATAAAGACGGAAATGTTGATGAAAGTTTCATTGAATTGCTGCCAATCGAATATTTAAAGGTATTTCCTGAGAAACCACTGGAATTCCTGTGTGATTATAATAAATATAGTCCTTACGCTGAATAAATAGGAATCATTGTTTGAAAATTAACCAGAATCTTATTCGAAAAAGTTAGTATAATATTTTACCAGAAAAGTTATTATCATGAAAAAAGTAAAAGTTGAACAACTAAGTGCTCAGGCATATGCACCTTTTGGGACCTATGCAAATTTAATTAATCCTGTAGCTTATAAATTAGGTGAGAAACCTGTTGAATTTTACAGAGATATGGCACAGGTTGATGTGAGCCCAGAAATGATGTTGAGTTATTCAACCGTAAGGGTTGAAAAGCGTGATATGGTTATCGACCTATTGGAAAGTCATTCAAAATGCAGTGAGGTACTACTCCCTCTGGATAATGATATGCTTTTGCAGATAGCACCGGCATCAGCACCCGGAGATTCGCTGCCACTTGACCAACTCAGGGTTTTTTATGTACCTAAAGGAACGCTTATAACCATTAGGCCGGGAATGTGGCACTGGGCTCCTTTTGCTTTAAAGGATGAACCCTTAAATGTAATGGTAAACCTACCTGAACGTGCTTATGCAAATGATTGTACAGTTGTGGAAATTGAGGAAGAAGACAGGCGGAAGATTGAAATGTAAATCTGTTATAAAATTTGATATATTACAGGCTTAAGGAAATAACTTATACCTGAAGTAATCAATATCCTTTTGGGAGGCTTAATTATTGGTATGAAATGCATGATGTGAAGGAAGGTCTGATATTGGGAAGCAGTACCAGTGTAAAGTCAATTATATTATGGCGTTACTATTTGTCATTTCAAAGCTTGCCTACCGGCAGGCAGGGAAGTATGACTGAGAAATCTTTGAAGTAAAGGAGATTTCTCACCATCGTGCCTCAGGTTCGAAATGACAGATTA
>JANTGF010000136.1 GCA_024763075.1 Bacteroidales bacterium | reverse complement strand
TTCTTTAAATAAGAGTATTTTTTGATTTTGAAGTGCTTATTTGTTTAATATCAGTGCTCCTTTTCCTAAATTTATTCTAAAAAATAATCAATAATGTTCTCTTGAATTGTTCCGGATTATGATAAAAAAACTACTTTTATAAAAAGTTAAGATTCATTTTTATATTTAATCATTTATGAAATCTGCACTGCCAATCATTATCCGGAAGATCACAGGAATAAGCCTGGTTTTTCCCCTGATCCTTTTATTGACAAATTGTTCCGGTAACCAGGCAAAAAAGACTGAACAAGAGCCTGCCCGTCCTAATATCCTCTGGATTGTTGCTGACGACCTTGGGACAGACCTGGGCTGTTATGGAGATACTCTTATCTACACTCCCAATCTTGATAAACTTGCCAGCCAGGGAGTTCTTTACACGAATTTTTACACGGTTACTGCAGTCTGTTCCCCAAGCCGGTCAACCCTGATTACCGGGATGTATCCGGTGAGTATCGGCACCCACCAGCACCGCACCCGGTATAAAAAGCCTCTTCCTGAGGGAATCAGTCCTATCACTTATTATTTCAGGAATGCCGGCTATTTTACAAGTAACGGTACTTATTCCAATAAAAATAAACCGGGTAAAAGGGATTATAATTTTGTTGCTGACAGTATTTTTGACGGCACGGACTGGACGCAGAGAAAAGAAAACCAGCCATTTTTTTCTCAGATTCAAATTCATTTTCCTCACCGGCCTTTTCTGCATGACACATTGCATCCGGTTAACCAGGCAAAGGTAATACTACCACCCTATTACCCGGATACATGGCTGGCCCGAAAAGACTGGGCTTTGTATCTGGAAACCATTCAGTTTCTTGATCAACAGGTGGGTAAAGTAATGGATCGCCTTGAAAAGGAACACCTGCTGAACAATACCATTGTTTTTTTCTTTGGTGACCAAGGCAGGCCAATGGTTCGTGCCAAGCAATTTATGTACGACGGGGGCATTCATACACCTCTGATTATCCGGTGGCCCGGTGAAAAGAATAAAGGGACCGTTTGTACCGATCTGGTGAGCAACATTGATGTTCCCGTAGCAACATTGAAACTGGGTGGGGTCGAAGTCCCCGGACATTTGCAGGGTATAAACTTCCTCGATCCGCAAACTCCCAAAAAAAAGTTTATTTTCGCCATGCGTGACCGAAGGGATGAAACGGTGGATCGCATCCGGGCAATACGCACCCGGGATTTCAAATATATCCGGAACTTCTACCCTGAACGCCCTTACACGCAATTCAATGCATACAAAAAACAGGCCTACCCTGTTCTTTCCCAAATGGAACTTATGCATGAAAACGGAGAACTTACGGATGTTCAGGATCGGTTTATGATGGATACCAGGCCTGTAGAAGAACTGTATAACCTGAAAACCGACCCATGGGAGATCTATAACCTTGCCGGAGATACAGCATTTGAAAATAAGCTGGTTCAATTAAGGGAATTAATGGATTCGATTCTTCTTACATACGACAAGGGTATTTATCCCGAAGACCCTAAGGAAATAGACTTTGCTAAGAAAATGATGGCAAAACGATATAAGAAACTGATGAAACAACGAAACCTTCCGGAGAATCCAACGAATAAACAGATAATTGATTACTGGAAAAGGAGGTTTAAAAAGTTTGAATAAAAATTCTATTCTTCCAGAAGCAAAATCTTAATTAATAAATTTCCGGTAACTATTTCCCGTAAATCATGATCACTCCTCAAAGATTTAAAAATTTCATTTCAGGTATCCTGTTTTTCTTTTTTAGTACAAGTTTAAGTAATGGACAACAAGGTTTGCCGGCAGATCTGGAAAATCCTGAAATGTTTGACCAGGGAAAACTTGCACCTCATGCCACTTATATTCCTTACACCAGCGTTGAAGACTTTTTTACAAAAGATAAAAGCAAATCACCCTATTACAAACTACTGAACGGAAAATGGAAATTCAACTGGGTGAAAGATCCTGCTGAAAGGCCTGCAGGTTTTTACGAACCTGATTATGACGTGTCCTCCTGGGATGAAATACCTGTACCTTCCAACTGGGAGATACAGGGCTATGGAGTGCCCCTGTACTTTGACGAGGCTTACGAATGGACAAAAGACCCTGATCCGCCCAAAGTTCCGCATCATTACAACCCTACAGGTTCTTACCGCAGATCATTTACCATTCCCCAGAACTGGAAAAACCGTATAGTTATCATCCATTTCGGAGCTGTAAAATCAGCGATGTATTTATGGATAAATGGCAGGAAGGCAGGATACAGCCAGGGAAGCAAAACACCGGCCGAATGGGATATTACACCCTATCTGGTTCCGGGCGAAAACACAGTTTCCGTTCAGGTATTCAGATGGTCGGACGGCTCCTACCTTGAATGCCAGGATTTCTGGAGAATCAGTGGAATAGAAAGGGATGTTTACCTCTATTCAACGCCATTGCTACATATCAAAGATTTTGAAGTTCAATCAATACTGGATGGTAATTATGAAAACGGCAAGCTCAGAATTACGGTTGACATTTCAAATGACCTCCCGAAGAAAAAAGCCGGTGAGCACTTTCTGAAAGTCCGGCTTTATTCTGGCAAAGAAAGAAAACTGATGCTGGAAGGTACCCGGAAATTTAAGCCAAACAAAAAAGACAATATTAAGCTCATCTTTGAAAATGAAATTCCACACGTAAAAAAATGGACTGCTGAAACTCCAGATTTATATTTTGTGGCCATTCAACTGGAAAACAAAAATTCGGAGGAATTGGAGATTGTGGGTTGCAAAACAGGTTTTCGTACCAGTGAGATCAAAAACGGAAAATTCCTGATCAACGGGAAAGCCGTTTTGATAAAGGGTGTGAACAGACATGAGCATGATCCCCTGACCGGACATGTCATATCAAAAGAGTCTATGTTAAAAGACATCCGTCTTTTTAAAGAAAACAACATAAATACCGTCAGAACCAGCCACTACCCCAATGACCCTTACTGGTATGAGCTTTGTGATGAATATGGAATTTATGTGATTGATGAGGCAAATATTGAGTCCCATGGAATGGGATTCGGAGAAAAAAGCCTGGCGAAGAATCCGGAATGGAAAAAGGCTCATCTCGACAGGATCAAACGTATGGTGGAAAGAGATAAAAACCATCCTTCGGTTGTGATCTGGTCGTTGGGAAATGAAGCTGGTGATGGAATAAACTTTAACTCTGGTTACCATTGGATTCATGAACGGGATAACAGCAGACCGGTTCATTATGAAGGAACCGGTGAAGGGCCTCATACCGATATCTATTGTCCGATGTATGCCCGGATTGAGAAAATGGAGAGCTATGCAAAAAAAGAACCGGAAAGGCCTCTGATCTTATGTGAATACGCCCACTCCATGGGTAACAGCACCGGCAATTTGCAGGATTACTGGGATATGATAAATAAATACCGGATCCTTCAGGGAGGGTCTATCTGGGACTGGGTTGATCAGGGTTTATTGAAAACAACCGAAAACGGAACTGAATACTGGGCTTTTGGTGGCGACTACGGTCCTGAAAGCCGGCCAAGTGACAAGAACTTTTTAATAAACGGACTGGTAAGCCCTGACCGCTCCGCTCACCCTGCCCTGTATGAGGTAAAAAAGGTTTATCAAAACTTCTCTTTCGTACCTGAAAACCTGCAAATAGGAAAAATACGAGTCCTTAATAATAATTTTTTTACTGGAACAACTGACTACGACTTTTACTGGAGCATACAGGCAAATGATAAAATTGTTTCTGAAGGAAAGCTATCAGATGTAAATATTGGGCCGCAAAACAGTATGCTTGTTAAAATCCCTGCACTGCAAAAGACAATGGAACCCGGAGTGGAGTATTTTCTGAATTTCAGTGTCAGACTGAAACATAACAAACCATTGTTATCAAAAGGTTTCGAAGTAGCCAAAGAGCAATTCAAATTACCATTTTATAGAAATGCAGAAAACCTTGATCATAAAGACCTTCCTGACCTAAAATGGGACCAGGATAATGAACGACTCAGAATAAAAGGTAAAGACTTTGACCTGGTTTTTAACAAAGTAACCGGTTTGGTTGAAAATTACAAATATCAGGACACTGACCTGATTGGAAAAGGTCCGGCTCCAAATTTCTGGAGAGCTGCTACGGACAACGACTTTGGTTTTAATATGCCCGAAAAAATGGGTATCTGGAAAAAAGATTCAGAGAACAGAACATTAGAAAACTTTGTGATAAACAGCGCTTCATCCAAGACATTGAACATTATGGTTGAATACAGGCTTCCCGGAACCGGGGCTGACTATTTTATTGAATATGTAGTATTCGGAAATGGAGAAATCATTGTCAGAAGCAGCCTTCAAACAGACAAAAAAGAACTGCCCCCCCTTCCAAGGATTGGCATGAGCTTGTCTTTGCCGAAACAGTTCAAAAATGTACAATGGTTTGGCAGAGGACCCTTTGAGAATTACTCCGACAGGAAAACCGCAGCCCACGTTGGCCTGTATAGCAGCAGAGTGGATGAACTGTATTTCCCTTACATAAGTCCGCAGGAAAACGGAAACCGTACTGAAACCCGCTGGATCACCTTTACCAACGATAAAGGATTAGGATTAATGGTTACAGCCATGCCTTACCTGAGCTGGTCTGCCCTCCCCTATACGCAGGAAGATCTTGACCGGAAATCAAGAGGAAGCAAACATACCTTCGACCTGAAAAAACGACCATTTATCTCTGTAAATCTGGATCTGCAACAAATGGGCCTGGGAGGTGATAATTCCTGGGGAGCCTGGCCTCATAAACAATATCTGATTCCCGGAGGAGAATATCATTATCAATACAGATTCAGTCCCATTAATAAAGGAGAAGACCCCATAGAAAAGAGTAAATCGTTTATTGAATAATGACTTTCAAAGATACTTTTTGAATTGAAAAGATATTATTCCCTGAAAGACTGACCAAAAAAGAGGTGTCAGCTACATGAACTCAGTCTAAATTAAATCAATTTAGTTACCTTAAAAGCACAATCCCCTTACAAAATAAGATATTCTGTTTCCGGGGTTTTTATAAATTTCTTAGAATTTTATAATCAGACTTTTTTTTTTCTTATTTTTGGCGCTTTCGGAAAAGAATGGAATAAAAAACTTACTGAATTATTTCAAAATATGTTTCAGGACTGTTTTACTGAAATATCTGAACAAATAATGAATAATTACGTTAAATAAAGATTAACCAATATTTTGCAATTACTTTTATGCTGCATATTAAAATTCAACAAATTAAACAAGCCAGTTTAGTCCTGGGCTTAATCTTGCTAACTACTCTGATGTCCTGTGAAAAACCAGCCGGTTTGGGAGGTAAAGCCGAAATTAAAGGGAAAGTTACAGTTAAATCATACGATAAGCAATACAGGGTTTTACAAGCCACCTACCCTGCTGCCAACCAAAATGTTTACATCATTTACGGAGACAGTAAAACAAATTCCGATGATGTCAGGACTTCCTATGACGGAGCATTTAATTTCCGTTTTTTAAGCAAAGGAAATTACAAAATCTTCGTTTACTCTGACGATTCACTTACCGGATCACCTTCCGGCAAAATACACATTGAAAAAGAAATAAGCCTGAGTTCCAATGATCAGAAATACGATATCGGGGAACTGGTAATTTATAAGACACTGGACGTTGATGATGGAGATGCGGTGATTACGGGAAGAGTAATGCAGGTAAATTATGCGAAAGGTTTCTATTATGTGATTGATACCACAAGAGCCCAGGAGGCTGCAGTTTATCTGCAATATGAAGACAATCCTGAATATTCTGAAAGAATAAGGACATTGGATGACGGAACATTCGCCATACCAAACCTCATTAAAGGAAACTACAGCATAATGGTTTATTCTGAAGATACCGGAGGAGGGACAGAAAAAATTGGGATAATTAAAACCACCCGGATTATAGAACAGGGACAAACAGTAAATGTAGGAGATATTTTTATTGCAAAGGATTAAGCTGATTTTTAGTTTTTTTGATTTGATTTAATACAAAAAGCCAATCAAATAAATAGTAACCTGAATACATGCCTTCATTTCCAAAAGACATACTACTGCGATTCACTCCCATCTCACTTAATGACATGGATAAGGTTGCTTTTTACCACAGAGTTGACACCAAATTTGTTTTTCATCTGGACCTACTAAATGTTCTTCTGAAGGAAATTGACAAAGATTATTATATGCTGGAAATGAATAATAAAAGATGTTTTAGTTATTCATCCATTTATTATGACACACCGGAAACAAGAATGTATCTTGACCATATCCGGGGTAAGAAAAACCGTTATAAAATCCGGCACAGGAGATACAATAATTCAGGTTTATCCTTCATTGAAGTTAAGTTCAAGAAAAACTCGGGAAAAACATATAAGTGGCGTAATGAAGATCCTTTTCCTGAAAATGAGATTAGCAGATTAGACCAGGGGTTAATAGCCGGCCGGCATCCTTTTAAAACTGAAAATCTTAATCCGGTTTTAAAAACGCAGTTTCAGAGAATTACCCTCGTGGATAAATCTTACACAATGAGAATAACCATTGATTTTGACATTGTCTTTACTGAACTTTCAAACAATAAAAAAACAGAGAAGCTTTCAGATATTGTGATCCTGGAAATAAAAAGTGACAGGAACAAAGCAAAAAACGGTATCCAGAAAACCTTGAAAGAGCATGGTATAATTGCCGGTGGTTTTAGTAAATATTGTATGGGGGTTACTTTAACCAATGCTCATGCAAAAAAATCCGGTGCATTGAAACCAGACATCTTAAAAATTCATAAAATAAGAAAAAATGCTGTTAAACGTAATTATGTTGTTTCAGGAGGGACATATGGACATTTATAATTTACCAACTTACCTTGAACTACTCATAAGGTTTTCGTTTAACCTGATGGTTACCCTTGTCCTTGTACGATGGTTATACTATGGAAATACAAAGAGGAAAGATTACCTTTTTAGTTATATAATTATCGGAACCGTTGTATTCCTGCTTTGTTTTCTGCTGGAAAGTGTAAAATTGCAACTGGGTTTTGCCCTCGGACTTTTTGCTATTTTCGGAATCATCAGATACCGTACCAGACAAATTCCTATAAAAGAAATGACTTACCTGTTCCTTGTGATTGGTGTATCTGTTATTAATGCACTCACAAGTAAGGAAGTAAATTACCTGGAGGTTCTTTTGGCGAATATAATTGTGGTAATAATAACCTACGGACTGGAAAAAGTCTGGTTATTAAAACACGAAACATCCAAGATCATTATTTATGAAAATATTGACCTGATCAAATCAGAAAACAGAGAGAAACTGATTGAAGATATTCAGGAAAGAACCGGTATCAGTCAAATAAACAAGATTGAAATTGGAAAAATAAATTTTCTCAGGGATACGGCAAACCTTAGAGTTTATTATTTTGCCAAAGACGATGTGGTGAATGCAGCCGATGATGATGCTATAGCAGATATTTCCGGTATGGGAGATGATGACGATTAAATTTAATCCATGACTGGAAGATATGTAAAATATTTAATCCTGCTTCTGTTCATCTTCAGCGGAGTTAAAATACATGGTCAGCAGACTACAGGTGAATGGCTGGGTGTTAAACTGAATCTCAATTTACCCCGTAAATTCAGTTTTTCTGTTCTGGCCGATTCCCGGATACTGAACAATCAGATCAACGTATATAAACTCCTCACCCAGTATGAATTAGGCTACAAAATTAACAAGAATTTTGATCTGGCAGTCATCTATCGCATGGCCTGGAGAAAAGAGGAGAACAGTTATTTTTATTACCGTGATAAGGTAATCGCTGAATTTAATGTGGATTATCCGTTAAAGCGATTCAAATTCGAAGACCGTATCCGCTACCAGCGAATGACTAAAACATATATCAACAGTGACTGGGACCTGCTTCCTTCCCATCACATCCGGAATAAGTTTTCAGTAAACTATAACATTAAAAATAATAAAATGACTCCCGCCTTGTTTTTCGAACTTTTCTTTCCCGTTCAGGATTTCCGGCAAAGGCTTGTGGATGAATACAGAATTGGTGCTGAAATAAAGTATCCGACAGCTAAGAAACAATCGTTCTCAGCAGGGATAATGTACGACCGGGAATTGTACTTAAACACCTTCTCGGTACTGCTGTTTCGTTTCAGGTACAGTTTCAAAATCAAAATATGAAGTCACATAGTCTTTGAATACATCCGGAAAAATATTATTTTCAATCAGCTTTTTTCTTGCAGGCATCATGCTTTTTGCAGATGAAATTTACTCAGATACCCTACAGGTAGCAAACGGTGAATACCATACTGACAAGGGCCTGAAAATGATCGTATGCAATACTGATATCAGTGCCTACCGAAATCTTTCCGGTTTTACATCCTTATACATCCGCTTTGACACCAGCGTTATTTATAAGTTCAGAACCGTACCTGACGGTTTGGAAGCAGGAGGTTCTTATCTCATTATTGCTGATGATAAAAGTTACGATTTATTTTTTACAGGATTACCGCTGATCCGGATTCAAACAGATCACTATATTGGTGATGAACCTAAGGTACCTGCAACTTTTACCATTTCAGATACCAGCGAAACCTTCACTTCTTTTATTGGCATCGAAAGAAGGGGGGGCATTTCCCAGGGATACCCAAAAAAATCATATGACCTGGAATTATGGAGGGATGAATCCGGCCTGGATACAATTAACAAATCGCTTCTTTCTATGCGAAATGATGATGACTGGTTATTAATTGCCATGTGGAATGAACCCATGCGTATGCGAAATGTCGTTTCACATGAATTATGGCTTAAAATCTACTCACTGTATTATAAGGATAAAGAGCCAAATGCTGTTCCCGGAATTCATACAAGATATGTGGAATTATTTCTAAATGAGGAATATAAAGGTATCTACATACTTACTGAACAAGTGGATAGGAAACAGTTAAAGTTGAAAAAATTCAAAATTGACAGTTCCCTAATAAGGGGGCAATTATCAAAAGGAATTTATTGGGGAGATGCAGTAACTTATGACGCAGCACCTCCTTTTA
>JANTGF010000135.1 GCA_024763075.1 Bacteroidales bacterium | reverse complement strand
TGTACGGTTGTAGTTGATAGAAACCGCCTTGGTACGATAGGCGTATGCCAGGTGGTGTGGGGGGACAGCGGCGTGAGCCGCTTCCTACCCGATTAGAATACCCGGCCATAAATTGTTTAAAAGTGCCGTAGGTACGACATGAATATGGTAGAAATATGAAGGTTGACCGTGAAAATGAGCAAGGAACCATCGCAATTTGAAAATGGAATAGTAATCCTGGAGAATAACGCGAATGCAGTGAGCTAATAACCATTAGTGACACGAACGAAGTGAGCTAATAACCATTAATAACACGAACGAAGTGAGCTAATAACCATTAATAACACGAACAAAGTGAGTGAATTACCATTAATGACACGAACGAAGTGAGTTTTTACAACCCCGTCATAATGTTTATGTCCACCCGTTTTGTAAATCCCTGTACAATTTTGATTTTTACCGGAACATCCGGGGAAATATCATTTTCAAAATAATTAATATCCAAAATATAATCCCCTTCAGGAAGATTAGAGGCATATCCACCCTCTAAAGAAATACCTATGCGCTGGATAACCTTGGATGTATCTTCAGAAAATACAATAAGCTGGCGGTCTCCATAAAGCTTCTCCAGTTCCTTCGGACTCAAATCACAGGGTTCATCGGCACACATGGGGCTAAGTGTAACTCTCCCGTTTAATGCACCATAGGGTGAGGACTCTTCTACCTTAAAACAACCGGAAATTACCAAAACCAGTCCTATGCTTAATCCTATAATCTTTTTCATATCAATACAAGCTAAATAAATCACAGACAAAAATATAAAAACCTTGAAATCCACCATCCTCCATTCAATAATTATACCAAAAATCATCCATAAATGAAATTTAGAGTATTTGCTTTAAAAGCCGTTATAAAATACTATTTTTAACTTTTCAAGATAACACACACAATGCATAATTTATAATTTTTAAATCAACTCTTTATTATGAAACGTTTCTCATCTATCTTAGGACTACTTTTACTTATCTCTGTTCTGAATCAATCCTGTTCTGAAAAGTCAGGACCGGATGAAATCTCTCCGCACGACCTGTATTTTCAAGAACTTGCAACTGTATGGGATGAAGCAATACCCCAAGGCAACGGGCTGATTGGCCAACTGGTTTGGGAGAAAAACGGCAGGCTTCGTTTTTCACTGGACCGTTCCGATTTATGGGATCTACGCCCGAAGGAAAACCTTCAAAATCCTGCGCTTAATTTCAACTGGGTATGGAATAAATGGAAGCAGAACAAATACGGTGAGGTTCAACAGGCTTTTGATGTACCCTATGATAAGGATGCTGCACCTTCAAAAATCCCCGGAGGGGCACTTGAATTTGATATTTCCGGTCTCGGAAAAGTTGAATCGGTACATTTGGATGTAAGTACCGGTATCTGTACGGTAAAATGGCAAAATGGTGCTCATCTGACAACTTTTGTACAGGCCGACCAGCCGGTGGGATGGTATCGCTTTGAAGGACTTAAAGATTCTTTATTGCCTGACCTGGTCCCTCCTTCCTATCATCCGGAAGGATCGGTGGATGTAGGTCCCGGCAGA
Source organism: Bacteroidales bacterium (assembly GCA_024763075.1). GTDB lineage: Bacteria > Bacteroidota > Bacteroidia > Bacteroidales > VadinHA17 > JANTGF01. The sequence continues at coordinate 7,542 of JANTGF010000135.1, read as the reverse complement.
GGGCAGGATTTAAGAAGGCTCGGATACCCAAAGGGTAATCTTACAAAGACAAATGAGTCTCTAAACTATTCACAGGAAGGTTGGGGTGGTTTTAAATACGATATAAATACCCAGTGGAAAAAAGATATGACCAGCCTGGAAGGATGCTGGTCGGTAAGTGCACATTATCCTGACAAGCCGGAAGTACCGGAAGCATCAGCGATTGTTACCCGGCATAGAAAAACAGGATTTAAGAAAGCTGTGATCCATCATAAACTCTGGTGGAAAGATTACTGGTCAAAGTCATCGGTAAGTTTACCCGACAGCATTCTTGAAAGACAATATTACCTCGAAATGTACAAATTCGGCTCTGTTGCACGGAACAATACAGCTCCCATATCTCTACAGGCAGTATGGACTGCTGACAATGGCCGCCTGCCACCCTGGAAAGGAGATTTTCATCACGACCTGAATACCCAGCTGAGCTACTGGCCATCCTATACCGGGAATCAGCTGGATCTTGAAGCAGGATTTATAAACTGGTTATGGGATCATAAGCCTGTATTTGAAAAATACACACATTCTTACTATCAAAAGGAAGGTTTAAATGTACCGGGAGTTACCACTCTGGAAGGTGAACCCATGGGGGGCTGGATCCAGTATTCTCTGGGGCCAACGGTGGGCGCCTGGCTGGGACAGCATTTTTATTTACACTGGAAGTATTCCATGGACCGGCAGTTTCTTAAAGAAAAAGCTTACCCGTGGATTAAAGAAACAGCTGTGTTTTTTAATCATCTGGCTGAAAAAGGAAGCGATAACAAAAGAAAACTTCCGTTAAGCTCTTCTCCTGAAATTCATAATAACTCAAAGGAAGCCTGGTTTAATGAAACTACTAATTTTGATTTGTCCCTGATCCGCTGGACTTACGAAAAAGCGGCTGAAATGGCTACGGAACTTAAAAAAACAGAAGAAGCCCGGAGATGGAAAGAAATTCTTTCCGAATGGCCGGATTTTGCAATATCTGACAGCATTGGATTATTAGTGGCTCCGGGTGAAGCACTGGAGGTATCTCACCGTCATTTCTCTCATCTCATGGCAATACATCCGCTTGGATTACTTGACGTATCGAAAGGACCGGCAGATAAAAAGATAATCACCAATTCCCTGAACCATCTTGATCGCATTGGAACCGACTGGTGGTGCGGATATTCTTTCAGCTGGCTGGGTAATATGAAAGCCCGTGCCCTTGATGGTGAAAGTGCCGCAAAAGCGCTGCGTATTTTTTCCACCAGCTTTTGCCTGCCAAACAGTTTTCATGCAAACGGAGATCAAACGGGTACAGGAATTTCAAAATTCACCTACCGACCGTTTACACTGGAAGGAAACTTTGCATTTGCCTCCGGGGTTCAGGAAATGCTTTTACAAAGCCATACAGGTATAATCCGGGTCTTTCCTGCCATCCCACATGATTGGAAAGACGTATCATTTAAGAATTTACGTGCAAGAGGGGCCTTTCTGGTTTCGGCAGAAAAATCCGGAGGCGAGATCAAAAAAGTACATATAATTTGTGAAAAAGGGGGGAAACTGACCTTTCAGAATCCTTTTAAGAAAGATGATTTCCATGTAAATGGTGTAAGTCTGACAAAGGAACAAAAAATGAAATCTGTTATTCAAATAGAAACCAAACCCGGACAGGAAATTACTTTTTCGTTATAAGTGAATTTTTGCCTGGGTATAAATTCCTCTAATTATGTACACGACACGAGGGCTTTGTGTCTTTAACTTTAATTATCAGTGGTTTACTTATTAATTTGCGTTTTGGATTATGCATTGCACATAACAGGAATTTCATTATAATTAACCGGTTTAAACTGAAAAGACTTAAGTTGTACCTGGATTAATAATACAAATACCGTTTGATCTTCTTTGTGGCAGTTTTCTGGAAGGGTTCAGATTGAATGATCAAAGCCTGAATTCGCGAAATTTTGTTAACTCTTGTGTTGATGTAGTGCTGAAGTTCGGCAGAGAGTTCATTCATGGTTTCTTCCACTTTCTTAGAAAATCCTTCCATTTTCTCATCCATCTTACTGGTGAAATCCGCTTTCATTCCTTTTACTCTTCTTTCAAGTTCTTCTCTGTTAAAATGGACCATAGCCACCAGTTTCCCCTTTTTCTCAACGACGATGGATTCTACCACAAAACGGAAATTATTAATTAGTGATTCAATCTCTTCCGGGTAAATATTCTCTCCGTTTGAGCCTACAATAAGGTTTTTCAGTCGCCCTTTATGAGTGAGCCATCCCTTCTTATCAAAAACGCCCAAATCACCGGTTTTAAACCATCCGTCTTCAGCCATCACTTCTTTTGTCACTTCTTCATTTTTGTAATAACCCAGCATCACGTTTGGTCCTTTTATCCATATCTCCCCCTCCCCTGTAACCGGATCAGGTTTATGGACTTTCACTTCGCACTGACTTACCTGTGGCCCGATGGCCTGAAGCTTTGTCATGGAAGCGTTCGAACCGGCAGCCAATGGGGAAGTTTCAGTAAGGCCATACCCAACAGCATAAGGAAACTTAGCATCTCTCAGAAACTGTTCGACCTGTCCGTCCAGTTTCGCTCCACCAATACCGAAAAATTTCAGTCTCCCGCCAAAAGTCTGGTATAATTTTTTCCCTGCCAGTCTGTACAGAAGCTTACGGGCAGGCTTAAACTTATGCAGGGTATTTGTTACGGCATTCTTTTGAATCTCAGGCAGAATGCTGTTCCGGTAAACCTTTTCAATGATCATTGGCACCGTAAGCATGATCTCAGGCTTAACCTTCTTCATTGCCGGGATCAGCACACTGGCTGTAGGAGGTTTACGCAGATAATATACACTTGCTCCTTTTAGTATAGGCAGGATCAGTCCAAGTGTATTCTCATATGTATGAGACAATGGCAAAACGGAAAGAAACCGGTCTTCTTTAAGAACTGTCTGAACCGAATCTGCCTGGAAAGCATTGATAATCACATTTTTCTGAGACAACATTACGCCTTTTGAGTTACCCGTTGTACCCGATGTATACAATAAAATAGCCAGTTCATCTTCCTTTGGGAGGTAAGAACTATGAATTTCTGCATTTTCATTAAAATCCATTGAGATTTTTTTCCCCTCAAGAACTTCAAAAGTATCCATCCTTACTATAAACCTGACAAACTCCTTTTCCAAATCAGCAAGCTTGTATTCAAGACTTTGGGAAATGAAAATAGCTTTTGCTTCGGAATGGTTCAATACATTTTGTAATTCATGTGAATTAAAATCCGGAAGAACAGGAACTGCAACAATTCCCATGCATTGCAGAGCGAAATATACAACTCCCCAGTTGGGCATATTCTGACTAAAAATAATTACACGATCACCGGGTTTAATATTCATTTCTTCCAAAAAATTCTGAACGGCACCAATTTTCCCGCCCATCTGTTCATAAGTCAGCGGTTCTTCATCCACAAAGCTCAGCGCTATGCGGTCTTTATATTTTGAAACAACATCCGGAATTATAGTGGGAAAGTTAAGTTGATGGTAAGAAGTAAACATGATAAATAATTTGGTGCAAAGGTAGTAATAATTATCAATTGAATAATGAATACCGATTCATGAAATAAAGATTCATGAAATATGAAATATTTCTTAACTTCTGTACTTAGTGTCTCTTAGAAAACGCCAAATACTGCGTTATTCTAGTTTTGGAAACGGTCATTTACAAAAGTAAACTCCCTGATTTTCAAAGCTTCGAAAGCCTTGTCTTTGGCATCTTCTAAGAAGTCACTCGAAAAGTTAAGAATTTTCTTAAAAGCACTACTTGGCGGTCTTCTTTCCAAATTTGAAATTTGGTGTCCGACATTTTAGATTCAAAACTTGTTTCAAAAACATGTATTCAGTATAAATAACCTAATTTTATAACAGAATTCCATTTTATCATTCAATCTTTTATTATTTTTATTTTTTTTCAGAACCCTTCTTAATCGAAATTGCATAAATTATTTATTTGAACCACCTGGAAAAATGAACATATCATCCACTGAAAATGAGACCAGCGTTTTGAACAATCAGAATTTGATTGAAGAACTCGGGAAAATGATTGAGGGCGACCTGTTTACCGAACCTTCCATGTTGCTTTTGTATTCTACCGATGCCTCAGCTTATAAAGAGGAGCCTCTGGCAGTCATCAGGCCAAAGAACAAAGAAGATATTCAAAAGATCGTTCTGTTTTGCAATCAGCATCAAATCCCTTTGATCCCCAGGTCAGCCGGCACCTCCCTTGCAGGTCAGGTAGTTGGAAAAGGTATGGTTGTGGATGTTTCAAAATACATGAATCGCATCCTGGAAGTGAATAAGGAGGAACACTGGGTAAAAGTAGAACCGGGTGTTGTACTGGATGAATTGAATATTTATTTAAAACCTTACGGTTTATTTTTTGCCCCTGAAACCTCCACTTCAAATCGATGTATGATGGCTGGCATGCTTGGAAATAACTCATGTGGGGCTCATTCCCTTCTTTACGGCAGCACCAGAGATCACACCATTGGAGTTAAAACGATCCTGAGTGATGGCTCTGAGGCTGTATTCAGACCTCTCTCCCCGGATGAATTTGAAGAAAAATGCACACTCAACAATCTGGAGGGTTACATATACCGGAAAGTTGGGAGCATGCTATCCAACACTGCAAACAGAAAAGAGATTGAAAACGAATTTCCGGACAAAGAACTTAATCGCAGGAATACAGGATATGCGATTGACCTTCTAATGAATACCAAACCCTTCGTGCCCGATGGCGAAGATTTCAATATGTGTAAATTGCTGGCCGGATCGGAAGGAACTCTGGCTTTTACCACAGAAATAAAGCTGAATCTGGTTCCCATTCCTCCCAAAAACAAGGCCCTGGTCTGTGTACATTTTCACTCCATCGAAGAATCATTTAAAGGAAACTTGTTGATTCTGAAATACAATCCCGGTGCTGTGGAAATGATGGATAATACGATCCTTGAACTTACCCGGGAAAATATTGACCAGGAGAAGAATCGTTTTTTTGTTAAAGGAAGTCCGGCAGCTATTCTCATTGCTGAATTTGCAAGAGAAGAACAGAGTGAGATTGACAGGATCATCAGAGAGATGGAAATGGAAATGCGTGGGGCCGGACTGGGCTATCATTTTCCGGTGGTAAAGGGAGATGACATACCCAAAGTCTGGAATTTACGAAAAGCAGGCCTTGGAATCCTTGCCAATATGAAGGGAGATGCCAAACCTGCTCCGGTTACTGAAGATACAGCCGTGCATGTGAAGGATCTTCCGGAATATATGCGGGAATTCAAGGAAATAATGGACCAGTACAATAAGGAGTGTGTGTATTATGCACATATTGGTGGTGGCGAGATTCATCTAAGACCGGTACTGAACCTGAAAGACAAAAAAGATGTGGAACTTTTCCATACCATTGCCCTGGAATCAGCAAAACTGGTTAAAAAGTACAGAGGTTCCCTGAGTGGCGAGCACGGTGACGGAAGACTCAGGGGAGAATTCATTCCGCTGATGATCGGGAAGCATAACTATGAGCTTCTCCGGGAATTAAAACATACCTGGGATCCGAATCATATTTTCAATCCGGGAAAAATTGTGGATACCCCGAAAATGAATACCCATTTACGGTATGAATCGGAAATCCCCACCCCTGAATATGAAACCATTTTTGATTTTTCAGATACCGATGGGCTGGTCAGAGCCGCTGAAAAGTGCAACGGCTCAGGCGATTGCCGAAAAACAGAAATCATTGGAGGCACTATGTGTCCCAGTTTTATGGCTACACGGGATGAGAAGAATACCACCCGTGCCCGGGCGAATACTTTGAGGGAATTACTCATCCGGCCTGCACATAAAGATCCTTTTAATCAGAAAGAGATATATGATATTCTGGATCTTTGCCTTTCCTGCAAAGGCTGCAAATCGGAGTGCCCTTCCAATGTGGATATGACCAAAATGAAGGCTGAATACCTGCAGCACTATTACGATGCAAATGGTATTCCGTTGCGCACCAGGCTTATTGCCTATATTACCACCATCAATAAACTGGGATCCATGGTGCCGGCTTTGTTCAATGCAGTGGTAAGCAGTCCCTTTTTATCCGGGTTGATGAAAAAGATGATCGGATTTGCCAAAGAAAGATCCATACCATTACTTGGAAAAACCAGTTTTAGAAAATGGGCGAAATCCAACCTGCACCATCTGAACCCGAAAAATCCTGAAAACAGGCAGGTTTACTTATTTGTGGATGAATTCACTAACTATAATGATACCGGTGTAGGTGAAAAAGCGATTAAATTGCTGACACGGCTGGGTTACAGGGTTCGGATACCAAATCATTCCCTGAGTGGCCGTACTTTTCTTTCAAAAGGCCTCCTCAGAACTGCCCGGAAAATAGCCATACAAAATGTAAAAATGCTGGATGACCTTATCTCTGACAATAGTCCGTTAATTGGTATAGAACCATCTGCAATCCTTGGTTTCAGGGATGAATATCCTGAGCTTGTCGGACGAAAGCTAAGGCTAAAAGCTGAAAAGCTTGCACAAAATGCGCTGATGATTGATGAATTCCTGTCTAGGGAAATAGAAGCCGGCCGGATAAAAAAGGAGCAATTTACAAAGGACTCTAAAAAGATCAAACTACACGGACATTGCCAGCAAAAGTCAATTGCTTCCACAGGACCGACCAGAGCGGTTCTCTCTTTCCCTGAGAATTATACCGTTGAAGAGATTCCATCAGGTTGTTGCGGAATGGCAGGGTCTTTCGGTTATGAAAAGGAACATTATGAATTATCAATGAAGGTGGGCGAACTGGTATTATTCCCGGAGATCAGAAAAACATCGGGAGAAATCATTATAGCAGCACCCGGGACCAGTTGCAGGCATCAGATAAAAGATGGTACCAGCAGAGATGCAAAACATCCGGTGGAGATTTTGTATGAAGCCCTGGCAGGGAACAAATAACAGGAAAAAGGGAATCCCGAAGCAGTAATCAGGAATCAAGAAACGAGAAAAAAGAATCAAAGTTGGAAGTCAGCAAGTGCATAGTGTAAGGTCAATTACATTATGACCTTACTATTTCGAAGGAAGTATGACTGAGAAATCTTTTAATTAAAGGAGATTTCTCACCATCGTGCCTCAGGTTAGAAATGACAGATTAAATTTGACTTGACAATAGTACCGTGAGAACAATATTTGAATAAATATATGAGCAAGTAAGTAAGACACAGGGTATTTCCCTTTCATTTCTTTGTGCGGCCAAAGAGACGAAACAAAGAAAAACCGCCAAAACGAATGTGCCTGCCCTCTCTGACAGAAGATAACCTGCATTAATCACCGCTATTTATCAATACTGCTACTATTTTAATGATATACAATACATTGAACTGTATTTTTGAAAAATCTAATTGCTATAAATTGGGTATTAGTTTATTAGCTTACTTTTATCTTCACACATCTACTTCGTTGCGAACCCCTTGAAATATAATGATATATCTATGGGTTTC
>JANTGF010000134.1 GCA_024763075.1 Bacteroidales bacterium | reverse complement strand
AGTCAAGCATGCTGTTAGTAAGGCAATGGGTATAAAATGGTTTGCCCATCATGGGCTTCAATCCATTCAACAACGAGTTGTACGGTTGTAGTTGATAAAAACCGCCTTGGTACGATAGGCGTATGCCAGGTGGTGTGGGGGGACAGCGGCGTGAGCCGCTTCCTACCCGATTAGCTTACCGGATTATGAATTGTTTAAAAGTGCCGTAGGTACGGCCTGAAGATGGTAGAAATATAAAGGTTGACCAAGATTCAAGAGCAATGAACCAGGATGCAGCAAGTTTTTTTGAGTTCTTCAAGTGAAAAGTTGCTGTTTTAGGTTTATATATTTGTTCTTTTTATAAAAATTTCTTGCATTTTAGTGTTCCTCAACAAACCTTTCGATTATGGATAAAAGAAAATATACAATAAGGAAAGTTACAGTGTTCCTGGCAATTACGCTGGCTTTTAGCTCGGTTTATTATTATCTGATCATCTCAAATGGCAGTCTGAATGCAGCAGGAGGACTCTATGTTATGGGTTTGATGTGGTGTCCTGGTATTGCAGCAATGATCACACAGTTGTTTTTTGAAAGAAATTTGGATGGTCTGGGGTGGAAATGGGGAGATACATATTATCAATTGAGTGCCTATTTTTTACCTGTTTTATATGCCTTTATTGCTTATTCAGTGATCTGGATTACAGGAATAGGCCGGTTCAATTATTTTTTCCCGTCCAAAGTGTTTAATTTTATTGTGATCGGAACGCTTTCTTCCGCTTTTATGGCACTGGGGGAAGAAATAGGGTGGAGGGGCTTTCTGGTAACACATCTGAGCAGAATAACCGGTTATACAAGATTATCTGTTATCAGCGGTCTTATCTGGTCTGTCTGGCACTATCCTGTGCTGCTTTTTGCCGATTATAATTCCGGTACACCCTGGTGGTTTGGCCTGACCTGCTTTACTTTACTGGCTGTAGGAGCCAGTTTTATTTTTGCCTGGTTCCGCTTGAAATCCGGAAGTTTATGGACCGCTGTATTTTTACATGCCAGTCATAACCTTTACATTCAGAGTTATTTTGATAAAGCTACCTACGATACTGGGCGAACTGCCTGGTTCAGCGGTGAATTTGGTATTGTTCTTCCAGTGGTCATTGCCGGTTTTGCATTTTATTTCTGGAGAAAACGGGCGCTGGTGAACGTTGCTAAGAAGGGTTTGCTGAAAAATACAAAATTTACTGAATATTAAAGCGTTATATAAAATATTACCGTTTTTAAAATTCTATTTTTCCTTCTTCATCAATCAGAGTCCAGCCGGCGATCCAGTTGTCATTAAGAAAAGCACCTTTAAAACTGACTTCATAAAACCAGGGCTGGGTATAAGATGCAAGATTTGAAAACTGGTCTGTATTTGGATAAATTCTAATTCGCTCATTGTTTTTACCTATGCCATAATCTTTTATCTCATTAAAGTTATCGGAAAAATATTCATTCAAAAAATTTTGTTGCTCAGTAATATCCAGTCCACCCAATGCCATAATTTGAAATATTCGGGAAGAATCATTTTCACCTACGTTATAAAAACTATTGGACTCCAATACGAGGTTTTCTCTTTCAATGTGTTTATAGGAATCCTGCTCAAAGACGGTATATTCAACAAAAATACCCTGGTCCTGATCAGATATTATAGAATTATACAGTTTCCCGCCACCATTATTAGAAAAGGAAGCCGATTTCCTGCCTGTATTAAATCCTCTTCCAATTCCGGTAAAATTAAAGATTTCAGGTATTGTATAGGGAAGTCCGTAACCTTCTTTCTCGCCCCCGGTAATTTCCAGCAGTTTATCCCCTGCTGCCTGAGCCTGAATAGCTAAAGCAAATTGTATTTTACCGTGATACCCAAGGTCAAAATCAAATGCATCGTCCCCACAATAGGATACTACAACATTTCTAAGATTTACCGTACCCCCGAAACACTCTATACCATCATCCATGTTCGAGATAATTTCCACATGGTTAATAATTGTAGAAGAACCAACACCCCCCAGGGTTAAGCCGTTTATTTCATTACCTTCTCCAATATTTGTACCTCCGTGTCGTATAGAGAGATACTGTAAAATTCCGGAATTATCATCATCTGCCAGTCCTCCGTAAACTCCCCTGTCCTCTGATACCGGAATTCCCTCAATATGGGCTTCACCAGCAGCCGTATTTACGGATGCCCGGCCAAGCAGGATCAATCCTCCCCATAAACCCTTGGTATGGATTGGTACTGAACCTTTCAGGTCATCGCCTTCAACGGTAAAAACTATAGGTTCTTCCATTGTACCTTCTGCAATAATTTTTCCACCACGTGCAATAATGAGTGCACTGGCATTTTCGCCCTGTCCTGTCCTGCCCCGGACAATGGTGCCAGGCTCAATGGTAAGTATTTGCCCATCATTAACAAAAACAAAACCTTCAATAATGTAAGTCTTGTCTTTTGTCCATGTTGTAGTTCCAGTGCCACCTCCGTTATCAGTAATGGTTTCTGTAATTTGTATGGGGGTATTCCCTTTTCTGCATCCGGGAATAAAAAGGACTAATCCCAAAAATATGAGTATTGTTTTTATAATGGTTTGTATAAATTTAGCCATAATTTCATAGTTTATATTCCAGATTTAAAAACAGATATGATAAATTGTCAAGGTTTTGCGGGTAGGGATACCAATCCCTGTAGTTCAGGGCTATGTTTACATTTTTCACCGGACGGAATTGAATTCCTCCAATCAGGGCACTTCCATCTTTGGCATAGTTCCAGCCATAATCACCATCATTTAATTTGGAAGATGTGAGAATATCATAACGCGCAAAAATTTCCCATTTCTTAGCAAATTTGAACATCGAATAAAATGAACAACCCCATTTATCTTGATTTTTCTTATTGTTATCATTTATTCTGTAATTGAATTCTCCACCAATTTTAAAACTTTTTATAGTAACACCGGCAAATGCTGATAAAGTACTTTGGACTACATTATCTTTGGATACAAAACTGTAATAGGACCTGAGGATAAGGCCTTTTAGTAATAAAAATGTTGCCCCCATGCCTGTTTTATAAGAATTATCCAGTTGAAGCTTGGAATATCCCTCTCCATTTGAAAAGGTTAAATCTCCTGTGACCCACTCGTTAAATTTGTATATAACCTGAGTTCCAAGGTCAGCAGAGGATCCGAACCTGTGTTGGTCCATAAAAGATTTATACAGGTACCGGTGATCCCAGAATTTTTCCTGAACCTTAAATTGAAGCATATCTATAATACCAAAACTTAGAATAAGATCATTTTTATGGTACTTAAGGGCTGCATTTTTAAAATAAGCATATCTTTTTATTCTGGAATACTCGGAAAGATCTTCAGGACTACCAATATCCAGTTTTAAAATCATCGTGTAATTTTTTGCAATTTGTGATTCAAACCCAAGATAAGCACGGGTAATATCAAATGCTGTTTCATTACTGGTCAGGGACGTGCGAAAATGACTGTAAACTTTGCCAATTAATTCGGTATTTTTCAGGAAAGGGATGGAATCAAGATTTTGAGCAAAGGATATCTCAAGGCTAAAAAAAATAAATGATAAGGCTAAAGCCAGAATTTTGTATCTCATAATTTCTGATATTTTGATTTCATAAATTCTATGCTAATTAACAAAAAACAGATTTTAATTTATCGGGTAAATCAAATTTTTAATTAACATTTTACAAAAAAATAATATAAGAAATCTGTTTTAAGTAATATTTTTGAATTTTATAAATTAATCTGAATGAGTAAATTCTCATATAAAATCCTTTTGGTAGATGATGACCCCGATATTCTGGAGTTTTTATCCTACAATCTGGAGAAAGAAGGATTTGAAGTATTTTGCTGCAATGATGGAAAAACTGCTATTCACATTGCTAATAAAAACACCACATTTAATTATTCTGGATGTAATGATGCCGGTGATGGATGGGATGGAGAGTTCCGGAGAAATCCGGAAAAAACCCGGGTTGGATCAAACGCTCATCGTGTTTTTAACAGCCAGAGGAGAGGATTATTCGCAAATTGCAGGTTTTGAGGCCGGAGCGGATGATTATATTGTGAAATCTATAAAACCAAAGGTTTTAATTAGCCGGATAAAAGCACTTCTAAAAAGGGGTTCTGTTAAAAAGCCTATGGCCCAGGATTTACTCGATAAGAATTCCGTGCTTTTAAAGGGTTTGAAATTGGACCGGGAGAGGTTTTTGATATTCCAGAAGGGGAAAGAGATATTTTTGCCAAAAAAGGAATTTGAACTGCTTGCCCTGTTGACGTCTAAACCTGGTAAGGTTTTTAGCCGGGAGGAAATTTTTACATTGAAAAAAGACTTGTTTTCAGAAATTTCCGGAAGTTTAAAATAAAAAAGCCCGGAACTTTAATTCCAGGCTAATTGCTTGTGATTCAGCTCGGTCTCGAACCGAGGACCCCATCCTTAAAAGGGATGTGCTCTACCAACTGAGCTACTGAATCATCCGAATTTCTAAAGGTCTGCAAATTTATATCAAACTTTTTATTATTACAAAAGAAATTATAAATTATTTTTATTTTTTTCTCCGTGCAAAGGAACCGTCCTTTTCCCATTGCTATTCCATGGATATTTCATTTTTTAGTTTATTTTTGCTTTCTGTTTTCAGGTTTTCCATACTAAAGAATTCGGGTGAAAAATAAAATTGTAATTATAACCGGAGCCGCTTCGGGGATAGGACTGGCAACCAGCAGGGAATTCCTTGAAGAGGGGCATCGCGTAATAATGGCGGATATCAATGAGGAGAGTCTGAATAAAGTTGTCGCACAACTTGGCAGGTTCAGAGAAAGAATATTTACATACCATATAGATATTACCATTGAAAGCGAATGTAAAAAGCTAATTGAAAAGGTTGTTCAGAAGTATAACCGTATTGATGTTTTAATTAACAATGCCGGAATTTCCATGCATGCATTGTTCAGAGATACCGACATATCGGTTATAAAAAGAGTAATGGATGTAAACTTTTACGGTGCGGTAAATTGTACATATTATGCCTTACCTTACCTGATTGCTTCTTCTGGTTCCCTGGTGGGAATTACTTCTGTGGCCGCAAAACATGGTTTACCCGGCCGGACAGGATATTCAGCTTCGAAGTTTGCCATTCAGGGGTTCCTGGAATCCATAAGAATAGAGCATTTTAAAACCGGACTTCATGTTCTAACTTTCGCACCCGATTTTGTAAGAACCAATATACGCGCCTCTGCTTTGAGGGCAGACGGAACAAAACATGAGGAGTCTTATTTAAATGAAAAGGCTTTCATCTCTGCCGAAAAAGTTGCAAAAGCACTTTATAAGGCAATAAATAAAAGAAAGCGTGAGGTAGTCCTTACTTTTTATGGGAAAGGAACCATGTTCACCAATTTATTTATGCCCCGGATTGCAGATCGTATCTTTTACAGGTTTTTTTATAATGAACAGGAGTCCTTACTTAAATAGCTATGCAAAAGTCTGAAATCTCACACGAAACATTGATTCGTGTCCGTTATGCTGAAACGGACACTATGGGAATATTGCATCATGCCGTATATCCCGTTTATTTTGAAGAAGGCCGGACAGAGTTGATGCGTTCTTTTGGTACTACCTATGATGCGATGGAAAAAAGCGGGGTGATCCTGCCTGTTTATAATGTAAATGTTAATTTTTTGCGACCGGCGTATTACGATGATTTATTGACATTAAAAACCACCCTGGCCGGAATAAAGGGTGTACGGCTTCGTTTTTCCTATGAACTTTTCAATGAAGAAAAAAATTTACTCGCAACCGGTGAAGTGACCCTTATTTTCACAGATGCAAAAAGCTTCAAGCCGGTAAGGCCTCCGCAATGGTTTACTGAACTGTTTTCAAAATAAATAACATCCTGAATTTTCATTTAGTTTGAAGTCAAATATATTATGAAACTGCAATTTGTCATTTTAATACATGTTGGCCTTGCTCTGCCATAGCTATGCGAAGGCGATACAGGCAAGGTCCTCCTTGAAAAAAGGAGGGGAATTTACACGTATATGATCAGGCAATATTCTTCTCCCAGCCCTGTAAGGGCGTAATATTTTAGCCCCGACTTTCAAGTCGGGATTATATGATCAAACACGAAACTCCGGCGCAATGAAATGCCCGGCAGAAAACATAATGTTATGCAGCGCCGGAATGAAAAAGCTTTTCGGTTGTAACCCCCGGATTCGACCCCCGAACAATCCAGCGTGTGGTATGTGGAGGATCACCAAGGGAAGAGATTCGCGCGGTAGCAGTGGTGGGTGGGATAACTGGCCTGTGCGCAGGCTGTACCTCCCCGTCATGACAGAGTACGTCATGACACCCCTCCTTGAAAAAAGGAGGGGAATTGATACGTGGTTTGCCTGGCTTTGTAGATAATTTTAAATGGAAAAACTATTTAATAAAAAAATTGGTTAGCCAGTCAGGGGATGACTTTGAGTCATCCCCTGACTTCTCTTCCAGCCCTGTAAGGGCGCAATAATTTAGCCCCGACTTTCAAGTCGGGGTTTGATAATTGTTAACACGAAACCCCGGCGCAACGAGATGTCAGGCAAAATAATAAACCTATGCAGCGCCGGAATAGAATAGTATTTCGGTTGTAAGCCCGGATTCGACCCCCGGACAATCCAGCATGTGGTATGTGGAGGATTACCACGCGAAGAGATTCGCGCGGTAGCGAGGGGAAATGCCCGGTAAAAGAATAATGCTATGCAGCACCGGAATGAAAAACTTTTTTAATCGTAACACCTGGATTCCTCTCCGGACAATCCAGCCTGTTATATGTAGAACAATACCTCGCGAAGGATTCGCTTGGTAGCGGGGAGCTACCCCCAATTGAAGATGTTAAAACGAATAAAACCCCGAAGTGATTCCAATCCAGAATCTGTATAAACATTATTTTAACTTCAGCCTGTGATGTTATAAAAGGCACTCTTTCACAATCACTAACTACTTTTATGTAATCCCATGTATTTTGAATGCCGCTATTTAAAAAATTATTGCTATATTGTTTGCTCAATAGCCAACAAGAACCATAATGCGTATCCCTTTACATTCAAAGCCGATTGTTATTGGTCTGTTATTTTTCTTTTTTATCCCGGGTATTATTTATCCCAATACTAAGGTTGACAGTCTGTTAATTGTTACCAGAGATGAAAATCAAACAATTCAGAACCGGCTTTCAGCCTACGCTGACCTGGTATTCCATTATGAAAGTTCTGACCCGGAAAAAGCAATTCAACTGGGAAAAGAAGGACTGAAACTGGCCGTACCGGATTCTCTGAATGAAGATTTAGCCATGCTTTATGTTAATATAGCTTTTGTTTATTATTCATCTCAGGAATATGAGGCAGCTATACCGGTTTTTATGCAGGCTGCGGAACTTTTCAACAAGACAGGAAAAGTCAAAGAGGAAGGAGTTCAATACAGGAATATTGGTGTAATTCACAGAAAACTGGGGAATTATCACAAGTCCATTAAATTCCAGTTAATGAGTCTGGAGAAATTTGATGAGATAGGCGACCTGAAAGGGCAGATCAATGTTTATATGAATATCGGGAATATTTATCTTTTTCAGAAACATCCTGAGCTGGCATTTCCATACTATGAAAAAGCTTACAAGCTGGCGCTTACCCAGAGTGACTCTGTTCTGATCGCAGATGCAGTAAACAGTGTTGCCAATGGCTATGATCACCTTGGAAAAAAAGATTCCGCCCTGTATTATTACCTCCTGGCAATTGATGATTACGGAAAATACAAAAAATGGATTAAAAAAGCAAAATCTGAACACAATGTTGCGCTGATATATAAGGAGAAAAAAGACTATAAGAATGCAGAGAAAATGCTTGTTTCCTCTCTTGCTGTATTTAATCAGGCACCTTCTGTTATGGATATAGAAAAAGCAACGGTACAGATGAGCCTGGCAAGAGTATATGAGGCTACAGGCCGCCAGGACCTGGCAATTCAGAATTATAAGAAAGCACTTGCAGTATTCAGAAACCGGGGAGCCAAAACCGAAGAAAAGCAAACGCTTGGGTTTCTTTCTGCATTACTGGCAAAACAAGGCTTGTACAAAGAAGCATACAACAGTCAATCTGATTATGTTATGGTAAAAGATTCCATACAAAACAGTGAAATAACAGCTGAAATTCTGGATCTTACTAAAAAATATGAATCCGAGAAAAAGCAAAAAGAAATACTGGAACTTCAGAATAAAAATGTAAAAGCTGCCCGTGTAAAATGGTTTATCATTAGTATTTCCATAGGAATTATAAGCATTCTTGTAATAATTTTCATCCTTTACCATCAAAAAAGATCAAAAGAAACAGAGCAATTTAAAATTCGTTTACAGCAAAGCGCCCGTGAAATGGATATTTTAAGACACAATATTGCCAATTGCAATTCGCAGCATTTACTGCCATATGACTTTACATTAAGCAGGGAAGATGTGAATATCTATTTAAAAGAAACCCTGAGTGAACGGGAGCTGGACGTATTTATGCTGTTACTTGAAGGTAAAACAAACAAAGCGATTGCTAATGAACTATTCGTTTCCGTGAACACGGTTAAATTCCATCTCCAGAATATTTATGTCAAGCTTGATGTTGATAACCGTACCGATGCAATACTCTCCGTAAGTAATAATAATGAAAATGAATTTACAGAAGAACAGGTATTGGCCTAAAGCTTTTATATTATTCTGCGAATTCATAAATAATTGCATTTTTTCATAAAAACTACCCGGGGTGGGTAGGTGATTATACCGGTATTATTGGTTCTTTTGATTGTCATTTTTAAAATAAGTATTTCAAAAAAAACAAATATTAATTAAAAACCAGGAGGATTAAATTATGAAAACCTATACCCCTTTTCTTTTTCTTTTTTTGTTTTTCAGTACCGTTCTTAGTGCACAAACTACTTATACCAGCCTGGGAGGTGACTGGTATAATGCAGCTACCTGGACTCCCAATGGTATTCCCGGAGCAGCAGATACAGTAATTATTAATGCGGGTACCACAACACTCACAGACACTGTAACTGTTGGCAGCCTGTATATGAGTGCCGGTACAATTTCAGGAGACAGTAATCTTACGGTAACGGATTCATTATCATGGACGGGAGGAACCATAAGTTTTTCATCTGCAAGCAGTGCATTAAAAGCAAAGTTTACAATAGCTTCTTCTGCTAAGGCAA
>JANTGF010000133.1 GCA_024763075.1 Bacteroidales bacterium | reverse complement strand
GAAAAACATCATGAAAAACATTAACTTTTCAAACAGGAAACTTATCATTTCCATTTTTCTTTTACAACTCGCTTTGAACTCTGCCTATGCACAATGGTCAGCCAATCCGGGTGAAAATAATGTGATATGTAATGCAACAATGGAGCAAAAATATCCTCTGATCATTAGTGATGGTTCCGGCGGTGTAATCGTTACCTGGTCAGATGAGCGGAGTGGATCTTCTAATGATGATATCTATGCACAAAATGTGAATGCAAATATAAGTCTCGGGGATGTTACAGGCATTAGGCAAGAACAGGCTGCCACATCGATTTTCGGCTTGTGGAATTATCCCAATCCGGTTAAGGAGAAAACTAAGATTGAATTTGAAATAGATAAAGCTCAGATGGTTTCATTAAAGGTTTATGATTTGTTTGGGAAAGAAATAATCACTTTGATTAATGAAAAGAAACCCAATGGAAATCATGAAATAGAATTTGATGCCTCAAAAATCAGTCCCGGAATTTATCTCTATAAACTGCACGCAGGTTCATTTGTGGTAACAAAAAAAATGATTCTTATCAAATAGTTTCTGATACTTATTTCTTCAAAAAGAGCAGGAAAATGCTCCATGCATCTATCGTTGTAGCCTCACAAGAGGGTGGATTAAATCCAATTTCTAATTCTGATCTTATCTATCAAGCAGAAAAAAATTAACAAATTCAGTCAATGATTTTACCAATATTAAGGATGTATAATCAGATATTTATCTATTTTTACATCCCGAAGAATAACTTTATTTTTTATTCTTTATGGCAATGGGTCATTTATTCATTTTAGCTTCTTTTTAATAACAATTTCCATGATAAAACTAAAACCCACTCTTCTGATTCTCGCAGTTATATTGAGTATCAACCTCACTGCCCAATACACGGAAGTGCCGGTAAAAGTAAGAGGGTTGCAAACACATAAGTTAAACTTAAACAGTAACTGGAAATTCAACCCCTCACCTGCAGGAGATTACTGGAAAACAAAAACTCCTGATTCTGCCTGGAAACCCATAAATGTTCCCGGGGAATGGACCCTCCAGGGCTTCACGGTAGTACCTGCAACAAGAGCAGCCTATTTCCGAACTGTTAAGCTCCCTCCCTCCTGGGATAAGAATTACAGGATATTCCTCCGTTGTGATGCTGTTTTCAGCGATGCCATTATCTGGATAAACGGTAAAAAAGCAGGCACACATCTGGGTGGAATGACAGCATTTGAATTTGATGTCACCAATTTGCTGAAGCAAGGTAAGGAAAATTCCATTGTACTGGGCGTAATGAGTGAATCCATTGCGGATACGCTGATGTCGGGCAGCCAGTATGCCGCACATCCACTGGGAGGGATTTTACGAAAAATCTATTTATATGCCGTTCCTGAAGTTTACCTGGGAAATTTAGTCGTAACCACAGATTTTGATTCTGATTACAAAAATGCCACTTTAAAAATCAAATCCACACTGTTCAACCCTCAGAAGAAACATACAAATGCCAGCCTGAGGGTTCAGCTGATCAGGCCTGATGGCGAAAGAGAAGCTTTGAAGAATGCAATTCAATATATTTTATTTGAAAACGGGGAAGGCAGGAAAGAAAATGAAATCACTTTTGAAATTCCCGGCCCTTTGAAATGGGATGCAGAACATCCGAATCTTTACCGGATGAACATCGCTATTGAATCCCATGGGGAAACCGAAACCATTTCCGGTAAGATTGGGTTCAGAGAAATAGAAATTGCCGGAAATCAGGTATTTCTGAACGGAAAGCCTATAAAACTGCATGGTGTGAACCGGCATGAAACACATCCCATTTTAGGCCGCAGCCTGAATAAAGAACTCTGGCTGAAGGATGCCATTTTGTTTAAGGAAGGAAACGTAAATTATATACGAACCTCCCACTATCCTCCATCCGAGGAATTTATTGCTTTCTGCGACAGCATAGGCCTGTATGTAGAACTGGAAAACCCACTGTGCTGGGTGGGACATGGGGCTAATGCCAAATGGCAGAAGTCTGCTCCTGATGATCCCGGATTCTACGGTTATCTTGAGCAGGTGAGCAATGAAAGTATGGGTTTACTGGGAAACCATGCAAGCATCCTGATCTGGTCTTTGGCCAATGAATCTGCCTGGGGGCAAAACTGGGCCCGTCTCCTTGACTTTTACAACAGAACAGATCCAACCCGGCCTAAAACATTTCACGACCAGGCTTATGGTGGTTACAACAATTTCGGAAGTTCTGCTATGCAGATTGCAAATATCCACTATCCCGGCCTTGACGGACCTGCTGCTACTGATACCTTCAGCCGGCCTTTACTTTTTGGGGAATACAGTCATCTGAATTGTTATAACCGGGAGGAAATTGCCACGGATCCCGGTGTTCGTGATTCATGGGGAAAAGGAATAAAAAGGATTTCAAATTCCATGTTTGTCAGCCGGGGATGCCTGGGAGGAGCCATCTGGTCGGGCATTGATGATATATTTTATCTTCCCGAAGGGAAAGCAGTGGGTTATGGCGAATGGGGTCCCATTGACGGCTGGAGAAGAAAAAAACCTGAATATTACCATATGAAAAAAGCCTATTCTCCGGTAATCATCAACAATACCAGCATAGAAACACCGGAAAAAGGGCAGCCCCTTAAACTCCAGATTGAAAACCGGTTTGATTTTACCAACCTGAATGAATGCAGGATAGAATGGGATTTGGCGGGTGAAAAAGGAATACTGAAAATGGACCTGCCCCCTAAAAATTCCGGAATGCTCAATATCTATCCAAAATCCAACCCGGAAGGAAAAACCATGCTTATCCGTATTTATTCTCCTTTGGGATACCTCGTAGATGAAACGACCCTGAGTATTGGAGAGATTAAACGGGCGGATTATTCATTTAAACCAGTAAATACAATAGGTTCTACCCTGGACAGCACCAGGCAGTTCTATACGGTGAAAAGCAAGCGGACGGAGTGGAAATTTGACCGGACAAACGGGAAGCTTGTTTCTGCCAACCTTGATGGACAAACCATTCTTACCGGTAATACAGAGCTCATGATGCTTCCTTTAAATACCGGACCCTGTGCTACGGAATACTGCCTGAACATACCCGTTCTGAACAATAAGTGCATTGACTGGGAAGTGGAAAAAGTAAATGCATTACAAAACTACGATACAGTAATAATTAACATCACTGGGAATTATTTTGAAGCTTCGGGACAAATACAATTTGTCTTTATTCCCGGCGGAAGGCTTAGCATATACTACCGTTTTCAATCCAATATTAAGATCAATCCAAGGCAATGGGGAATGGTACTTAACCTGGACGGAACATTTAAAAACCTCCAATGGAGCAGAAAAGGAATATGGACGGAATACCCTAATGATCACATTGGCAGAACCCGCGGAAAGGCCGTTCCTTTTGAAACCGGAAATTATCAAAAACCTGAATTTGGAAAGAAACCTGCAAACAAATGGTATCATGATGCAAATGAATTGGGGACCAATGATTTTCGCTCAACCAAAGACAATATTTACTGGACCACACTTACAAATGACTCAGGAAAAGGCATCGTGATTCACGGAAAAGGAATACAGTCCACCCGTGCCTGGCAGGCCGGCAAAGACATCAATCTTCTGGTTACGGGTTTCAGTACCGGAGGAGGTGATCTCTTTTTTTCAGGCTACTACAAGGATGAAAGAAGACCTTTAAACAAAGGAGATGAACTGAAGGGAAGCATAGAATTGTTTATGATTGAGAGGGAGTGACTCCTTCTGTTGTTCATCAGTTTAATCCTGCCCCGAAAGTGTAAGAGAGACAGAAAATTGATCAGTATAAATATATAAAACCGGTTTTACACAAAATTATTCGCAGATGAAACATATCACTTTCCTGACTTTATTGATATTGATAACCGTGTTTTCGGGTTCAATATCTCAGGCAACACAATTTCACGTTTCTAAAAAAGGAAACGACAATAACAATGGCTCAATTTCAAAACCCTTTGAAACAATCTCGGCCGCAGTTAAATATGCTTTTGCGGGCGATACCATCACTGTTCATGCCGGAATTTACAGGGAAAAGATCAACCCTTTGAGAGGCGGGGAAAGTGATACCAAACGAATTGTTTACAGAGCTGCCCCGGGTGAAAAAGTCGAAATTAAAGGTTCTGAAGTTATCACAGGGTGGAAAAAGATAAAAAACGGGGTTTGGAAGGTAAATCTACCCAATTCATTTTTTGGAGATTACAATCCCTACCAGGATTCCATTAATGGCGATTGGTTTAATGATCATGGCTGGCTTCACCATACAGGCGAAGTATATTTAAACGGCAAATCCTTTTATGAAAAAGAAACAATTGAAAAAGTTTTTAATCCGGCAGGGAAGGAAATGCGAAAAAATGAGCTGAAAGACAGTGATTATACCTGGTATTGCGAAAGCGATGCCCGCAACACTACCATTTGGGCAAACTTCCACAAATACAACCCCAATAAGGAGATGGTAGAGATTAGTGTGCGAAATACCTGTTTCTACCCTGAAAAGTTGTTTATTAATTACATCACCATTCAGGGTTTTCATTTTAGCCAGGCAGCAACACAATGGGCACCTCCAACGGCCAGACAGGTTGGGATGATAGCTACCCACTGGAACAAAGGCTGGATTATTGAAAACAACATCATCAGCGATTCAAAATGTTCGGGCATCACTCTTGGAAAAGAAGCCGGTTCAGGTCAGAATGTTTGGTCGAACGACAGGAGTATTGATGGCTCTATTCATTATATCGAAGTAGTTTTCAGAACTTTAAGACTAGGGTGGAACAAGGATACCATTGGTTCTCATATTGTGAGGAACAATCAAATATTTAATTGTGAGCAAACGGGTATATGCGGAAGTATGGGAGCAGCCTTCAGCACAATCGAAAATAATCATATCTATAACATCTGGACAAAAAGGCAATTTAGCGGCGCCGAACTGGCAGGCATTAAATTTCATGGTGCCATTGATGTGATAATCAAAAACAACCGTATTCATCATACAGGCCGTGGAATCTGGCTCGATTGGATGGCACAGGGGGCACGTGTTTCAAAAAACCTTATGTATAACAACGATTTGGAAGACCTTTTCTTTGAAGTAAATCACGGACCTACGCTGGTTGACAATAATTTATTACTGTCGCCGGTAAGCATCCGTACACAATCACAGGGAATGGCTTTTGTCCAAAACCTTATAGCAGGCGATATTTATATGTGGCCCGAACCAAACCGGTTTACACCATATCACTTGCCCCATTCAACTGCTGTGGCAGGACTTTCAACAATCTACTCAGGCGACGACAGATATTACAACAATATAATTATTGGCAAAGGAACTGACACAATTCAACATAACACCAGGTATAATTTCGGAACTGCAGGATACCGTGCAGCAAAATTACCGGTTTGGATTGATGGAAATGTTTATTACAACGGAGCCACTCATTATGAAAAGGAAATTAATTATCTGGAAAATCCGGATTTCAATCCAAATGCCCATGTTATCGAGAAAGGGAGCAGTGTATATTTGCAAATTAATTCAGATGATTTAAGTTTGGAAAAACATGCGCAATTGATAACAACTCAGGTACTGGGTAAGGCGAAAATGCCAAAACAGTATTTCGAAAACCCTGATGGTTCTCCCCTGGTAATAGATACCGACTACTTTGGAACAAAAAGAGATCCGGAAAATCCTTCGGTGGGGCCTTTTGAAAAACCGGATTCCGGTATGTTGAATTTGAAAGTCTGGAATGTTAAATATTAAAGACGCCTTAAGGATTGAAAATTTTTGACATCAAACTCATTTTATTCTCTTTGTATTCATGAAATATTATTTCTAATTTGCATAATTCTGATTTCCTAAATTTAAATAAGCATGAAAACATTCAAATATGTTATTTTTTTGCTCCTTGTATTGCCGGTTTTTCTGTTCTCCTGTTCCAAGCCTGATTATGATGTGATCATTCGCAACGGAATGATTTATGACGGAAGTGGCGGAGCTCCGGCCAAAGCCGATCTGGCCATATCAGGCGACAGTATAGCAGCCATTGGTGACCTTTCTGGTAAAAAAGGAGTAAAAGAAATAGATGCCGGAGGACTGGCGGTTGCTCCGGGTTTCATCAATATGCTGAGCTGGGCGACAGAATCACTGATCGAAGACGGCCGATCACAAAGTGACATTCGCCAGGGCGTTACACTTGAGGTGATGGGTGAGGGTTCCTCAATGGGACCTCTGAATAAAGTGATGAAAGAAGAAATGACTGAAGGTCAGGATGATATTAAATATGATGTTTCGTGGACAAGCCTTGATGGCTATCTCCGTTTTTTAGAAGAAAAAGGTGTATCCACCAACATTGCCTCTTTTATCGGTCAGGGAACAGTACGGGAATATGTGATTGGTCTGACAAACCGGCCGGCCACTCCCGGTGAAATGAAACAGATGAAGCAACTGGTCCGGCTGGCCATGCAGGAAGGTGCCCTGGGTCTGGCTTCCGCCCTGATATACGTTCCGGGGACCTTTGCATCCACCGAAGAATTGATTGAACTGGCAAAGGTAGTAGCCGAATATGACGGGCTTTACATCTCACATATCCGCGATGAAAATGATTACCTGCTGGAAGCTGTGGATGAATTGATCCGCATCTCACGCGAATCCGGTTGCCGTGCAGAAATCTATCATTTTAAAGCAGGAGGAAAGGAAAACTGGGCAAAACTGGACAAAGCCATTAAGAAAATTGAGCAGGCAAAAATGGAAGGATTGCGGATCACTGCCGATATGTACAATTATCCTGCTTCGGCAACCGGTCTGAATACTGTTGAGCCTACCTGGGCAAGAGAAGGAGGACATAACGCAGAAGTAGAAAGGATCAGCAATCCGGAAATCCGGAAGAAAATTTTGAAGGAAATAGACTTCCCCTGTTCGCCGGATAGCATATTGTTGGTAGGTTTTACCAATGATTCATTGAAATATTTAACCGGGAAAAGCCTGGCGGAAGTAGCCCGGTTGCGTGGCACTTCACTAGAGAACACAGTACTTGACCTGATCGTGGATGATGACAGCCGGATAGGCTCTGTTTTTTTTACTATGTCTGAAAGCAATGTACATAAAAAGATAGCTTTGCCATGGATGAGTTTTTGTTCCGATGCCGGTTCTCTGGCTCCGGAAGGGAATTTTCTGAAAACCAATCCGCATCCGAGAGCTTATGGTTCGTTTGCACGTTTGCTTGGAAAATATGTACGTGAGGAACATGTCATCCCTTTGGAAGAAGCGATCCGGCGTCTCACATCTTTTCCCGCTTCAAATCTGAAGATTATAAAAAGGGGGTCTTTGCAAACCGGATACTTTGCAGATATTGTTGTATTTGATCCTGAAACAATAACCGACCATGCCACTTTTACGAATCCCCATCAATATGCAACGGGGATGGTTCATGTTTTTGTGAATGGTCAACAGGTACTGAAAGACGGCGAGCATACAGGGGTTTTTCCGGGACGCGTAGTCCGGGGACCGGGTTATTCCGGTTCTGTACCTCGTTGATAATGTATTATTTATTTATAGCCCCATGAAGACAGATAAATTAAAAAGTAGATTTCATCTGGCCTTACTAATTCCGTTATTCATCCCAACATTGTCTTTTGGGCAATATGACAGTATTCAATTCGGTGGGTATAACAGGACATACCTTCTTCACCTTCCTGCCGGTTATTCAGGAACTGATTCCCTCCCATTGGTTATTGCAATGCATGGAGGATTTGGTAGTTCTTATAATATTCAAAACCAATCACAGCTAAGTATAAAAGCAGATGCTGAAAACTTTATTGTGGTTTATCCGGAAGGTGTAAAAGGAGGGTTTCTAAATGCCAGTTCCTGGAATGCAGGTTGGTGCTGCGGTTTTGCGAGCAGCTCAAACATTGATGACCTTGGCTTTATTGGTGCTTTATTGGATACTTTGATCAAGCGTTATACCATTGATACGAATCGAATTTACGCAACAGGAATGTCTAATGGTGGATTTATGTCCTACCGGCTGGCTTGTGAATTATCCGGCAGAATTGCTGCAATTGCACCCGTTGCAGCTTCAATGAGCATGAATACATGCGATCCGGTTCGCCCTGTGCCTATCATAAGTTTTCACTCTTATCTTGATACACATGTACCCTATTCCGGAGGAATTGGAGAAGGGCCTTCAAATCATTACAATCCACCACAGGATTCAGTCTTAAATGCATGGGCAAATAAAAATGCTTGTGCTGTTTCAAACGATACCATTATAAATAATGCACAATACACTTTCATAAAATGGTCCATTTGTGAATGTGGTTCGGAAATCCTGCAGTTTATTACGCATGATGGCGGACATTCCTGGCCGGGTGGTGTTCAGACACCAACCGGTGATCCAACCTCAGATTATATTAATGCAACAGATTCAATGTGGGTATTTTTTCAACAGCATCCCCTCCGGTGCGATACCCTGACGGCAATCAATGAACCCGGTTTTAACAGTGACCAGGTTCCGTTTTTTCCAAACCCAACCAGGGGAAAGTTGCAAATTCCTCTTGAAAAAACATTCCAAAAAATTGATATTTCAGTATTTACTTTAACCGGACAGAAAATATTGACGGTTTATAATCAAACAGAAATAGACATAAACCAATTTGCCAAAGGGACTTATTTGATACAGATCAATATTGACGGGAAAATCAAAACGGGAAAAATAGTAAAAACCGAATAGTCGGTTTATCACTGCCAGACAAATAAATTAAAGAATGATTTCTATCTTTGATAGGTGATATTGGAAATACATATTACACATAAAATATTTTTAATCTAGAAGATACAAGCATTACACAAATGAGAGCAGCTGTTTATGAGAAATTCCGTGGACCGATAAGTATTAAGAATGTAAAAGATCCTGAACCAAAGAAACATGGTGTTGTAGTAAAGGTAACAGCCACCGGATTATGCCGAAGTGACTGGCACGGCTGGATGGGCCATGATCCGGATATTAAGCTGCCCCATGTTCCGGGACATGAGCTTGCAGGGGTAATTGTGACTGTGGGAACAGATGTTCTGAACTTTAAAACCGGAGACAGGATAACAGTTCCTTTTGTATGTGGTTGCGGTACCTGCGGGCAATGTGTCTCCGGTAATCATCAGATATGTGATCATCAGTCTCAGCCTGGTTTTACACACTGGGGCTCATTTGCGGAATA
>JANTGF010000132.1 GCA_024763075.1 Bacteroidales bacterium | reverse complement strand
TTTCATTTACATAAACTGTGCCCCGGGGATATATACCATCCTCAACACATTCTCCACCGGTGTTTACAATCCATTTGGTTATTTCTTCCCTGTTACCATAAGTATGACTTTTCATAGTATGTTCTCCGTTCAGCTTCCAGGTTGCTCCGGGAGACCCCTGTTTAATGACTTGATTTACGGGAGAATTATCAAATTCTTTTTCTACATATGGATAGTTGGAAGACGCTACCTGTTCCGGAGCCTGTTCATAAAACTCAATCAATTTATTTACCGGATCATTTGTAAAAGCGCTTTTAAGTGCTGCTTTTTCTCTGGGGAAAGGCAGGTACTCGGTGGTTTGCCGGTTTGCAAGGTCATAAATGAAGGTTTGAACCATGTCGTTTCCATCCGGGGTTATGCCTGACTCAACCTTCTGGATGATGCGGGTTTCCCCATCGTAAAAACTTACGGATTGTTGTTTTTTATTCCAGTCGAGCTGAGATAATGCTGAAGTATCACTTACCGGTATAAGAGGGGAACGGGAAATTACGTAATTATGGTCATCCGCCTGGGAGAATCCACTTCTGAGAAGAGGTAAAAGAAACAGGAAAAATATTATTTTTACTTGTAGCTTGTTCACCATAAATCCGGTTTTGTAAAAACTCCTTTTATTATTATTGTTCCTAAAACATTGGAAAAGTAACCCGGAGCCGGATATGTTTTATAACATATTAATGATTCTCTTTCCGGGTTTTATTGTAAAAAGATCAGTATATAACTGTCAGAAGTTAAAAATTATTTAGTTTTATGACTTTTAAACAAATTTGTTCCTGAATCTGATTATTTTTGGCATTTTAAATTAAATCAGGGTGGCCCGGAAGGGTTTGTGAATACGAATGAAAGTAGCAATAACAGGTACACGGGGAATTCCAAACAGGTATGGCGGTTTTGAGCAGTTTGCTGAGGGCCTGTCTGTGAGGATGGTGAAAAAGGGCCATGAGGTTATGGTGTACAATCCTGAAGATCATTCGTTTAAAGAAAGTATGTTCGAAGGGGTACAGCTTGTTAAAATTATTGCTCCCTTCAAATGGAATCCACCCTTATCTTCCCTGCTGTATGATTTTTTATGTCTTTGGGATGCCCTGAAACGAAAGCCTGATCTGATCTTTAATTGTGGTCACACGCCTTCTGTTTTTCTAAAGATTCTGAAGAATCCCAATAAAATTCCTTTTGTATTTCATTTGGACGGAATGGAATGGAAAAGAAAAAAATGGGGATGGTTTGCCAGGGCCTATCTGAAGTTTTCAGAAAGATTGGCTGTAAAATGGGCGGATTATCAGGTAGTTGATAATCTGGAGATTCAGAAGTACTATCAGAAAAAATATGGAATTAATCCTGCAAACATTGCCTATGGTGCAGATATCCCTCCTGAAAATGGACTGAAGAAAGATCTTTTACCTGTTGAATATCAGGAGTTAATAAATGAAAAGGAATATTTTCTTGTAATTTCAAGGCTTGAACCAGAGAATAATACCGACATGATCCTGAAAGCTTTTCTGAAATCCGGTTCAAAGGATCATCTGATTGTAATTGGAAATACACATACAAAATTTGGAAGAAAACTGGTTAAGGAATTTGGCAATCATCCCGGAATCAGTTTCTTAGGTCCGATCTTTGATAAAAAGATATTGAATATTTTCAGAAGGCACAGTAAAGCGTATGTACATGGTTATTCTGCCGGAGGGACCAATCCTTCCCTGCTTGAAGCCATGGCTGTATCCTGTACTATTTTTACCCATGATAATCCTTATAACCGGAGTGTATTAGGTGAAAATGCTTTTTATTTTTCTACGATTAGTTTGTTGAAGGAATATTTCTCAGGACTTGGAAGACTGAACGATAAAAAAGATGAAAGAATCAGAGGAAATTTGAAGAAAATAAGGGAACAGTATAGTTGGGACAAAGTTTGTGACCAGTATGCAATGGCTTTTAAAGATGCCCAAAAAAAAGGGCACCAATAAAATGATTGATGCCCCGGATATAATTCCTCAAAATTTGTTTATGAGTTAAAAGCTTTTTTCACTTTATCCACATAATCCAGTTTTTCCCAGGTAAAATATTCAACTTTTTTAAATGTTTTCTCTTTACCATTTATCATTTTCTTAATTACTTCAGGACCATCGTAATGAACCTCAACTTCATTGGTGTAAGGTTTACGTCCGAAGTGTCCGTAAGAGGCTGTTTTTTTAAATATTGGATTCTTCAGTTGGAAGCGATCAATTATGGCATAAGGCCTTAAATCAAAGATCTCTTTTACTTTTTCAGCAATTGTACCATCTTTAACAGGGTTCCCGTTTTTATCCTTAATCTCAACCGTTCCAAAGGTGTTTACGTAAACTCCCACAGGTTCGGCAACTCCGATTGCATAGGCCAGCTGGATCAAAACTTCTTTTGCCACTCCTGCAGCAACCAGATTGTTGGCAATATGCCTTGAGGCATAAGCTGCCGAACGATCCACTTTTGAAGAATCTTTTCCGGAGAATGCACCTCCGCCATGCGGGGCTTTCCCTCCGTAGGTATCTACCACAATTTTCCGGCCGGTAAGCCCGCTGTCGCCATGAGGCCCGCCAATAACAAAGTTTCCGGTAGGATTTACCAGCAAACGGAAACCATTAAATAATTTTTTTATCCGTTCAGGTACCTTCTCCTTCACACCGGGTAAAAGGATTGTTTCAATGTCCTTTTTAATTTTTGCCTGCATCGCTTCCTGGGCATCTTTCCTGGCTTCTTTTGTATCTTTTGCCGGTAATACAAACTCATCGTGCTGAGTTGATACCACAATGGTATCAATACTGACCGGATTATGATTGTCATCGTATTCAACGGTAACCTGGGATTTTGAATCGGGGCGGAGGTAGGTCATTTTTTTACCTTCTTTTCGGATGTTGGAAAGTTCAAGTAAAATCATGTGGCTCAGTTCAAGAGGTAATGGCATTCCATTATCCATATCCCTGTTGGCATATCCAAACATAATCCCCTGGTCGCCGGCACCCTGCTCTTCTGCATTTTCCCTTTCAACTCCCTGATTTATATCGGCAGATTGTTCATGGATAGTAGAAATAACCCCGCAGGAATCTGCATCGAATTTATAATCTCCTTTTGTGTATCCGATATCTCTTATCACCTGTCTTGCAGTGTTTTGAATATCGATATAGCCATCGGTTTTCACTTCTCCGCTACAAACAACCAGTCCTGTTGTTACAAGGGTTTCACAGGCCACTTTTGATTCAGGGTCGATTTTTAAAAATTCATCCAGAAGTGCATCTGAAATCTGATCTGCAATTTTATCAGGATGGCCTTCTGAAACAGATTCGGACGTAAATAAATATGACATATTAGTTAGATATTTAAAAGTTTAATAAAAAGTGGGGGTGATTGAACTGACAGGCTAAACCGGAATACTGTTTTAGCATTTTTTTCAGTGGTTGCAATCAGACAAATCCTTCCACAGTAATATGTTTGCAAATGAAAGGATATTTTATCTGGATTCCAAATTATCAGCAAAAAAGTTTCAGATCAGAAACAGATTGGCAATTTAGTTTTTTGTCAGTTCCTGGAAAATCTGCTCCAGGCTTTTCTCCTGTTCCTGCAGGGAAAGCAGCGTGTAATTTTGGTCAACAGCGAACCTGAAAATACCCGGACGGATATCCTCCGTTATTTTTCCCTGGATGATCCATGAATTGTTTTTAACATGCATTACTTTGAGAACACCCGGGATTTGGCTCAGCAAGTCCTTTTTGACATTTTCCAGGAACTCAACCAGAACAGTCTGGTATTCTCCTTCAACGCTGGAATGAATACTGGACGTTGCATCATCTGCCACAATCCCTCCTTTTTTAATAATGAGAATGCGTTCACAAATGGCCTCAACTTCCTGCATGATATGGGTGGAAAGAATGACGGTTTTTTCTTTTCCTGTTTCAGAAATCAGGTTTCTGATCTCAATGATCTGGTTGGGATCCAGCCCGGAGGTGGGCTCATCCAGCACCAATACTTCCGGATCATGGATCAGTGCCTGGGCAAGGCCAACCCTTTGTTTGAAGCCTTTTGACAGCGCCCCGATCTTTTTATGTCTTTCCGGTGTTAATCCGGTTAAACGGATCATTTCTTCAACCCGGGGTTTTAATTTTGAGCCCAGTCTAAAGATACGGCCTGTATATTCGAGGTATTCCTTAATATACATGTCATAATACAAAGGGTTGTTTTCCGGGAGATAGCCTATTTTTTTACGGATATTGACCGGATCTTCCAGGGTATCCTTTCCGTTTATCAGGATTTGCCCGTCACTTGGTGAAATAAATCCGGTGATAATTTTCATCAGAGTTGATTTTCCGGCACCATTTGGCCCCAATAAACCAACTACTTCGCCTGTGTTAACCGTAAAAGACACATCATTCAATGCCTTTTGCGAGCCATAGTATTTGGTAATATTTCTTGTTTCTATTGACATAAGCTGTGCATGCAAAAATAGGTAATTTTATACAATATTGAATTTTAATTGTTAAACTTGTATTTCCAACTATATAAATCTACGTCATGACTTCTGAAAAATCCGGAAATACCTCCCGTCCTCAATTTTCTTCGAGACTGGGCCTGATCTTAAGTGCTCTGGGAATTGCTGTGGGTACAGGGAATATCTGGAGATTCCCCCGGATTGCTGCACAAAACGGAGGCGAACACGGAGCCGGTGCATTTTTATTTGCCTGGCTGATCTTCCTTTTTCTGTGGAGCATTCCTCTGATCATTGCTGAATACGCACTGGGACGTAAATTCAGAATGGGAACCATCGGTGTTTTCAAAAAAGCCATTGGAAGTAAATTTGCCTGGATGGGAACTTTTGTAGCTTTTGTATCCACGGCGATTGCCTTTTTTTATACGGTGGTTGTAGGCTGGTGTATGTATTATTTTTACGTAACGCTATTTCACCCGCTTCCGGGAGATTCTGCTGAAGCCATGAATATCTGGGACCAGTTTCAGAGCAGTAACTGGCCTTTGCTATTTCATTTTTTTGCAGTCGCTTTTGGTGCGCTGGTTGTCTGGAAAGGGGTTCGTTCCATTGAGAGGGTAAATAAGTTTTTGATACCCACACTTTTATTCATTGTATTACTTTCTGTTATCCGGGCTGTAACCCTGCCCGGGGCATTTGAAGGGATAAAATATTTGTTTTCACCTGATTGGAGTCAGCTTTCCCAACCCCGTGTATGGCTTGCAGCTCTTACACAGAATGCCTGGGATACCGGTGCCGGCTGGGGTTTGTTCCTGACCTATGCCGTGTATATGCAATCAAAATTCGGGGTGGTGAAAAATGCATTTATCACCGGAATAGGGAACAATACCGTATCCATTATTGCGGCAGTAATGATTTTCGGAACTGTATTCTCCGTTCTTCATTCAGAAATGGGTATGACAAATTCTGAAACGCTGGAAATCATGAAAACCAGCGGGCCTGCTTCTACCGGACTTACCTTTATCTGGATGCCCCAGCTCTTTGCTAAAATGCCGATGGGTTCTGCTTTGGCTGTTTTGTTCTTCTTGGGGTTGACTTTTGCCGGATTTTCTTCGATCATTGCCATGTTTGAATTGCCTACCAGGGTTTTGCTTGATATGGGCATGAGTCGTTCAAAGGCCATTAGTCTGGTGGTGGCTGTGGTGTATTTATTCGGGATTCCATCGGCAAAAAATCTGAATTTATTAAGCAATCAGGATTATGTCTGGGGCATTGCCCTGATGATTTCCGGGGCTTTTATTGCTATTGCCATTATGAAACTGGGGGTGAAACAAATGACATTGGACCTGGCAACCATTCAGAATGACTGGAAGCTAGGGCGCTGGTTGATTTATGAGATGAAATATGTCATTCCTGTATCTGCATTTATTTTATTATTTTGGTGGCTTTATCAGTCGGTTACCGTTTTTGCCCCTGAGGCATGGTATAATCCTTTCAATGCCTTTAGCCTGATGACCTGCGTAGTGCAATGGTTAATAGTTTTGACTCTTTTTATCGTTTTCAATCGCTGGATTTCAAGAAAAACGAAAACTTAAGTAGAATTTAGATTGTTATTTATTAATGTTTCGCAGGCAAAGTAGTTTGGCATAATATATTGATATTAAGATTGTTGACCTTAGTGAGTCCTTTGTGATATCCTTGGGGGCCTTGGTGGTTAAAATTGGATACTCTATATTACCACTAAGGAACACCAAGGAATGCACAAAGTATCACAAAGTAACAAGTTCAAAAATGGAAATATTAAGTAAGTAATTAATTATCATGGATATAATTTAGTTATGGATTTTATAACTTATTTAATATCATACAACAACCTTTAAGTGCGAAACATCTGTTATTAAATAAGCAAAAAATCAGGGATTGATACACATTACCGGTATTTTGGAACTGTTTGCAATGATGTATTGTTCCTGAGGACCAAGAATGTATCGTGCCGGATTCAGATTCCGGGTTGTTGTAATAATGATAAGATCGGCATTGATATCCTGGGCAAAAGCCAGTGATTCTTTGGCAAAATTAGGTATCAAAGGAAGTTCATGGATCTCATAATCCAGCGCATTCTGAATCAGGTACCTCATGGCAAGGGTCAGGTTTAGATCAATCTTTTTCTGCATTGATTTTTCTTCTTCCTTTTTTTTCAGAATATGAACTTTGGAATCAAAATACTTTCCCATGAATATGGCCCATTTCAGTTTATTTTTGTTCTCTGTTTTAAAATCGAGGGGGAAAACAATATTTTTGTATTTTTCAAACTCAGCCGGTTTTTCCTGAACAACGATAAAGGGTACTTTTGAACCGGTAATAACTTTCAATGCCCAGCTGCCGGTGATTTTCTGAAGACCTTTTAAGCCATGAGTACCCATAATTACCATCGCAGCATTTTCTTCATTGGCATAATCAGAGATGGTTGAATAGATATGCCCCCTCATAACCTTACCCCGAAAATCCATGCCAAATGACTCCCTGTATTCATTCACAATACTATTTAGCCGTATGCTGATCTTTTTTTCAGCTTTTTGGTCTGTATTCTCAGGAATAATATGAAGAAGAATAATCTCAGCTCCAACCATCCGGGCAATTTTAATTCCATGAAGCAGGGCACTTTCTGCAACTTTTGTAAAATCCCACGGGACCAGAATAAACTCATTTTTTCCACTCATGTGCATCCTCTTTTTCAATTTTCTAAATTAGAAAATTATAAAGAGATAAAAAAGAAAAAATAAATTGCAGTGAAATTTGAATAATTTATTTCAGGATAAAATAAACTCTTCCCGGACAAAATGCCGAACAGTTTTTGCATTTTCCATCAGGTTATCAGACTGAAGATAAACAGGAAAAATCGTTGAAGGATCCCTGCTCCCAAGGCCTTTCAAATATGTTTTATCATAATAATCCAGGACCATTCCAATGGCATTTCCAAAACTTTTATTCTCAATGGCATCAATGATTTCCTTTGTTTTTAGGCCGCCAAGCCTCTTACTGATCCGTAAAACCGATTGCTTGAGTTCTTCCGGATCCAGGGCAGCATAATCATCTTCCAGTATTTTAACCCTTTGTTCTTTCGACCTTCGGATTTCAATCACTTTACTTTTCCGCATTTTCACAAAGATTTCCCCGGGAATATGAACTTTGCCAATGGCTTTACTTTCATCCTCGAGCCAGACCGGCTTTTTTAGATTCAGGTTGCTCCATTCTTCGAACAGATTGTTCTCAAACTGCTCGGTTGAAGGCTGCTGATCCTGAGCAATCCCACCAAAGGCAGAACCTTTGTGATTTGCCAGACCTTCCAGATCAACCACCTGCTCTCCCAGCATTTTCAGGTTCCTTAAAATGTATGTTTTTCCGCTACCTGTCATTCCTCCAAGGATCAGGAACACAGTGGGTTGGTCAAATGCAGCTTTAATATACTGTCTGTAAGCTTTATAGCCTCCTTCAATAATGGTGCTTTGTATCCCGGATGTTTCAAATAACCAGGCCATAGACTCACTTCTCATGCCTCCCCGCCAGCAATGTATGAAAAGCTTTTTATGAGGAGCAATGGTTCGTGCTTTTTTTACAAATGCAGTCAGTTTCGGTCCCGTAATTTCCAGTCCTTTCAGTATGGCTGCTTCTTTTCCTGATTTTTTGTACAGCGTTCCTACAATGGCTCTCTCTTCATTATCAAATAATGGAATGTTTACAGCTCCGGGTATATGAGCATGCGAATATTCAGCAGGTGATCTGACATCCACAAGAGGGGCATCCTGCCTGTGATCCAAAAAGTATTCAACATTTACTTTTGTTGTATCTGCCATAAATAAAACGCTAAAATGTCGTACAAAGATAATCTATATTCAGGGAACTTCCACCTGTTTTATGCACGGCAAAAAGGCTTTGTGTTTTATTGTTAATTATTAGTGATTTAACTCTTGATAATTCGCATTCCGGGTCATGCACCACACAAAACAGAACAAAGAAAATTTATACCCAGAAAACTATCGGCAGATGAGGCAATGAACCAAACAAATGGAATATTTGTTGATCGGGCATGAATATAGCTGAGGGATGGAAAATAAAGTTCTTACCAGAAGTATCAGGGAAATTATATATCTGTATTTTTGTTTTGTGTTTTCCCAGGATATTCCGTAAACCAGTTCATCATAACTCTTTTTACTTCATCAATTTTTACAGGTTTTGCCAGGAAATCTCCCATTTGCTCTTCTTTGGCCTTTAACCTGGCCTCGTCACTAAAATCTGCCGTTAGAGGGACAACAGGAATCTTAATTCCCTGGTTTCTTAGTTCTCTGGTAGCTTCCCACCCATCCATCTCGGGCATCATAATATCCATAAAAATGATATCGTATTTTTTTGTTTTGACCATTTTCAGAACTTCCACGCCATTCTCGGCAATATCAATTTCGTAACCAAGGTTTTTAAATATCACCTGTGCAGCCTTTTGATTGATGACATTATCTTCTGCCATTAATATTTTAACATCTTTTTTTAATTTTGCCAGGGAGTTATCCACGTGAGGCTGGATTTTAATTTTCAGAAAATTGTCCTGAATGATATTGAAAAGCTCGGATCCCTGACAAGGCTCAATCAGATAATAATCTACACCCAGTTTTCGTGCTTTTACATAGTTGCCTTTGATGTCATTGGAGCTGGTAATAATTACTAAGAATTTATTTATTAATCCATTATTCACAAGTTCATCTGCAAAATCAAAAGCATTAAAACC
>JANTGF010000131.1 GCA_024763075.1 Bacteroidales bacterium | reverse complement strand
CCGCAGAAAGTTGAAAATTGTGCCCATCTGATGTATAAGCGTGGAGGAATTGTTCCTCCGGAAAAACCGGCAACATCCGAGCCTATAATACTGTATCCTTTTTCGGCACTTTTTAGAATGCTTTGGATGGCCGATTCAAAACCCTGTATTCCTTTTAGCGCAATGTCCTTTTTTTCTTCTGAACTGCTGCCTGTTGACCAGTGATGCTCCTGATCACCTACCCAGTTAACCGGAGAGGCATCAATGGGCGAAAATCCTTCCGGATGGAAATTTCTGTCCATGGATCTGGTAAGCGTAACAAACTCAGTATTTTGTTCCAGACCATGTTTATATTCATCGCGGTAATAATGATCCATATACCCCCTGGTTGTCATTATTCCGTTATGGGTTTTTCGGTATGGAAAAGGAATTGGTCCGATTTGGCGCTGAAATAAAGTTGCAGCTCCGTCAAGTTTCCAGCCATCAATCCCATAATCAAAAACGGTTTGTTGTAATCCATGCCACCATTTCATTGCCTCGGGGTTGGTGTAGTCAATAAAATCTCCATCTCCTTTCCACCAGTCAACCTGTTTACCTCCGGTAACCAGATATCCTTTTTCGCGGGCCTTGTTATACCAGGGTTCCGAGTGACTGATGGTTGTACCTTTACTGAAACTGTTAACAAGGGAGGTCATCCAGAGAACTACACGATAACCTTTGTCCTGAGTCTCTCTGAACCATTTCTCAGGTTGGGGATAAAGGTTTGTATCCACCTCAAAATCATTGTATCTGTAACTCCAGGGGCTGTCCAGCAGGATGGTGCGGACCGGAATATCGTGTTTGGCATATCCATCCAGTAATTCATCCGCTCTTTGAGCTGTATTGACATCATCTTCCCACAGCCAGCATTCAAGTGCCCAGGCAGGCGTCAGAGGCGGATTCCCATGTCTTTTTGCATTAAAAGGTATTCCCCATAAGGGCAGTGCAAAGTAAAAGTAGAAAATGACAAGCAAAGCCCCTAATGGTATTACCAGAAACCTGATCAACCTTTTTATTATCTTTTTCCGTTGGATTGCTGTAAGCATAATTGATAGTTATTTATTAGTTTCTTCAAACACATATATGGGATTGGTCTGAACCCAGGTTGTCCATTTTTTGTCCAGCATCAGACTGGCTACGATCCTGTAGTTTCCGGGCTCAGAATGGATGTTATATTCATAATTATACACATTTTCCACTTTGTCAATCACCTTTCCATCTCTGATTAGTTTAAACTCAACGGGAAAGGGAGAAGCTGCATGTAATGCTGATACGGAGCTATTTTGCACGGAATCTCCTAAAATGCCGCTGATATGATTATCCGAATCAGTTGAATAAAACTGAAAACCCGTAGCATTTGCCAGATTTTCAAATGCAATAAATGCATTTCCATTTACCAAATGGTTTTTCAGGGCTTTATTTGTTAATGTGTCACTGAAAATGTGGGTGTTTACATAATTAAAAGATGCAAAATAGGTATCTACATCAAACTTAAAAACCCAACCTGCTGCATCGGGTTTCCCAAAAAGTAATTTTTCAAATATCCCCGGCTTTTTTACCGATATGGTTTCCGCATTGGGCCCAACCCATTCAACCCGTCTATCATCCAGGTATCTGGCTCTGATGTTTTGATTGTTATGTGCATCCACAGCGGCCATCCCGACTATTTTTCTTTTTTTATTTAAGGAATCCCAGTTGGCCAGTATTTCTGTTTGCTCATCGTAAAGTTCCCTGAAGCACCAATGCCTGAATTTTTTTCCGTTAACTGTAAAATTGATTATAAGTGGTGCTAATTTTTCTCCATCCAGCATATCGGTATGAATATTGTAAATTTCCATGGCATGATAATCGGGGTTATCCCAGTTGTGCGGCTTTTCAGTATGCACATACAATGCAAGGCCACCCATATCCACCACTTCTTTTATAATGGAATCCTGACCTTTGCTCCAGTCAAGAACCACACTGTCCATTGGACAAACCATACAACCATCACTGCTTTCAGTTCCGGGTTCAATTAGTATTCCATCGTAAATACCATGATAGCTTCTTGGAAAACTATCCAGTTTTCCATGGGGATGATCAGAAAAAAACAGGAAGTCTAATTTTGCGTGTTTGGCGGCAGGTAAAATTTCCTCAATAATACCCCGGCTGTCATGTGACCAATAAGTATGTGCATGTAAAATTCCTTTGTATTCCTTAAGAGGGATAACTTTTGACGGTTTTTTGTATTTTTTCCATAGATCTGCTCTTTGTTTCTCAAATCGGGGATAAGTAATAAAATGCCTTTTCCATGACGAACCGGTAAGTATCAGGAATCCAATAAAAATTAAAATAAGCAGACCTAAAATGATCCGGGAAAATATACGGACTATTTTTTTTATTGTTTTCATTTTATATACTTGTCAAACCAGTGAATTCCATCCGGATAAACCTTGTCAATAGGAATATCATGATGTTTGGCAGGATACCAGATGATTTTTTTAGGTTCCTTTGCAGCTTTGAAAAGCAGTTTGCTGGTTATGGGTGGTACTACGTCATCATTTTCAGCATTGACCATTAGCAGTGGCCTTGGAGAAATCAATTTTACATAATTGATTGGATCAATTATGCTTAAAAAATCTTTTGTATCTTCTGAAAGAGCTTCCTTTCCGAACATCAGATTAAGGTTTCCTCCTGCCAGTACGATCACGGGAACTTTAATTCTTTCATCCACACCACAAAAAACAGTGCCGATAATTCCCCCAAGGCTTATCCCGAAATATCCTATCCGGTTTTTATCAAGTTCATCACGGGTGCCAATATAATCAATGGCCCGTCTCAGGTCAAAAACAGTCTGAGTAATCATTTCCCTTGTCCAGTACCTGTAACCGTCAGTAAGATTAAAATCATAATCATATTTGTGGCGGTCGCCATGATTGGAAATATCCAGCCTTAAAACTGCATAACCAGCATTCAGCATGTATCTGTTACCAACTTCAATGTAGTCAACTGTTTTTCTGTCACCAAGCCCATGCATTAAAATGATTACGGGAAAAGGGGTTTTCCCTTTTTTTGGAACAGATAATAATCCGGTAACTTTTATATCATGGACACTACGGTAGGTTACATAACTCAAATTATAATCCGTTGTGTCTTTAATTAAACGTGTACTGTCCAGAAGAGGAAGATCATTGTCGTATTCATAATATTTCGCGACAGGAAGTTCTTTTTTCCCACCACAGGATATCAGACTGATAAATAAAAATGCAAAAAAGGCTGTTTTAAGTAATGTTATTGTCCGGATCATGTTATTCGTCAATAAGTTTTAATAATTCGCTCATGGAATAATGTGTATAGGGTTCATTACATGCAGGAGTCCCGGAACCCGCGTTTGCCACCCAGAATTCCAGTGTCTGCGGAGCAAAAAGAACAATATGCAAAGCACTTTTCATCGCAACCGGCCTGTCCATTAAGCGGATGGCTTTTTCTGCATCAATGTTTCCCCATTGATCTTTCACCCTTTCAGCAAGTTTTTTATAACGATCACCTGCCGACATTAATACGGCATCTTTAACCGGTTCGTCCAATTGTGGATGAAATTCGCCTGGCTTTACAATCTCAAATTTATCCGGAGTAGTAGCCAGTCCCCTTCCGTCAGGAATCTTCCCGTCAGAAATTACATAGTAATATTCACAGGTTCGTTGTGTTGCCTTAAAAATGTTAAGTGCTTCATCCAAGGTATTGGCCCGTTCCATACCTTCACGCATTAATAAAGGCATTGGCATTCCGTCCCAGTCACCTTCTCCTCTTCCTCCCATTTCGCCAAAAGTTACCTGTTTCTCATTCATCCCCGTAACCGATCCGATGAATCCGGCAAAACTTATATTGGCAAAAGCATAACTGCCTGTAGGCTTAAGTATCTGAATTACCGGATAGTACTGAAGACCCAGTTCGGTAATATAATCCAGTATCCTTCCATGGTAAAGTTTTCCATCAATAGTGGCTGAGTCGAAAAGAGCAAATCCTGAACAATGAAAAAGGGCAGGAAATACATTGGTCAGCCGGATCTCTTCAAGACTGATCCCGGAGGTTTCAGCCAAGCCTTTCATTTCTTTCTGGTACTTTTCCGGGATGAACGGAGCTTCACGTTCGTAGGCACCTCTAAGGTCATCTAGGAACCAGCTGCCTTTTTCAATGGTATATACCCAGTTGATTGTATAAAGCGTGGCATCAACCAGTTTTCGGATCTCTTTTTTCAGCAAAGCACCATGTGCTTCACCAATTTCACGATGGGTGCCTTTGGCAATAAAAACCCGGTTATGATTCACATAGGTTAACATACCCTTTCCCCATTTGTGATCTACTCCATCGGGTCTGGGAGGTTCCATATTTTCAAGCAAAATACCACCTGCTCTCAGTGCCCCTCTGTAAATGGCCGTATTAAGTTCATTGCCATCAATAACAATTCTTTTTAATGACGTGGGTGGGGGAAGTTGCTTATGAACCTGAGGACCAATCAAACTGAAATAAATATCAATCTTCTGATCCTTATTGTTTAATTTAAAAAGATATTCATTTTGCCCGCTATTCATCCACAATTCGGCGCCTTTCAGGGGATTATTTTCAGGCAATGAAATAATATGATATTTTGTTTCGCCAATTTGAAGCTTTTCAAAATTACCATTGAAAAACAACCAGGCAGCGATCTCTAATCTTTTTGCCCGGGACATGGATGGAATGAAAGCAGTATTATGATAGTCGCTAAGGATATTTCCCAGAAGTTTAGCTAAATCGAAATTTCCTTGTTGATTGTTTTTCCCTGAGATGAGCAATTCTGCTTTACTTATGAATACTTTAGTTGAATCCTGATTATGAAGAATGAGGTATTTATCATTATTAAAAGAAATATCTGCTTTAAAAAGTGAATCCTTTTTATAAGAAATATATGCATTCAGGGTATCAGAATCTTTACCATTACCTGTTCCTGCTGAAATGTGGAGGTTATAGTTATCAGAACCTTCACTTATAACAGTTGTTGTTCTGGTTAATAACTGATATATTTTATAAGTGCCGGAAACCCGGTTTTGGAAAATTACAAAACCAACAAGTAACACAACAAAAACAGCCAGAATTATTTTTGATGATCTTTTCATGATAAATATAAAATTGGTAATATAGTGCAAAAGCACTTACTTCAAATAATCATTCATTGAAATATGCACATAAGATTGCTTTGAAGCATCCTCCGGACCATTTGCATAAGCTACCCATAATTCCAGAGTCGTTGCATCATAAACCACATCAAGAAGATTTCCTCCTTCATCTGCAACAGCCCTGGACAATTCAATCATCTTTTGATCATCAAAATTACCATGATACTTGTTCAGTAAATCAAATGCTTTTGGGTTATCCATAGTATAATATATGGTATTTGGTAAAATATTGGGTGCCAGGTTATCATTCGGATCATTATCTTTCCAAATGGTATATTTAACAGAATCAGGACTTGAAACGAGAACCTTAGCTCCTGCTTGTGTTTCCTTATTGCCATCACTGAAAAACAAAAAGTAACGTTTGATCAGTGTGGTATTTTTTATGGTATTCAGGACCTCCTCCAGTGATTTGGCATCATACATCATACTTCTGAAAAGGAAGGAAAAATGTGTACCTTCAATATTGAAAGGGAATTCAGAACGGGGGGATTCTCCTTTTTCTCCAAAAACGATATGATTGGCGTTCATCCCTGTATGAGAACCCAAATAGCCTGCAAAAGTAACATTAAGGCTTGGTGTTCCCTGTTTAGGCCTGTAGATTACTAAAAGCGGATGATCCTGTAAACCGGCTCCCATGGTAAAATCAAGATTCCTGATTTGATAGGTGTGTCCGTTTTGGGATGCTTCTCCCCATACTGCTACCCCACTGCAGGCATAGGTGGATATTACAGGAACCATATGCGCCCTTTGAATCAGATCCAGAGAAATTCCACTTCCAGCTGCCATACCTTTCATTTCTTCAATGATCCTCTGATCAATAAATGGTGCATTTGTTTTCCAGGCCAGATCAAGGTTTTCATTGCTGTATATTTCCGGTGCTTCCTTCTGAGCATAGGAAATGAAATTATTTAAGCAGGAGTCAATATCTTCTTTTAGAAGTCCTCCCAGCTGATTTCCCATTTCATATGGAGTTCCTGAAACTACTGCTACCGTAATTTTATCGGAGCCTGAGCCTACAGTTGTGATGGTTCCGGATAGTTTTTCTGTTTTATTACATGAATATAATGCTGATATTAAAACTATTGCAATTGAAAATCTGGTAAGTTGTTTCATTTGGCGTTTAAATTTTAAGTATTTTTCTAAAAGGCTTAATGATTTTTATAAAGACTATATCACGCTGAAGTCAGGTTATAGTAATTCATTGCTATTTACAACAAAAATCCGGGTACTTTTCGTATATTCTCCACCATTCGGATTTTTATATTTCAGGTCAACATAGAAAGCCTTGTAACCGCTTTCCGGGAAACGGATTATTTGTTCAATGTTTTTGGCACCTTCTTTTTTCAAATCTGAGGAATGCCATTTTTCATCCCGGAAATCCCGGTCTTTTGAACTGGAGGACCATAAATAAGCTTCAATAAGCTGATTAGGAGAGGCCTTGACTTTTAAAGTAATCCCATCATCACTTTGAGAAACTTCCCATAAACATTCAGGGTATTTGTTATTTTCCAGTGTATTCGCCCAAAAAGCACTCAGCGCCCGGAGTGCCTGTTCTCCTCCTGCAAGGTCATGACCTGCATCCGGAACATAATGAATAAAATTTTCACCGGGGATGTCTTTATAATAATTTTTAATTGCATCTACCGGCCAGTATTCATCGTTGGTACCGATAAAAATCATTTTAGGCATGGTTAAAGATTTCCGGTATGAATAGGGATCTACCATGATGGTAATTGCATCTCCGCTTTCAGTATGTACCTGTTGCGGGATTTCAAGTTTTACATAATCTTCAATCTGAACACTGTATTCTTTCCAGACTTCTATTTGATAGTCAAGGCTTACCGGCATGTTTAGCACGTCAATTACCATGGGGGCAATTGCTTTTACCCTGGGGTCATTTGCACCGGTAAGCCAGGTGGTCCAGCCACGCTTGGAAGCTCCGGTTACGGTAAAACTTTTAATATTAAGCCCAAGGGTTTTTCCGGAAAATTCCTGTGTTGCATCCATGGCACGTACAGCTGTTTTTACCATGGGGAAAAGCAATGGCCAGGTGTAATCTCCGCCTTCCTTAAATTTATGCAAGGTGTAGGATATCAGTTGATCTTCTACAAGCCCATCAAAAAGTGGTTGATTTGGAGTTTGTCTGACAATGGAAACAATTGCTTTGTTTTGGGCTGCAATATGAGCGAAACTCAGCATTCT
Organism: Bacteroidales bacterium; assembly: GCA_024763075.1. Taxonomy (GTDB): domain Bacteria; phylum Bacteroidota; class Bacteroidia; order Bacteroidales; family VadinHA17; genus JANTGF01. Next base: position 1,861 of record JANTGF010000131.1, on the reverse strand, counting down.
CTTGTCATCTTTCTTACTCCAGTTGGGCATTCCGTCTTTCACACTACCACCGGTAATAAATAACAATGCTCCGTTATAAGAAGTTTCATGAGGTACGATTACTGTCAACTGATGTTTCCAGGTAAATTCTCTCCATTTCTGGGAAGTCAGGAGAAGGTCATAGATTTTCAGTCCTTCAACTTCATACTCATCCTTTAGTTCCCATGCAAAGGACGGATCATTATTATTCAGGTAACTTTTTAATGCGGTTTCCGGAGTTACGGGTATCGGTTTTTCTGTCTTTTTATTTTGGCTTGAACAGGATGAGGTAAGCAGGAAAATAAAAAAAGTAAGACTTAAAATAATTTTGATTTTGGTTTTCATTTCTTTTTAAATTTATTGTTAAAACTTCATACTTATTCGTGATGAAGTTCTGGTATTTTATGGGAATGTTATTTTTTGATGCTTTGCTGAGGTTTGGGACTGTCTTTGATCAATTCCAGTGACTCCCTGACCAGAATTTCCCCTGTTCTTTCACCCAGGCTGGTTTCACTGATATATTCATATCTCTCAAAGCTATTGAAGTCTTCTTTGGTTAAGATATAACCAAACGCATCATTTGTCAGTCCAAACAGGAAAGATTGTTTGGTCGGCATTTTTCGCTTCAGGTAATAGCCTATGTTAGGAAGTGCTTCACCGGGAATGGTCAGTGCCTGGGCTGTTCCGATATCCAGGAGATTTATTCTTGTATTGACTGTATTATCATCAGATGTTTTCCCGGCAAGCGGCGAATGATTTAAAACAAAGCGAAGTATTTCAGAATCTACCGGAAACTTAACCTCTTTTGAGTTGCAATAAAGTTCAGGATCTTTTTGGACTTCGGCGTTGGAGATAATCCGGAGAGCTTCATCTGCTAGTAAATTCCCGATTCGGTTGCATTCTTTCCAGTCGTTGGCTTCTTTTCCTTCGGGCCGCCGGTTGTCTGCAGTAACCATCCCTCCCTGGGCACTGTTCATAAACAAAGCCATGCCTTCTGTTTTTTCTTCAATCCTGCTATACAGGGGGCCACATAAATCAGGAGTAAGAATTCCCCGGCCCGGACCAATTATTTCCGGATGGATGGCATAATTCACCAATGTTGCAATAACCTGGTTTTCTTTTTCCGAAGAAATTGCCTGAATAACTCCGCAACGCGGATCGTATAATCTGGGAGCATAATAATTATATGCAATTTTCCCCTTTGCTTCCCCAACTGCAATCTTAAGGGCTGCCGGTTCCAGATTTTTGATGGCTTCGTTTACAGCATCCGCAATCTGAACAGTACACCAGTTTAGGTAATCCAGGTCTGCACCAATGTTTCCGCTTTCATCCGGGAAGGCATAGGCATCCGGTGCGCTATGGGTATGAGTTACACCAATGATAATATTTTCCGGGGGAATCCCCTTGATGAGTTTCCTTGATTTATCCCCCAGGGCTGCCGGCCATCCTAAATTGTCAATGCTTACTATAGCTACCCGTGTATTTCCTTTTTCAAAAACAATGGCCCTTGCAAACAGATCCCCTTTTTTCTGTGTAACAGGCCTGGGTTTTCCAATTCCTCCGGAAACAGGGAGCAAGGGGTCAGGAGTAATTACTCTGTAAGCAGCACCGGCTTTGAAAGTCTGAGCAGGTAGCAAGTGAAATATTAATAGAAAAAATAATAAAAAAGTAATTCGTTTCATTTGTGGTATTTTGATAATTTATGCAAGAATATTAACCCAAACTAAGTTTGTATAAATTAATATGTCTAAAAAAGTTAAAAATTCATGCAAATTAAGTGAAATTTTATAAGAATAAACCGGGGTTTTTAAATTTTATTATATTTTTACATGCAAATAGAAGA
>JANTGF010000130.1 GCA_024763075.1 Bacteroidales bacterium | reverse complement strand
CTACACAATACTTTCTGCACGACACAGGGTAATCTCGCAAAAACCATCTCAAAGGTATTGGTTTGGTTAAATATTTCCATATAGTTCCAAGTAAATTTCCCCAAGCCAACCATTATACTGTAATTATATAGGGGGGGGGGGGTAAAATACTGTATCTCTTTATATTACAGGCTATTTAGAACCAATATAAATTTTACAAACAATAATTACGCAAGATTGACATTAAGTCCAGAACAAATAAAAAAAAGACTAAAAGGTTTATCATCGAACTGATCATATTAAGGGAAAGATAAGGTTTTCCTGTTTCCATTTGAAAATTAACGTATTGAAGTGTTCATGATCTGTAGAATTTCTTATTTTTGCCGTGATTTCGAAAATTTATTGTAGCATGCTTATTAAGATCCATCCGGAAAATCCTGGCCAACGGCAATTAATCAAGGTTGCCGAATACCTGAAGAAAGGTGGAATTGCCATTTATCCAACGGACACAATTTATGCAATGGGATGTAACCTGAAACAATCCAAAGCAATAGAAAAATTAGCATCTTTTAAAGGTGTTAATCCCGGAAAGCCAGATTTTTCCTTTATTTTTTATGACCTGAGCCACCTTTCGGAATATACCAGTCCAATCAGTAATTCTATTTTCAAGTTAATGAGAAGGAACCTCCCGGGCCCTTTTACCTTTATTCTGAAATCAAACAATCAAATACCAAAATTCTTTAAAAAGCAAAAAAAAACCATTGGTATAAGAATCCCTGATTGCCTGATCATAAGAGAACTGGTAAAGGAAGTTGGAAACCCCATCCTGACGACTTCCATCCATGATCCGGATGAAATTATTGAATACACCACCGATCCGGAATTAATATACGAGAAATACAAAAATTTTGCCGATGTTGTAATTGACGGTGGATTTGGCAAAAATGAAGCATCCACCATTGTGGATTGTACAGAAGGTGAACCGGTTATTCTCAGACAGGGGGCCGGCAACTTACTTTATTAATAAGTTTATTGTTTCCAGAAAGAAGGTGTAAAAAGCACCAAAACCGTAAACAATTCAAGTCTGCCTATCAGCATTAAAAAAGACAAAAACCATTTCCCAAAAGCCGGGAGATGATAAAAATTATCCATAGGCCCCACGGTACCCAACCCCGGACCAATATTCCCCAGTGTAGTGGCAACAGCGCCAAAAGCCGAATCCAGCGTTGGCTCCATAGTTGACATGATGATTACACTAACCCCGAAAATTAAAATATACATTGAAAAAAAAGCCAGTATATTGGAAAGAATCTGGGAACTTACTACATGACTTTTATACTTTAAAGGAATAACAGCATTCGGATGGATCAGCCTTCTTAATTCATAATAGCCATTTTTGATCACAATTACAATCCGCATAATTTTAATTCCCCCTCCGGTTGACCCTGTGGATCCCCCAAAAAACATCAGAATAAAAATAATAAAGGTAAGAAAAGGAGTCCAACTCAGATAATCAGCTGTAACATAACCTGTTGTAGTAATGATTGAAACCACCTGAAACAAAGATTCCCTAACTGACAATTCAAATTCTTTTCCATGAAAAATAATAAGTGAACCGGCAATAAAAGCAGAAAACAAAATCACAAAACCCAGGTACCACCGGAATTCCTCATCCATAAAAACTTTTTTAAACTTAAGATGCAGTCCCAGGTAAGACAAGGTAAAATTCGTTCCGGCCAAAAACATAAAAATGATAATGACATATTGAATAAACGGAGAACTCCAGTATGCAATGCTTGCCTGTTTTGTAGAATATCCTCCCGTAGCCATTGTCGTAAATGAATGACATATTGCATCAAAAAAGGTCATGCCGCCTATCCAGAGTAAAATGGTTTCAACCAGAGTAAAACCCAGATAGATTCCCCATAAACGGATGGCTGTTTCACGAATTCGTGGATGAAGTTTATCCGGTGCAGGACCCGGAACCTCAGCTACAAACAACTGCATCCCGCCAATACCCAAAACCGGAAGAATTGCAATACTCAGAACGATAATTCCCATACCACCCATCCACTGGGTAATACTCCTCCAGAATAAAATTCCATGTGGAAGGGATTCAATATCATTTAGAATCGAGGAACCTGTGGTTGTAAACCCCGAAATGGTTTCAAAAAAAGCATCTGAATAAACGGTAATAGAATTTGTGAAAATAAACGGGAGGCTGCCAAAAAAAGACAGCACCACCCATACAAGACTTACAATAATGTAACCCTCCCTTTTTGAAATATTCTTATCAGTTTTCCGGGTTGCTAAAAATAATCCGGCTCCTGAAGCCAGGGTTATCAGGGTTGTCAGGAAAAGCCCTTTGGTGTCTCCTTCCTGATAAAAAAGCGAAACAAGAGTAGATATCAACATAAAAACAGACTCGATAACCAATAAGAAACCGAGGATGTTAATAATTACGCCCTTCTTTATCATTTTACTATGCATACAGCAATATTTTCATAAGTTTAAATATTAGCTATCTATCTGGTATTATGCAAGTTGGTTTTGACATGATTTTTGCCAATATAGCAAAAATCCCGCCAAAACATTTTAGTTCTACTCTTTATTCATTTCTCCAAAAAACTTTCGAAAACAATATTAATACTGCAAACAATTCCAACCTCCCCAAAAGCATAAGAAATGAAAGCACCCATTTACCGGAATCAGGAACAGAATGGAAAGAAAGTGAAGGACCAACACTTCCAAATCCAGGCCCGATTCCACCCATGGTCGTTGCTACTGCACCCACAGAAGAAGGCATGGTCAATCCGATAAAATGCATAAATACCGAACCCAGAAAAAAGATCAGAAAATAAAGAATGAAAAATACAAAAGTCCTTGAAATAACATCGTTGTTAATTTTCATCCCTTTTACATGTACATGCACAATTGCCTGAGGATGTAGCAATCTTTTGTATTGTACCTTTAAATTTTCAAAAAAGATCACATAACGGGCAACTTTTATTCCACCTGATGTTGAACCTGAGTTTCCTCCTATGAACATTAAAATAAACAAAATAAACCATAGATGATGTGTCCATGTCATATAATCAGTATTTGCAAAACCGGTACATGAAAGAATACTTGCTACCTGGAAAAAACCTTCTCTGAAGGCCAATTCAAAATTTAATTTCTGTAAAAAAACCAATGAACCGGTGATCACTGACCCAAAAACCAGAATAAAAATAAGATACAGCTTTAATTCTGAATTTTGTAAAACTGCTTTATAATTTCCATGCAGGATCTTAAAATGCAATAAAAAACTAATCCCGGAGAGAATCATAAAAACAATAACCACATACTGTGAATATGGTGAGAAAGCTCCAAGGCTTGCATTTTTTGTTGAAAACCCACCGGTAGCAACGGTGGCAAAGGAATGGCAAACTGCATCGAACAGATTCATGTCTCCAAGCCATAAAAGCAATGTCTCCAGTACAACTAGCAGCATATATATACCCCAAAGGCTTCGGGCTACATTCTTTACACGGGGATGTAATTTCACCAATTCCGGTCCTGAAGCCTCCACATTAAACAACTGGGTACTACCAAATCCCAAAAAAGGAAGTATGGCAATGGAAAGGACCAATATACCCATTCCCCCCAACAAATGGGTCATGCTTCTCCAGAATAATAATCCATGAGGAAGATGCTCAACTTCATTAAAAACAGAAGCTCCGGTAGTTGTAAAACCGGAAATTGCTTCAAAAAACGCATCCGTATATGATGAAGTAAAATGGCCCAGGTAGTATGGTAAGGCTCCAAATAAAGAAAAAACCACCCATGTCATACTGACAACCAGATAGGCATCCCTTCGACTTACATCTTTTGAACAATTTTTCGTTACGAGCCATAAAACCAGTCCAACTAAAAAAGTTATTCCAACAGATTCAAGGAAGTAATGTATATCAGACTCGTGGTAAATTAAAGAAATTCCAATGGGAACAAGCATAAAAATACCTTCCAGAAGCAAAAGCATTCCGGTAAGATTAAGAATATACTTTGTATTAAGCATCGTTGATTAACTAAAAAACTTCTCCAGTTTTTGTAGTGCAGAAGGTAATGCAAAAACTACCACCCTGTCATTCGGGTGTATATGTGTATCACCCTGTGCAATGAAACTTGAATTTCCACGAATTACTCCACCAACAATGGCATCCTTCGGAAACTTCATATCCTTTAAAGGGTTTTGTATAATTTTGGAATTCTGCCTGGCAACAAATTCAAGCACCTCTGCCTCAGTCCCTGTTAAGCACTTGATCATAGAAACCTTTGCCGCCTGAGTGAACCTGGAAATCCGGCCTGCAGCGGTTATTTTCTTATTTATGATCGAATCCACACCAATATGTTCTGCCAGGTTGATGTACTCCATATTCTCAACCTCAGCAATGGTTTTACTTACACCCAGTTCTTTCGCAAGCAGGCATGATAAAATATTGGTTTCAGAATTTCCGGTAACCGCAATAAAAGCATCCATTTCCGGCAGGCCTTCTTCCATCAATAACTCCGTGTCGCGGCCATCCCCGTTAATGATCAGCGTTTTTTCCAGTATGTCAGCTAAAAGATGACATTTATTATTATCAATTTCCACCAACTTAACATTGTATTTCTTTTCCAGTTCCTGTGCTGTACGTTTCCCAATTCTGCTCCCTCCCAGGATCATGATATTTTTAATATCCATGTTCTTTTTCCCTGAGAATCTCATCAAGTCGTTGAAACCGGCCTTTGTACTGACCACGTAAACATGATCTCCAATTTGAAATGTATCATGACCCTTTGGTATGATGGTATCCTCATTCCTTTTGATAGCAACAGCCCTGTATTCCATAGATTTACCTTCCATGATCTCAGCCAAACTCTTGTCCAGAATGGTTGCATCTTCATCCAGTTTTATCACATAAAGAGAAAGTTTTCCACCTGAAAAATCGAAAAACTCAGTTGTCCCTGTCTGATGAAGAAAGCCCAGGACCTCCCGGGCTGCAATTTTTTCAGGGTAAATCAGGTAGTCAATCCCAAGTTCTGTAAAATGAGGTTTCCATTGTGGTAAAAGATATTCCTGATTATCGATTCTGGCAATGGTTTTTTTTGCACCAAATTTCTTTCCCAGAATTGCGGCCGTAATATTTGTATCCTCATGGTGGGCCACCGCAATAAATAGATCCGATTTTTGAATATTGGCATCTCTTAGAACTTCAAGGGAAGTGGCCGAACCGGTTACCGTAAGAATATCCAGATAGGAATCTATTTGTTTTAGTCTGTGTTCATCGGGGTCAATCACGGTAATGTCATGATAATCATTACTCAGTATCTTAGCGAGATGGGATCCTACTTCTCCTGCTCCCGCAATAATAATCTTCATTTTCTTATCAGATTTTAATTCAGAAAGAAATCATGCTTATTTTAAAAAAGAATGGTGCAAAATAACCGATAATCTCAGGAAAATGGTTAATTCATCCCGGATTTTTTTATTTTTTTTCTTATATTTATAATCATTCCACTCTATTTTTCCTCATTTTGTGTATAAAAGCACCTTTTTCTTTTACAGAAATACAACTAATTTTGGATGTTTCACAATCATTTTGCAAATATTTTAGTAGATAAAACGGAACGGATGAATCAATCACCACAGTTTCCGGATTTAAGACCTCAAGATACTTCTCAAGGTAAATCTTATCTTTTCCGCTGATTATCAGCAGATCTAACTGGTTCTCCAATTCTATACCGCCAGGCTTTTCCGATAATTCTGAAAGTATAAACCCTGTTTGATCATCAAACTGGAAAAATCCATTCCTTAATAACAAACGATCTTCAAAAACGGATTGGGCCGTATCTGCCTGGTTGATCCAGACCAGTTTATTTAATCTGAGAAAATGCTTGTAAGTGTCAGCCACATATTTTATACTTTCCAGGTTATCTTCAGCTTCATGCCTGTAAAAGAGCCAGGCTGTACGTCCATGCGTAAACTGGATCAGGCTTTTTCCCGAGACATTTAAAACCGATATATTTCTTTGCTTGTTTGCCTGAAAAACTCCCGTCAGGTTCCATCCAAGGAACAACAGCATAAACCCTAAGGCCATATTTAATATCCAGCCTCTTTTTAAATAAATAAAACCGATGAAAAAGGAGATAAATATATAAAGCAGAAGAACACCGGCAGTATCTACATAAATATTCCCTGAAATGGCATGAGGCAGGTGGCTTATTTTTTCCACAGAAAAAACCAGACCACTTACTGTTGCATTTAGAAAGTTTGATAATATTTGGCTGAAGAAGGGTAAGAAAGAAAAAGCCAAAAGGAACAATCCGGCATACAGAATAATGGTTACCAATGGAATCGCTATCAGATTGGAAAACAGAAAATAATTTGGGAATTGCCGGAAGTAAAATAAAATGAGCGGAAAAGTGGCCAGTTGTGCTGCAATTGAAACAGAAATCAGCATCCATGCCTTATCAATCACCCAGTAACGCGAAACAAACAAAGGATATATTTTAGGATACAGAAGTACAATCCCCAGAACCGCCAGAAAAGACAACTGAAAACCTACATCCCTAACAGAGAAGGGATTCAGGCAAAGAAGGAAAAAAGCTGCCACAGCCAGGCTGTTAAAAATATTTACATCCCGTTTCATTCCCTGACCAATACTAATGAAACTAAACATAATGACCGCCCTTACTACCGACGGACCCAGTCCGGCAATAAAAGCATATGACCACAAAACGAGTATAATTACCAGACTTTTTAAAGCTTTGCCGTATTTTATTTTGTCAAGAAAAAACAACAAATAAAACAAGATCATATAAATAATACCAACATGCAGGCCTGACACGGCCATGATGTGAGTTACACCGGCATCGGCAAAAGCATCTTTCAGTTCATCCCGCAGATATTCCCGCTCACCCAATAGCAAAGCAGAAAGGATACGCAGTGCATCATCATTTAAACCGCTTTTCTGAAAAGCCTGAAATGCTTTATAACGTAATTTTGCAGATAAGACAATAAGCGAAGAACTTTCCATTGGGGGTAAATCTGCCCATTGCCCTCTTTTTATATAAATTCTTCCAAATATATTCCTGTCGGATAAATAGCGTGAATAATTAAACTCACCCGGGTTTCCTGAGGATCGGAGTGATTGCAAATCCGACATCAGGATGAGCCGGTCACCGGGTTTCAGATGTAGTACCTCAGACTTTTTCTCAAAATAAACCAGGGATTTAAACTGCACCGGCACCCATCTCTCACCAGTTTTTAGATATTCTGTATTTATAAGTACTTTGTAGGTTTTTGATCTTTCCTCAGGTTTACTCAAAATTGTTCCGACAAGAGGTCCGTTGCCTTCAAACTGTTTGAACTTTTCATTGTTTTCTTCATGAAACCGAACCAGAAAAACCCCCAGGATAATAAAAAACAGATGCACAATTACACCAAACCAAGTCCGGTAGCGGTAAACATTAAATCTGATCCCAGCCAATAAAAGAATGACAAGCAGAGCTCCCGACAGAGCAAGCAATCTTAATCCGGAAGTAAAATATGGTGGTAAACAAAGAGCAAATAAAATTCCACCCATCAGCGGAAACAGGAACCGGAGAAAAGGATAATTATGAATGTCTTTGGTGAAATCTGGCATTGTTTGTTGCATAAAATTCCCCGGGTAAATATTTCAATAATAAAATTTCCTAAGTTTTGTAAAAATAAATTTGGAAAACACCCTATTGATCGCTAATTTTAGAACCGGTAGAATACTTAATGTATCTTTTATAAATACGTAAGATTATTTTTCTTGTTCTAAAAAAACTGATCAAATCGCTTTTTGGTTTTTTTAAACAGAATTTCTAAAAAATTAATTATTAAATACACTGAATATGAGCAGCTTAAAAACAAACTATCTCGGCATTGAACTTAAAAACCCCATCATCGTCGGAGCATCCAATCTTGTGAATGACATGGATATTGTAAAAAAAATGGAAGATGCCGGGGCTTCAGCCATCGTTTATAAATCCCTCTTTGAGGAACAAATTCAACTGGAAAGTTTTGAATTGGAAGAAGAACTAAATGCATATAACAATATTCATGCTGAAATGAGTTCTCTGTTCCCGGAACTGCAACATGCCGGACCTGAAGAACATCTGATGAAAATGGAAAAGCTTCAGAAGGCTGTGGACATCCCGGTTATCGGAAGCCTTAATGCTGTTTTTGAACCCACCTGGGCAGAATATGCCCTTGAACTGGAGAAGCTGGGTGTTGCTGCCCTCGAACTTAATTTTTATTCTGTACCTAAGGATTTCAAAAAGGAAGAAGTAGATATTATAAATGAACAATTGAGTGTATTAAAAAAGGTATTGAGTAAAGTTAAAATTCCTGTAAGTGTTAAGCTTAGCCCATATTATACCAACCCACTTAAGGCGATCACCTCCATGGATGAATTGGGTGTGGATGGATTCGTTCTTTTTAACCGGCTGTTTCAACCTGATATTGATATTGAAAAGGAGGAAATGTTTTTCCCGTATAATTTAAGTAGTCATGAAGATAACAGGCTGGCACTACGTTATGCCGGATTGTTATATGGAAATATCAAAGGGTCTGTTTGCAGCTCGAGAGGTATTCTTGATGGAAAGGATGTGATCAAAATGATTCTGGCGGGAGCCGATTGTGTACAGGTAGTTTCCACCCTCTACCGGAATAAACCTGAACATATCAAAACTATGTTAACCTCCGTTGAGGAATGGATGGATAAAAAGGCTTATAATGAGCTGGCTGATTTCAGAGGAAAATTATCCAAAAAGAATTCCAATGATCCTTTTGCATACAAAAGAGCTCAGTATGTTGATATTCTCATGAAATCCGATACGATTTTTAACATCTATCCAAAAGGATAGAAAAATATTCCAGCATCCGGGACTGCTTCTGCCTGCTTTTGCAATTGTGAAGCAGTCCTTTTATTTTGCTGCAAAAATAAGTTTATTGTTTGGGAGCACTGTTTTATAGGAAGCCTCATATTTCCCTTTGGAAATTCCATTGAGCTTTCCACGCAACAACCTTTTTCGTATCGGAGAAACCTTATCTGTAAATAAAATCCCCTCCAGATGGTCATATTCATGCTGGATAACCCTGGAAATTGTTCCGTCATAAACTTCATCATAAAAGTTGAATTCCTCATCGTAATATTGTATCCTGACTTCCGGTTCTCTCATCACTTCTTCCCTAAGATTCGGAATGCTCAGGCATCCTTCATTAAAAGATGACTTCTCCCCTTTTCTTTCTATAATCTGAGGATTAATGAATACTTTTTTAAAATCACTAAAAACCGGATCCTCATCCTCCAA
>JANTGF010000129.1 GCA_024763075.1 Bacteroidales bacterium | reverse complement strand
CAGGCAGGGAAGTATGACTGAGAAATCTTTGAAGTAAAGGAGATTTCTCACCATCGTGCCTCAGGTTCGAAATGACAGATTAAATTTGACTTGACACTAGATGTCTTAATAGAAGTATTTATAATGTTTTTACCATAAACTAATTAAAAATGTTTCGACTCATTTGTATATTTTTTATTGCAGTGATTACATTTTCCTGTGTTTCAAAAAATAAAAAAAATAAGGATAGCAAGAAAAGTGAGAAGGAAAAGATTCAGTTAATCATTGATTCTGATGCAAACAATGAACTGGATGATCAGCATGCGATTGCATATGCTTTGTTTAATGGGGATGTTTTTAATGTAATCGGAGTAACGGTGAATGATACCCGTAACGGAAACGGCATTGACAATCAGTTAGCTGAAGCTAAACGGGTGGTGAAACTTTGTAATTTATATAACAAAGTACCTGTACTTAAAGGTGCGGAGAAAAGTTTTTTTGAGATCAAAGATAGTTTAAACCAGGCCAGGTTTGATGGATATGAAGCTGTGAATTTTATAATAGAGCAGGCCAGAGTACCTCGTTCACAGAAACTTATATTAGTTCCAATCGGAAAGCTTACCAACATCGCACTTGCACTTACCAAAGATCCTTCAATCGTACCGAACATAAAAGTAATCTGGTTGGGTTCAAATTTTCCGTATTCGGGTTACGAATACAATATGGATAACGATACCAGTGCGATTAATCCTGTAATAGAATCAGGTGTGGAGTTTGAAATTGTTGTAGTACGTAATGGTTCCCCTACAGGAACACAAGCCGTAATAGTGAAAACAAACCGGATAAAGAATGAAATGCCTGGCCTGGGACCGAGGATTTCTGAACATGTTATAGGAAGACATGGAGGTGAATTTAATACCTTTGGAGACTACTCTTACAGCCTTTTTAAACATGCTGATTCTTTTAGAAAAGGAGGCCGTTCCATGTATGATGTTTGTGCTTTTGCGGTTCTAAAGGATTCATTGTTTGCTCGTTATACTAAATCCACTAATTCTTATTATAAGAATGGTGACTGGATTGAAAATCCTTCTTTTAGAAATGAAATAGGAGTCTGGGATAATTTTAAAGCAGATTCTATTCTTAATGACATGTTTCGTTCACTGAAAAATTATAAATATGCTGTAAAGGGAGATTAACCCGGAAGTATAATAAATTTCCGGGCTATTTGGTAGTAAAACCTTATGGATTAAGCACTCTTATAAGTTATAGAAGCATTCCCCTTCCCTTTTCTTTTCAGGTTCAGACTGTAAAGCACGGAGTCACTTTCCTTATTAGAAGAAACCGAATTAATCTGGATGTCACCGGAGGAAAATGATAATTCTTTTTGGCTTTTAATCTTAATCGTAAATTCATCATTTGAAATAATGGTACCTGCATTATCCGTTGCAGAAAAATCAAATTCAATTTTATTCTCTTTCCGGGTGGTTTTTGTAAGCTTGCTGTGAACGAGCTGTTTTTGATAAACAAGAGAATTTTCTGCTAACATTGTTTCGGGTTTATTTTTATAAGGGGCAAGAACCTTTACCCAACCATCAACAATTTCTGAATTTCTTTCAGGATCTTCATGCAAAAGATTGGCCCAGTGCATCCCGCAGGTTACTCCGTTGATTTTCCCCTCAGGGATTACTCCTATGACATTCCAATCCAGAAGATCCGAGCCTCTGTCAACGGTTAATACTCCGGAATCAACCCCAAAAACGCCATATTGTACACGGTCAATGTTATGAAAATTATAATTATAGGGGGTATTTATATACGAGAAACCATGTTCCCTGAGAATTTCTGCCATACTTACATCATTCCCTTTTGTTACTCCAAAACTATGACTGAAGTTTGTGGGTACAAATGATTTGGGGAGTTCACCGAGATTATTCTGCTGTAAAATTTCAGCAAAAGCCTGAATGTGTCTTTCAATATCATGTTTTGGGCGCATGATACCATCGTCATCAGCCCACTCAGCCCGCGTAAAAATACCATTCGTCCACCATTCATGGCCAAGACCATGCATGGTAATTTCAAAATGCTTTTTATTATTATTGATTACGTCTGCTGCTTCTTCAAGCCATGGTCCTACCCATTTACTGTTATCCCATTTTTTACCCATCCAGGTACTATGCGGTACATTTTTCAGAATATTATTTTTGTCCCATTCACAAAGGATCATAGCGGCCTGTGGTCGCATACCAAGTTCTTTCCCTAACTTTACAATTGCTCTATAATCAGCAACGGTATGATTACGGTCAATCCCTGTACGGTATGGCTGCTGATAAGCACTGCCATCTTTCCCTGACCACCAGCCTACATCATCAATTACAATCTGGATTGGGATTGGAATCAAAGCTGAAACATCCATTTTTGTTTGTTTTTTATCATTGCTGTTTAAGCAGGAAGCTAAGAAGCCACCGCTAATTGCTCCTGCTGCGGTAGCAGAAAGCCCGAGGGTAGTATTTTTCAAAAATTTACGTCTTTTCATTGGTGCCGGAATAAAAAATGTTCGTATATGGAATTCAAAAATATTTAATCATGCAATCTGTAGTCAGGCTATTATAGTACAGTGATATACACATGGTTAGGTATTTATTATTTATATATCAAGAACAAATATAATAATATTTTCTAAAATAAATTCAGTTGAACCTCGGAATAATGTAATGAATATCAGGACGGGGGTGAGGGAAAAAAGATTTTTAAAGGATAGGCAAAATGAGCCATTGGCTTAAAAGTTCACTGTAAAACTTTTCCCTTTTTTAAGTATCCTTATAAATTGTCCGGATTTCAGATCTAAAATATCATTCTTTTTCTTCACTTTTTCGAGATCGGCAGTACCGATCAGAAAAATATAATCAATTTCATTATTTGCCTCAATGGCAATGGTTCTTTTTCCTTCATCTACACGGATTTTTATATCCTCATATTCCACTCCGGAACCGGTTGGTTTGTGGAATACATATTTGGTTTTCCCTTTTGGATAGATAAGCACGGTTTGCTTTCCCGAAGATTCTGTGCTTCCGTGCCCGGTAATATCATTTGATACATTCATTGGAATAATGGCTCCTGATCTGATGAATATAGGATATTTTTCAAGCGGATATTCCATATCCTGCAAAAGACTGTCACCCTTGTATTTAATACCTGTCCAGTAATCAATCCACTTTCCCTTGGATGGCAAATGAAAACTTACCCGGTTATTTTCAGAACTTATGGCTTTTACAAAAAGCCATTTGCCCAGCAGGTGACTTTCTTCAATGAGAGATGTACCACTGATTATGGAATTACCTGTTAAATGAGCTTCAACTGAGGCAGAAAACAAATAAGGTACCAATTCTGCATGTAAAGTTGCAAAATACCGGTAGATGTTCAGGGCATCTTCTCCATGGAACCAGGGTAAGTGATTCGTGAAAGCTCCATTAGAACCTCCATTCTCCATAATGGGGCAAAAACTACCAAACTGAGCATAGCGAATAAATTCATTTTTTGTTGAGCGTTCATCCATGAATCCGCCTATTTCAAATCCGGGAGCTCCATAACCGAGACGGGCTGTTTTGTAGGTGTTGTTGATCTGATGTTTAAGACCTGTCCAATTTCCGGAAAAATCACCCTGAAAGGTGGTTTGTAAATAACCAGTACCGCTGGATGCACTGGCCTGGTAGCTATATCCTCTGGCCATGTTCACAAATTCAGGATTTTTCTTAAGTCCGTAAGATGCAATAGAATTATAATAATAAGTACCAAATTGTTCTCCGCGCATGGGTCCGGTGGAAGTCAGCACCAGGTAAGGATTCAGTGCATTGCAACCATCATCAATTTTAAAACCATCGATATGCATATCGATAATTTTGTCCAGTTGTTTTTGAAACCATTTAACCGCTTCAGAGTTTGTGAAATCAACATGAATTCCTTTTCCTTTCCACCATTCAGACTCTTTTCCATTATCCACAACATATCCTTTCTTTAATGCATAATCATAGGTTTCAATTTTTTGTACGGGTACATCTTTTGATTTACTGTTAAGAAACCCGGTTAACCACATTAAAACCCTTACCCCGTTTTGGTGCATTTCATCTATCATAGCCTGCGGGTCTGGATATCTTTCCTTGTCCCATTTAAAATTATTGTATCCGGTTGACCATGGACTATCAATAATGATGGCACCCACCGGAATTTTTTTCTTTTTGTAAAGTTGAATTAATCGCAAAGCTGCATCTTGGGTATTTATACTATCCTCCCAAACCCAGGGTGTAAATGCCCAAGCTGGAGTAATGGGAGGTTTTTCTTTTTTGGATTCAGGTTCAAAGGAATAAGCTTTTGCAGACAACAGAAGGAAGAGCCAAAACCAGATAAAAGATTTGTTCATACAGTTTGGATTTATAAAATTGATTCTGACTTTAAAATGAAAATTTCAGGTTTTTAACATACTTGTTAAATTTCTTGTCTGTATTTAATTCCTGCTCATTCATATTTGAGGAAGTTATATACGTGCTGACCTTGTTGGCTGGATGAGTTATTAACAAGATTTGGTTGCCATCGTCCAGTTTTTTTGAAAAATCTTCCGGATTAAAAATGATGGCAGCACCCATATCAACAGGTACCGCTGCAACATCTTCGGGATGAATACCCCATACAGTGATGTAATTCTTTTTGTTCACGACTTTATTTCCCTTATGATAATTGATCCCTGTAGCAAACTGAACCTTCTTCCCGTTTAATTCTTCAGCCTCAACCAGTGCCTCTCTTTTTCCTGAGAAAACAGTTACTTTTACTTTGATATCAACTGTGCTTCCTTTATAAGGGATTCCTTCCGAGACCATTTCCATCCATGAAGAGCTGCCTTCTTTTCCAACACTGGCAATACGGGAAGTTACAGGGTCAGGTGGAACAAGTTTCTCTCCATCCCAGAGTTGTACCCCACCCAGACCAACCGTATTTCCAACCTTATACATATCCACTCCCCAACCGCTCTCTTGTTGTTCTACCGTTGGATACCATCTGAATTTTTTCAGTTCCAGACCGGGTTTTGTTTTTGAATATACATCAATTGAGGTGCTGTGGTTAAAGAAAATCCGGTAAGCTACCCATTCATTCTCAACTGCCGGTCCATGGTGACCCACAAGATTATACATGTCTCCTGTTTCTGATATAACTTCCGGCAGATATTTTGAACTGTCGCTTTTAAGAAACAAACTGATGTCTGTATTATTCTGGGCAAAAACACTTAATGCCGGGAGGAACCCAGCTGCAATGAATGCAATTAAACTGAACTTAAATCTTTTTTTCATTTTTTTAAAATATTTTAAGTTATAAAAATAAGTTTTATTTGGCATATATTCAAAATTACATTCCATTAATCTTTATGATCAGGTAAAAATCTGAACATAATGTGAAAAGTGACATATTTTATGTTTCAGCAATCTTTTATTGATGAAATTTATTTTAACACAATCAGTATTTTATCATTTTTTTAATTTTAGTGAAAAATCATTTTTATTTGATCAGATAAGTTTTATTTTCGTAGTCATCAAAATTAAATTATTCATTTTCTTACTTTAATGGCATGGTAAAGAAATATATTTTTTCCTTTGGATTAATTTTATTATTCATTCCATCTTATGTTTTTGCACAGGATAATCTTACAGTTAAAGAAAACAAAACCAGAAAAAATGCAATCGGTCTCCATGCCGGTTCAACTACAGGACTTGGAATCTCATACCGACGCTGGCCTGATGCATTTGGTTTTGAGGTAACTTTTTTCCCTGTAGTTTCAAGGGAGCATTCCTTTGTAAGTCTTGGTATTACCGGGATGTATAAAGTAAGTGAGTTACGGACAATAGATGTGTTCTTATACATGGGGAATCATTTTATTTACCGGAAGGAGAATTACTATTATGACCCGGTTTATTATCAGGATTATGATAATGAATACTGGACCTGGAACTTTGGTGCAGGTGGAGGCCTGGATATAAAAATCGCAAAAGTTTTGCGACTGAGCATAATGACAGGTTTTGGGAACTATGATATTTTTGGGGATTATACTTTTACTTTCGCCGGTGAAATAGGTTTTTATTACATGTTTTAACAGAATTCTGTAAAATCAAGAAGTTTAAAAATGAAGAAAGGTACTTTGATTTAAGTGTCCCGGATCATTTTGCAATTCCCCTGACTCGTCTTGATTTTTGTTTCTTGATTCTTGATTCTTGTCTCTTGTCTCTTTAAATCTTAGAATTGATAATCCCATTTGTTCAACCTTCAACTGCCAAAAATCTCCAGGTTATATTTGGTTAAATTTTCTCCCCAGGGGACTCCTTTGGAGGAGCATCCTCGAAAAATACAGCTAATCACCCTTCTCCCACACGGATTCCTTCGGGGGATCCAGATCAGGATGCTAATATTAGCAATTTTCGGGACTTCACAGGTTAGTCTTAAGTAGTGCTTCTAAGAAAACTCTTAATTTTTCAAGTAGCTTCTGAGAGACACTAAGTAGCTAAACAATTCCGGCAAACCCCATAAATGCCATTGCCAGTAAACCTGCCACAATAAAAGAAATAGGTACACCTTTCATTCCCCCCGGAATATCCGCCAGGTCCATTTGTTCTCTGATGCTGGAAAAAACAATGAGTGAAAGTCCAAAACCCATAGCACTCGCTGCAGCAAAAACAACTCCTTCGGTCAGGTTATAATCACTTTGAATCGTTAGAATTGCAACTCCCAGTACAGCACAATTTGTTGTGATGAGTGGCAGAAAGATTCCCAGGGCCTGAAAAAGTGCTGGACTAACTTTTTTCAGGATAATTTCAACCAGTTGCACCAATGCGGCAATGATCAGGATAAAAGTGATGGTTTGCATAAATGCAATTCCCAACGGTTGCAGGATATAAACCTGCAGCAGGTAAGTGGCAAGTGTGGCCAGAACCATAACAAACATAACTGCTCCTGACATCCCAACAGCGGTTTCTACCTTATTGGATACGCCAATGAACGGGCAGATACCCAGAAATTTTGTAAGAACAATGTTGTTTACAAATATGGCCGAAATAATAATAACAATATATTCCATGATTTAGCGAATTAAGCTGATTTTGACTTTATTTTTTGCATTAACATAATCAGGTATCCCAGGGCAATAAAAGCTCCCGGCGCAAGAATAAATAACAACATCCCGTCTCCCTCAATAAATTTGAATCCGAAGATTGAGCCACTGCCTAGAATTTCTCTGACACCTCCCAGTACTGTTAAAGCGAGGGTGAAACCTATTCCCATCCCAAGTCCGTCTATAATAGATGAATAGATATTGTTTTTTGATGCAAATGCTTCAGCTCTTCCCAGTACGATACAATTTACAACAATAAGCGGGATAAATAGTCCCAGTGCATCAAAGAGGGCAGGAACATAAGCCTGCATTGACAACTCAACTATTGTAACAAATGAGGCAATAATCACGATAAAAGCCGGGATTCTAACCTTATCCGGAATAAAATTTTTAATAAGGGAAACTACCAGGTTACTCATGACAAGCACAAAAAGAGTTGCAAGTCCCATTCCCATTCCGTTTATTGCACTTGTTGTGGTTCCCAGTGTAGGGCATAAACCAAGGAAAAGTACAAATACCGGGTTTTCATTAATTAGTCCTTTTGTCAGATTTTTTATCTGGCTCATTTTTCACCTCCTTTCATAAATGTTTTATATGCACGTTCCACTGCATCACAAAAAGCTCTGGAACTAATGGTTGAAGCCGTAATTGCATCTACATCCCCACCGTCTTTTTTAACCGCAATCTTGAAATTAGCAGGGTTTTTTCCCTGGAACTGAACACTCCAGTCTGATTTTTTTCGCTCCATCTTATCTCCCAGACCGGGAGTTTCTTTATGCTCAAGTACAGCCACATCTTTGATCGTACCATCAGGCAGAAAACCAACCATTATCTTTATTTCGCCTGAAAAACCAAGATTTGTACTGCTTTCAACAGCAGTCCCGACCAGTTTCCCGTCCTCTTTTGCCGGGTAGAAAGTGAGTGAATCGCCGTTTTCTGCAGCAACCTTATATTCTTCAGTACCGGGCTGGTTATTAAATTCAGGAACTACATTTTGAATGGCTTCCATTTTTTTTGCCAGCCGGGCAACAGCAATCGGTTCTTTAGTGACCTGATAGACGAGTCCTAATGAAGCAGAAGCTACAAAAGTTATTACAAACAGGGCAATAACCATATTTATCAGTGTGGATTCTTTTTTAGCCATTTTTCACCTCCTCTCCAAATCTTTTGGGTTTAGTGTATGAGTTTATTAACGGAACAAAGGCGTTCATGATGAGGATGGCAAACTGAACCCCTTCCGGATAGGCCCCGTATCGCCGGATAATAACTGTTAGCAACCCGATTCCAATCCCAAAAATGATCATTCCTTTTGGAGTCATCGGAGAAGTTACATAATCAGTAGCCATAAAGATCGCTCCAAGCAATAAACCACCTGTTAACAAATGGAAAACCGGATCGGCATTTTGTTCAGGGTTCGCAAGCCAGAGGATTCCGGTGAAAATAAATACTGTTCCAATCACTGAAACGGGAATGTGCCAGGTAATGATTTTTTTTGCTATCAGATATAGAAATCCGAGAATAAGAGCAATGGCGGCAACTTCACCCAGTGAGCCTCCCATCTTTCCATAGAACATATCCATGGATGATGGTATGTTTTTCATGATATTATCAATGGTCTCAGAGTTTCTCAAACCCTCTTTCATAATGCCCAGTGGTGTAGCCCCGGTTGTGGCATCGGTAAGTGCCGTTTTGAATCCCATAGGTACCGGCCAACTGGTCATCTTTACAGGAAAAGAGATAAACAGGAATACCCGGCCAACCAATGCAGGGTTGAAAGGGTTGTTCCCAATTCCCCCAAAAGTCATTTTGCCTACTCCGATTGCAACCAGGCTTCCAATTAAGATAAGGCCGATCGGAATATTTACCGGCAGACAAAAAGCCAGCAATAAACCTGTTACTACGGCTGAATTATCAACAATGGATAATTTCTTTTTTAGTAAAAATTTTTGAATGAGATATTCAAAAAGTACGCTTGACAGGACTGCCACGGATGTAACAATCAATGTTCTCCACCCAAACATCCACACTGAAACCGCAAGAGACGGAAGCAGGGCAATAATAACTCCGGTCATTAATTTTCTTGTGGAGTCCTGGCTGTGCAGATGTGGTGAAAGGGATATGGTAATTAGTTTGTTCATAGATTTGTTATTTAGCTTATCTTCTGCTTCGAATTATTTGACCGACTCTGAATTTTCCAAGCCGGATGTAATCAAGTAAAGGCCGGTTTGCCGGGCATACATAACTACATGACCCACACTCAATACAATCCATGGTACGCTCATTTTCCACACGGTCAAACTTCGCTTTTTCTGTGAGGGTCATAAGCAAATAAGGTTCCAGTCCCATCGGGCAAACAGATACACATTTTGCACAACGGATACAGGGATCAACAGGCGCTCTTTTGCTTTCTTCTTCCGGAATCAGAAGGATTCCTGAAGTTCCTTTCATCACCGGAACATCAACGGAATTCAGTGCTTTACCCATCATAGGTCC
>JANTGF010000128.1 GCA_024763075.1 Bacteroidales bacterium | reverse complement strand
TATTGAGTGATCCTTGTAGTTTTTTTTTAATTCCCCTATAGAATTCCTGCAAAAACAAAAATCAGCAATATTCCTGTAACAACAAGCCATATACCCGGGTTAGCAAAATTCAGGGTCCATCCCATTGATGTACGATATTTAGGAACGACCATACGTGGATCTTTACGATTGTAATAGAAAGGTCCTTTCCAATTTACCGGATTTTTACTCATCGCATCCAGTATTTGTTGGTCAAGCTTTTTTTTCATTGATCTAAAGTTCAAATTAGTTTTTCCTAAAAGTCGCAAATTCTTGCATTTCCTGAATAAGCAGTGAATACAAGTAATGAGTATATTTCTTATTTAGGTTTCCTCCGGGATAAAATAATAGCAAAATCAAAATTTATCTGTACTGGCCCTGGTGGCGACCTCTGATAAAGGTTTCCGCTTCCGTTCAGCCTGATCACGTTTTCTAAGGTCATCAGAAAGATCATCCGGGTTTCCATAATATCCGATAACAAACATGGCAACAGGTTCATAGTCATCAGGAATTCCCAATCCTTCCCTGGCAGCACCGGCAGAAAAGCCTCCCATCTGGTGAACTTTAAGTCCCATTGAAGTAGCCTGCGCAAGTAACCCGCCCATGGCCAGACCAACATCATGCAGGGCAAACCGGTTCGGCTTGTTATTACGGTCAAAATTTAATTTTGCAAGTGATATCCCGATAAAAGGTGCATTTTTCGCCCAGATCCTGTTTCCTTCCACTAAAAACGAAAGAAGCAGGTTAAATTCAGAAGGCTTGTCCTTTACGGCATATACAAACTTCCAGGGTTGTTCATTGAAGGCCGACGGAGCAAGGCGTGCAGCCTCAAACAAAAGACGGATATCCTCTTTGGAAATGACTTTATCAGAAAAGGTCAACGGGCTGAATCTTTCCGAAATAAAGGTCTGTACAACAGATTTTTTTTTGATCATTGCTTTTTAATATTTTGGTGTAACAAAGATACGCATCAAAATGAAAATATTTTTATTAAAAGCCTCATAAATCCTTTGATATCTGCAAAACATATCTTTCTTTTGTAAATAAATACAAATTAAAAACTTATAAACAGATGAACGTACAGGATTATATCAATCGTGAGAACAAATACGGAGCTCATAACTACCATCCATTGCCGGTAGTTCTAGACAGAGGTGAAGGAGTTTTTGTCTGGGATGTGGAAGGCACCCGGTATTTCGACTTTTTGTCAGCATACTCAGCTGTAAATCAAGGCCATTGCCATCCAAAAATCATCAATGCAATGACAGAGCAGGCCAAACAACTGACCCTTACTTCACGGGCTTTCTTTTGCAGTCAATTGGGCGAATATGAAGAGTTTATTACAAAATATTTCGGCTATGATAAGGTTTTGCCCATGAATACGGGAGCTGAAGGCGATGAAACAGCTTTGAAATTATGTCGTAAATGGGCTTACACAAAAAAGGGAATTCCTGAAAATAAAGCTAAGATCATTGTCTGTGCAGAAAATTTTCACGGGCGAACCATTACAATCATCTCCATGTCAACCGACCCGGATGCCAAAAAGGATTTTGGCCCGTATACTCCCGGTTTTGTTACCATTCCCTACAATGACCTTCCCGCACTGGAAAAAGAGCTGGAAGATCCCAATGTAGCCGGTTTCCTTGTTGAACCCATACAGGGAGAAGCGGGGGTACATGTACCGGACGAAGGGTATCTGAAAAAAGCCTGGGAAATGTGCAAGGCAAAGAATGTACTACTAATTGCAGATGAGGTTCAGACAGGGATTGCCCGTACAGGGAAATTGCTGGCTTGTGACCATGAAGGTGTTCGTCCGGACATCCTTATCCTTGGAAAAGCATTATCGGGTGGCGTTTACCCTGTTTCAGCAGTACTAGCCGATGATGATATTATGCTTACGATCAAACCGGGTGAACACGGTTCTACTTTTGGAGGAAATCCGGTTGCAGCTAAAGTTGCCATTGCAGCCCTTGAGGTGGTTCGTGATGAGAAACTTGCAGAAAATGCGGAAAGGCTGGGAACAATTTTCCGTAAGGAGTTTTCCGGCATTCAGTCTGACATGATTTCCCTGGTACGTGGAAAAGGATTGCTCAATGCAGTAGTTATTGAACCAAAAAACGGTAAAACAGCCTGGGATGTTTGCCTGGCAATGAAAGAAAACGGACTGATTGCCAAGCCTACGCACGATCATATCATACGTTTTGCTCCTCCCCTGGTCATCACAGAAGAGCAGCTGATGGAAGCAATCCATATCATTAAGCAAACTTTTAAAGAATTTGAATAAAATGTAATACCGGAACTTTCCGGTTTTTTTATCCAGCAACATTTATTAATATGAAAAATTCACTTATCATTCTTCTGGCTTTGGGGTTACTTTTGACTTCCGGTTGCAAAGAAGAGCAAAAGAATAAAAATATGGCAATAGATCCCCTGAATATGGACCTGGCTGTAAAACCGGGAACAGATTTTTATCAATATGCAAACGGAGGCTGGATGAAAAGAAATCCCATACCGGCCGATAAAGGAAGATATGGCACATTTGATGAGCTTCAGGAATCGAACAACAAAATCATCCGGAAACTGATCCTTGACCTGTCTGCCAGTGAACATCAGGATGACTTAATTGCCCAAAAGATCGGGGATTTCTATGCATCGGGAATGGATACGGTTAAAATTGAGCAACAGAGACTGTCCCCACTCCTTGAATATTTTGACCAGATCAACTCTATTCAGTCTAAAGATGAAATAGAAAAAGCCATTACTACCATGCATGCTTATGGCATTCAACCTTTATTTATCCTTTTTGGAGGAGTGGACGCAAAAAACAGCGGAATGTTCATCCCCCAGATCTACCAGGGAGGAATGGGCATGTCAGACAGGGATTATTACCTGAATGATGACTCCAGATCAAAAGAAATACGAACTGCTTATCGCTTGCACCTAAAGAAAATGTTTGAGCTGTTAGGAGATGAGCCGGATGTTGCCGGTAAGAATGCAAATACCGTAATGGAAATGGAGATCCGGCTTGCAAAAGCGTCCAACACCCGTCTTGAAAACCGTGATCCGGAAAAAACTTACAATAAAGTTAACCTGAAAAGTCTTTTAAAGTTAGTCCCGGAGTTTAACTGGCAGGCTTACTTCGACGGAATTGGCCTTTCCAATCCCGGAGATTTGAATATTTACCAGCCTGCATTTCTTAAAGAAGTAAATAAAATGCTTGCAACAATTCCGGTTGAAGACTGGAAAACCTACCTAAGGTGGAACCTGATAAATGCAACGGCAAATTATCTGAATGATGATTTTGTAAAGGAGGATTTTAATTTCTATGGAAAGGTTGTACGTGGAATGGAAGTAAATGAGCCCAGATGGAAACGCGTAATCAATGCAACCAACAATGCCCTGGGTGAAGCTGTCGGGCAAATGTTTGTTAAAGAATACTTTCCGCCTGAAGCAAAAGAAAGAATGATACAACTTGTTGAAAATCTTGAGGTTTCTTTGGGAAACCGGATTAATAAGCTGGACTGGATGAGTGATGTAACAAAAGAAAACGCGCTGGAAAAGCTGGCGGCCATTCAGGTAAAAATAGGGTATCCTGATAAGTGGAGATCCTACACTGATCTGAAAATAGAAAACAATGCTTTTGTATTGAACGTACTTGCTGCCAATAAATTCAATTTTGAATACATGAGGGATAAAATGAATAAGCCGGTGGACCCAAACGACTGGGGGATGACCCCACAAACCGTAAACGCATATTACAGCCCCACCCGGAATGAAATTGTTTTTCCAGCCGGTATCCTGCAGCCTCCTTTCTTTTACAAAGATGCCGACGATGCTGTAAATTACGGAGCCATCGGGGTTGTGATCGGACATGAAATGACCCATGGATTTGATGATCAGGGAAGACAGTATGATAAAGATGGAAACCTGAAAGACTGGTGGACCGAAGAAGATGCAAAGAAATTCAAAGAAAGAACAGAAGTTCTGGTAAAACAGTTTGATTCATTTATTGTTTTGGATACGATTCATGCCAATGGAAAACTAACCCTGGGAGAAAATATTGCCGATCTGGGCGGATTAAATGTTTCTTATGATGCATTTAAATCAGCTAATAAAGATAAGGATCTTCCTGATATTGACGGATTTACTCCTGACCAGCGTTTTTATCTTGCATATGCTCATTTATGGGCACAAAATGTCAGGGATAAGGAAATTATGCGCAGGACTAAAGAAGATCCGCATTCTCTGGGAAAATTCAGAGTAAACGGGCCACTTCCCAATCTCATTACCTTTCAGGCTGTGTTTAATATTAAACCCGGAGATCCCATGTTCCTGCCAATTGAAAAACAGGCAAAAATCTGGTAATTTCCTGATTTTCGAAGTAACATCCATATCACCATCTGTTTTAATTTTTGATCAATAAACCCAACTATTATGAAAAAAATCCAGATTATAATTCTTATTCTTCTTCCTGTTCTCTTCTCATCTGAAGCCTATACACAGAAGAAAAACCTGACTTACCAGGAGGCATATGGCATGAAAAGGCCGAAGGTCACAAAACCTCTGCCCCGCATTACCGGATGGCTGAATGACAATTATTATCTTGTCAGTAAAACTGTGAATGAACACAAATCCATAGTAAAAGTGGATGTAAAAACCGGGAAAGAGACCTTGTATTTTGACTATGATGAACAAAACAAGAAACTTCCTGATGGTTTCTCATTCAACCGGGCAATAAAAAGTTCTGATGATTTAAAACACTTCCTATTCACAAAGGATAATAACCTGTACTACTTCTCTGTTGACAAAGGAGTTTTCAAGCAACTTACCTTTGATGATGAAAAGGAAAATAATCCAACATTCTCACCTGATTTTTCGAAAATTGCTTTTACCAGATCCCATGATCTTTTTGTGATTGATATTTCGTCCGGGAAAGAAAGCAGACTCACAAATGACGGTTCTGACCTGATCCTGAACGGATGGGCCTCCTGGGTTTATTACGAAGAAATTTTGGGAAGAAGATCAAGGCACAAGGCTTTCTGGTGGTCCCCCGACGGCAACATGATCGCATACCTTCGTTTTGATGATAGTCCGGTTCCGGAATTTTTACTTTTTAACTCTGAAGGTGATCACGGGACCATTGAAAGAACGCGCTATCCGCAACCGGGTGATCCGAATCCACTTGTTAAGCTGGGTGTGATACATCTCGAAAGCGGAAATACCACATGGATAAATACTTTTGAAGAAAACGACAGGTATGTTGCCTGGCCATTCTGGACGAATGATTCTAAAGAATTGATTTATCAGTACCTGAACCGTGACCAGAATGAGCTTGTTTTTTATGCTGCCAACCCTGAAACAGGTAAGGTCAGAAATATTTATACTGAAAAACAGGACTCCTGGGTGGAGTTTTTTGAAGATGTTTACGTGTTTGAAGATGGTAGTGGTTTCCTGCTTCGCAGCGACAAAAGTGGATGGAGAAATATTTACTATTATAATTTTGATGGAAAACTTATTTGTCAGCTCACAGATTTTGACTGGAGAGTTACTGGCATATCCAAAGTAGTAGAAAAAACAAATACCCTTTTCTTTACGGGTACCGGTGGAGTTTCTACTGACAACCAATTATTCTCAATCAAATTAAACGGAAAAGGTCTGAAACAGCTGACAAATAGTACTGGAACTCATAGAGTTGTGGTGTCGCCGGGTGGCAAATACTTTTTCGATACCTATAGTAGCATCCTTACTCCTCCCAAAATGGAACTTTTCAGCAGCAAAGGAAAATCCGTAAGACTTCTGGGAGATTCAAAATTGCCTGCTATGGATGATTACAATTGGGGTAAGGTTGAGATGTTTACTGTTCCTACAATTGACGGATACGAATTACCTGCCATGTGGGTACTCCCTCCTGATTTTGATCCTGCGAAAAAGTATCCGGTAATATTCACAATTTACGGAGGCCCCAATGCTCCTTCGGTTAGAAATTCTTTCCGAATATCACCTGGTTCCGCTTATCTTGCAGAGAACGGGATCATCACCTTTGTGGTTGATCACAGATGTACCGGTCATCACGGCAAAAAGGGAGTTGCCCTGATGCACAGAAACCTGGGGAAATGGGAGATGCATGATTATATTGAAGCCGTTAAATGGCTAAGGGAAAAACCATTTATTGATGCTGAGAAAATAGGAATTACAGGGGGTAGTTATGGCGGTTACGCTACCTGTATGGCGCTCACCTTTGGAGCTGATTATTTTACACACGGCATTGCCAATTTCTCGGTAACCGACTGGAAACTATATGATAACGTTTATACCGAAAGATACATGGACACACCGGAACAGAACCCTGAAGGTTATAAAAACGGTTCTGCCATGACCTGGGCAAACCAATACAAGGGGAAATTACTCATTACTCATGGTACCACTGATGACAATGTACACCTGTTAAATACGCTAAAACTTATTGACAGGTTTGAAGATCTTAATAAAGAATTCAGCCTTTTACTATATCCAAACAAACGGCATGGCTGGGGCGGACCAAAACGGGTACATCTGGTTCGTGAGCAAACACAATTCTGGTTCAGGAATTTCCTTGGGAAAGAACTAAATACAGATGAATAGGTAATAGCTCTGCCTGACCAGGCAGCCGGGGATTTTAGAATTTTGAAATATAAGGGACAGGCCTTAAATCATTATTCATTAGCCAACATTCATCATTCAATTTATGGAAACAAATACACCTTAGGCCAAAAAACTAAACCATGCCCAAAGGACATAGTTTTTTAATACAAAAGGATCATGCTTTAACATGATCCTTTCATTATTTTTTTATTAAAATCCCGGGCAGTACTCTCTACTTTTCTTTGATCGGTTCTACCGGGTAGGGTTTCATGATTAGTTCAGCAGCCCTTGCTATTCTTTCTTCTCTGCCTTTTGTACTTTCATTGATTGTTCCCTCACCTGCACTTTCCCAAACCAATTTTTTCTCAGTTGCGTCATAAACATCAATTACAAGTGTACCTACAGTATAATCATATGTATGATAGGTCGTTGTAGCCATTCCAC
This sequence comes from Bacteroidales bacterium, assembly GCA_024763075.1. Lineage (GTDB taxonomy): Bacteria > Bacteroidota > Bacteroidia > Bacteroidales > VadinHA17 > JANTGF01. The sequence continues at coordinate 2,956 of JANTGF010000128.1, read as the reverse complement.
CACCCCAGCCCCAACCGGGACCGTAACCGTAATAGCCACCATATCCGTAACCACCACCCATTCCGGTAGTTGTTGAGGATGTTTGTTGCTTTTGCTGAGTTACAATAAACAAAGTAACAATCAGGTCTCCTCCACTCTCAACATATTTCATTCCCCTTTTTGTAAATTCCCCGCCAAAAGCTTTTTCTATCCGTTCCTTGTCAAAACGATTAAGTAATTTATCACTGTCCTGAGACCACCCATAATACTCATACGTTTTATACTTTGAAAAATCAGCGGTTTTATCGTAATCTGTGGTAACCTTGACTCCTGAACATGCATTAAGTAAAAATACCAATCCTGCCAGTCCGAATACTTTTAAAATTTTATTTGTCATAATTTTTTTCATTTTTAATATTACTAATTTGATTCACTTTTGTAAAGATACAATCTTTTTTATTCTAAATAAAATAATATCGTATATATTATGTGTATAAAATGAAAATGGTTGCGCAAATACATTCTTGTTTTTTATATTATTAACAAATTGAAATGTCTATCTTTGACCTCAGAAACCAGGCTTAAATCTTTTTTAAACTCAGGATAAAATGCAATCGCTAATAAAAAAGAATAAAATATTTTTTTCTGTTTCTTCTCTCATATTTGCCGGACTTTTCATTCTTATTATATTTTCTGACAAAAGTGCCCTGCATATTGCAATAAACAACCAACACCAAACGGTATTTGATCTGTTTTTTAAATACATTACCCATCTTGGTAGCGGATGGATGGTTCTGGTTCTCTTACTCATTTTTCTTTTTGTACGTTTTCGCCTGGCTATAATGCTTTTGGTAAGTAATCTTTTTATCACCCTTGTTGTACAATTCCTGAAGAACATTGTATTTCCTGATTTCCTCAGGCCAAAAGCGTGGTTTGATGGGATTTATCACTTGTACCTTGTTCCGGGGGTGCAGGTACATTCCATGCACAGTTTCCCTTCCGGTCATTCGGCAACTGCTTTTAGTGTTTTTTTCTTCCTGTCTTTGTTATCTGAGAAACCTGCCTGGAAGATTATTTCGGTCAGTCTGGCAATTTTAACGGCTTTTTCAAGAGTTTATCTATCACAACATTTTATGGAAGATATGTTATTAGGTTCATTCATTGGATTTTTACTGAGTTTTTTGGTTTATTATTATTTTGAAAGTAAATTCACGGGAAAATTTGAGGGTTCTTTAATAAAATTAAAACCTTAGATTTATGTATACCCGGAATCATATCCTCTATCCTTCTCTCATTGTTTTAGCGGGAATCATATTTTTTATTCCGTTTTTGGGTTCGGTACATCTTTTTGACTGGGATGAGATCAATTTTGCAGAATCGGCCAGGGAAATGATTGCCTCTGGTGATTATTTGAATGTTCAGATCAATTATACTCCGTTCTGGGAAAAACCACCTTTGTTCATCTGGATGCAGGTAATTTCCATGAAAATATTCGGAATATCAGAATTCGCAGCAAGATTTCCAAATGCAGTCGGGGGAATCATCACTCTGCTTGTGCTGTTTTTTATAGGGAAGAAATTGTATAGTGAAAAATTCGGTATTTTGTGGGCGTTTATATATATGGGATCACTTTTGCCCCACCTGTACTTTAAATCCGGAATAATCGACCCCTGGTTTAATCTGTTTATATTTCTGGGAATCTGGTTTATGTACAGGTATGCTCTACCCGAACGAAAGGAAAATGCAAAAGATATCATTTTATCTGCTGCTTTCATTGGTTTGGGAATCCTCACGAAAGGTCCGGTGGCTTTGCTCGTCTTTGGATTAACTACTTTTATCTGGGTCCTTACTTATAAAAAATGGAAAATTATACTGAACTTTCGGTTTATTTTGATCTATTTGCTGGTTCTGTCATTTACGGGAGGTTTCTGGTTTATTTTACTGATAATCAAAGGACATATAAACGTTATCGTTGACTTCATCAATTATCAGATTCGCCTGTTCACCCAGGAGGATGCCGGGCACGGAGGATTTCTTTTATACCATTTTGTAGTATTATTTGTGGGTGTATTTCCTGCTTCTGTTTTCACCATCCGTTCTTTCCGAAAGTTTAAGACCGATGAATATCCCCGGAAATCTTTCCGAAACTGGATGATGATCACTTTCTGGGTAGTGCTGATCCTTTTTACCATAGTCAATACTAAAATCGTCCATTATTCTTCCATGTGCTATTTCCCTTTAACTTATCTGGCTACCTACGTTATTTATAAGATCATCCGGAATGAGATTCACTTTTCAGGATGGATGAAAGGCTTGCTCATCTTCCTGGCAACTATAATTGGGCTGCTGGTTATTTTGGCGCAGTTTTTCATAAAGTATAAAGATCAAGTCATAGCTTCAGGAAAAATTCATGATGATTTTGCAGTAGCCAACCTCGGCGCACAGGTCCACTGGTCGGGTTGGGAGTTTATGATAGGACTGTTTTTGATCATTGGCATTATTGTTTCTATTGGAATTTTCAAAAGCCGTCTCTATCAGATCATTGGAATTTTCTCAACCAGTCTTTTGTTTGTAAGTCTGACGATGGCAGTTATTGTTCCAAAAATTGAACAGTATTCACAAAACGCAGCCATTGCATTTTTTGAAAAAATTGCCGGAGAAGATTGCTATGTTCAGACCTGGGGTTACAAGAGTTATGCTCAGTATTTTTATTTTAGGAAACCGGTACCTGATAATCCGGAGTCTTTGGATTATGAGTGGCTGTTAACCGGAGAAACCGATAAACCTGTTTATATTGTAACAAAAAACATCAGAGAATCTCAATTCAGAGAAAAATATAAAAACTTTGAGCGTTTGTATGAGAAAAACGGATTTGTTTTCTTTGTACGCAGAACGGCAAGTGATTCAAGAAAAAACACAGAATGATTGATAACAAAAAAATTGTAGTTGTACTTCCGGCTTACAATGCAGAACGCAC
>JANTGF010000127.1 GCA_024763075.1 Bacteroidales bacterium | reverse complement strand
TAAAGGTTGACCACAAAAAGAGCCAGAAAGCAAAGCAATTTGGAAATTTGATGATTTGATGATTTGAAAATGAGTAGGTAGTTATGCAGAATAAGTTGTCTGCTGGCTGAGCTTGTCGAAGCCAGTTTCACGAATGAAGAAAGATCCAATAATCAAGAAACAAATAAACCCCATAACATGAAACAAGAATCAAGAACCAATGAACCAATGAACAAAAAAAGGACGAGTAAGCCACAAGCTATTCATTTCTTACAGGTATTTTCAGCACAGAAAGGCATTTTCTTTAGGATGGCAGAGTTATAAGGCGGCAACCCGGAATCTGAATGAATGCTTGAATGAATAAATGAGTGAATGTTGAGCGGAGCGAAAACCCGCCACTACAGGGGATGAATGTAAATCCTTTTGCTATTTCACGAATCTTTTATTTGTGAAAAAAAATCTTCTTTCCTATTGATATTCTCTGGAATTTCACCTAATAATCTGCCGGAATTTCCCTTAAACCGATGTATACCTTTTTCAATACTTCAGTTTTTGCATCATCCTCAGCAACAGCATAAGTTGTGAACATCATTACACCTGAAGATCCACCGGAAAGTCCGCCTTTCAGAACCATTTCAAATTCTTCAGCAGGAATGACGCCCGGACTGTTATGTGCCTGAACTATGGGCCATACTTTTGGGTACGATTTTTTTTGAATTTCCATTCGTTCACAAAACCACTCAATATTTTCTTTTACCCAGGCGGGTTTTCTACCCATCCTTGCATGGTAGACCATGGGGGAAAACACATCGACATTTTCCTTTAACAAATCATAGTTAAGTCCAAGAATCCTGTATCGGGCACTATCAAATTCCTCATCCGTCCACGGGCAGTGGTAAAGTCCAAGCAGGGCATCCGGCCTTATCTCTCTGAGGATATTCTTCATTTCAACTACCCAGTCAACAATCACCCTGCTTCGCCAGCTACGCCAGGAATTGTCCTTATTGTTCAGTATCCATTGCGCCTTCTCAGAGATCGTTCCTCCCTGGATTTCAATTCCTGTATCATCTGAAAACTTTTTCAGGCAATGATCACAAAAACAGGTTTCAGGTAATATGGGTTCAGGTTCTTCAAACTGAGCATGCCAGTGAATATAATCCAGCCAGACTCCATCCAGGTCATACTTCTGCAATAAACTTTTTAGCTGGTCAGCACGATATTTACGAAAACCGGGTTCAGTAGGACATACACCCATAAACCACCCGGCAGCCTCCACTTTTCTGCCCTTCTCATTGATTGCCCAGGCTTCCGGATGTTTTACTATATAGTTTTTACCGTTTAGCGTAGCAAATTCTGCAAATACCTTTAAACCTTCTGCCCTGGCTCTTTTCATCATTTCCCGGTTGATTGATCCGCTATGTACAAAAATCGCATTCACTCCAAGGTCACTTAGATTGATCCCTTTCTCCCAGAAAGGTTTGGGATTTCCATAAACTCCTTTGATAACATCCAGTTCTACAGGTTTTTGTGCACAGGACAATAGTTCTAATCCAAAAACCAGAATAAGTAAAATATATCTTAAAGAAAATTTAAATTCTTTTGCCATTCTGTATGCTTTTAGTTCCTATACCGTCTCAGTTTTGTTTGTTGGTTTTGACATGATTTTTGCCAATAAAGTAAAAATCATGTCAATACGTTTTAGTTCAAATCCTTTATCATCCCGATGGGGCTTTTTAATATGTCCTTCTGCATCTGCTCAATTAATATTATTATCCCCCATTCTTCAATACCTCAAGATCTCCCTGTAACCGGATACCGTTGGAGGAAGTGCCGATCATCAGTTTGAAAACTCCCGGTTCCACGATCTTTTTCATGTCCTTATCCAGCATTTCCAGCATTGCAGGATTTATATCAAAATGAATCGTTTTTGTCTCTCCGGGTTTCAGAGGAACTCTTTTAAAACCTTTTAATTCCTTTACAGGCCGTACTATGCTTGCCACTTCATCTCTTACATACAATTGAACAACCTCATCTCCTTCATAATCCCCAGTATTCTTCAGATTGAAGCTCAATTTTGCATTCTGATTTCCTGTGGATTTGTCGGGTATGATCTTTAAACCCCAATACTCAAACTGTGTATAGCTCAGTCCATAACCAAAAGGAAAAAGAGGCTCACCTGATAGGTCATAGTAATCGTCCCCTCTTCCTGTAGGTTTGTGGTTGTAATATAAAGGGCACTGAGCAACTGACTTTGGAAAAGTAACCGGCAATTTTCCACCCGGATTGTACTTTCCGTAAAGGGCATCAGCAACGGCCTTTCCACCCTGTTCACCGGGATACCAGGCCATCAGTACGGCATCTGCCTTATCCAGCCAGTTATCCATTGTAATGGGACTTCCTCCAATAAGAACCACAATTACAGGTTTACCCAGTGAAGCTACCTTTCTTATCATCTCCTCCTGATTTCCGGGAAGATCCAGGTCTGCCCTGTCCTGAAATTCCCCTTCATGTATTCCTGCAACAATAATAGCCACATCCGACCGGGCGACCAGTTTTAGCGCTTTGTCCATTTGAATTTTGCCATCTTCAGCAAATTGATTCCAAATCAGTTTAATACGGCCATTTGCCGAAGATTCATAAAACTCAATCCGTAGTTTGTATTCCTTTCCTTTTATAAAATGATAAGGAACGGTATAAGTATCATAAGTTTGTTTTTGCCAACGGTCAATCAATAACTGATTATTCAGATACAGGCGAAAGCCATCATTTCCTTCCAGTCCGATTTTATAGCTGCCTGTTTTGGGTGAAACCAAAACGCCATTCCAGCGAACGGAGTACCAATCCGGCGACAAAGATACATGAGGAGCAAACAGTGTCCAGTGAAAATCCACTGCAGGATCCGAACGTTTCATAACCGCTTTTCCTTCCAATCGGATACCTGAGTAATAGGAAGCCTCCAGTCCGTTTTTTAGCGAACCTTCCTCCCGGTGTTTCAAAAACCGGGGAGCAATTCCTGAAAATTCATGAACTTCCCTGCTACATCCTTTTTCATAGCCTACTTTCACACCGGCAGCTACTGTACTTCTGATTCCTTCCAGAATACTGATCCTGTTCACTCCGGGGCCGCTGTAACCTCCAAGCCTGCTTTCTGTTGCATCAGGCCCAAGTACGGCTACAGAAGTAATTTTTTTATTCAAAGGCAGCACCTCATTTTCATTTTTTAATAAAACCAAAGTTTCCAGGGCAACTTTTTTTGCCAGGTTAAAATGTGCCTTTGATCCATTCACTTTTGAGGCTTGTGCCGCATCCACATATGGATTTTCAAATAAGCCCAGTTCAAATTTCACTCTGAGTATCCTCCGGACCGCGTCATTTATTACTTTCTCCGGTATCAGTCCGTCTTTAAAGGCTTTCAGCAAAGGAATATGATGCTTGTATTCGGTCTGAAAAATAACATCCAGTCCGTTATTTATTGCTTCTGCTGCTGACTCCACCCTGTTGTTCACAATGTGATGCAGATCAAGTAATCCACCCACCGCACTGGCATCGGAAATCACAAAACCTTCAAAGCCCCATTTTTCTTTGAGCGTTTCATTCAGTAACCAGTTATTTGCTGTGCAGGGACGTCCGTTCAGCGCGTTGTAGGAAGTCATTACCGATCGGCTGCCACCTTCAGTGAATGAGGCAAAGTAAGCAGGAAAATAAGATTCATAAAGTTCTCTTTCTGAAATATTAGCCGGATAACTGTCCCTGCCACCGGCAGCAAAGTTTGCCACAAAATGTTTGGGTGTGGTAACAATTCCTTTTTGTTCAAAATTCCGGACAAAGGTAAGGGCCATCCGTGAAGTAAGAAAAGGGTCTTCGCCATAGGTTTCTTCCACCCTTCCCCACCGGGCATCCCGGGCCAGGTTCATGACAGGAGAAAGTACCATGTGGATTCCGCGGCTTGCTGTTTCATCTGCAACCGCAGAAAACACTTCTGAAACCAAAGCAGTATCCCAGGTTGCTGCCATCCCTATTGCCTGAGGAAAAGAAACAGCTCCTTCACGAACAAGTCCATGCAGGGCTTCATCAAAAGGAATGATGGGGATACCCAGCCGGGATTCTTCCAGGAAAAACTTTTGCAACTCATTTATTTTTTCTGCGGTCAGTTCTGCCGACCCGCCTCCTGAATAATCCATCATCTGAGAGGATTGTCCTGCGGATTTGGCTTTTGCAGATGTTTGCAGGCCAAAGATTCCGTTTTTCAGGTTTTCTTTACCAATGCTTAAGTCCCCGGGTATCATAAACATCTGCCAGAATTTCTCCTCCAGGGTCATCCTTGATAAGAGATCTTTGACCCGTATTTCCACCGGCAAGTCCGGATTCTTGTAAGGAACCGGAGTCTCATTTTTTGTTGTACAAGAAAAGAAAAAAACAAATATTAAAAGAATCAGGCTCAGGTTCGCGGTAGTTTTCATAAATTGGCAGACGCTAAAGATTATTGCTCTAATTTATAAATTTAATGGAAAAATAAAAAAATGATTCCTTATTTTTTATCATATGTGTTTTGGGTTCTATGGTTTAAAATTTCTGCATTCAACCAAAATTTAACGAATCCGGAGGGTTTTAGTCAAGACTGCCGTTATGGGCTTGGCTATAAATTGAAAAACAAATTGGTTTTTTTGGTACATTTGTAAAGAAGTCATGAAGAATATGGACCTACAAACAAGAAAAATACAATTCATTCAAGAAGTTTTAAGACTAAAGAATGAAAGAATAATTAAAAAACTAGAAAAAATTCTTCATCAGGAAAAGAAGATAGGCGCAGAAAAAGAGTATTCTCAAATGACGATGGAAGAATATAATGCCTTGATAGACAAGGCAGAGGATGATTCTTTAAATAACAGACTATTTAATGCCGGAGAAATACTAAAAGACATTGACACGTGGAAATAAAAGTCTTTTGGACACAAACCGCATTAAATAATCTGGAGGACATCTTTTAAATATTATAAATACACGGCCACGCATTATAAAAACAGGGAAATACCAACACCTGAAATCAAAAAAACTCCGGACGTAATGCCCGGAGTTTTTTATCTGATTGGAATATTTTTATTTTTCAATATCCAGTAATTCCACTTCAAAAACAAGTGTGGAAAATGGTCCGATTTGTTGTCCGGCCCCTCTTTCACCATAAGCCAGGTTGTAAGGAATAAACAATTTCCACTTGGAACCAACCGGCATTAATTGTAAAGCCTCGGTCCAACCGGCGATTACACCGTTTACCGGGAAGGAAATGGGTTCTCCACGATCTACGGAACTGTCAAAAACCGTTCCGTCAATCAGAGTACCATGATAATGTACTTTCACCTTATCCGTAAGCTGTGGTTTGGCACCAGTACCCTCTTTAATGATTTTGTACTGCAAACCACTGGGCAATGTTACTACACCTTCTTTTCCTGCGTTTTCCTTCAGGAAGTCTTCCCCTTCCTTTTTGACATCGTCATATTTTGCCTCAGAAGCTTTTTGAAAAAAGGCCTGCAATATTGCATTGCTCTCTTCCTCGCTACACTGAAGTTCCATTTTCTTTATTGCGCTTTTAAAACCCAGGTAAAAAGCTTCGGTATTGATGGTATCAAAGCCCTGTTTTAAATAATAAGAACCAGCAGAAACACCTAAACTGTAACTTACTGAATCAATTTCGTTGTCTAAAGAGATTTTTTCCATTTTGTTGTTTACGTTGCATGAAACAGCCATTCCTGCTATCAGGAATAACATAACTAATTTGTTTAACATAATTAATAATTTGATTTGTGAAAATTTTTGCAATGATACGTCTTATATCTTTAAGAAAAAAATTTAACGGAGAACTTTAATTAATTATTGTTTTTATCAATAGAAATCGGTTTCCCCGTTGAATCTTTTCACAGCATTCAGCATAGCAATCAGATTTTCCACTTTAACATTGGATTGCACATTATGTACTGTATTAAATACAAATCCACCGTCTTCTGAAAATATTTCACAATGTTTCAGGACCTGTTGTTCCACTTCTTTTGGAGTACCAAATGGCAGTACCTTTTGTGTATCCACACCACCACCCCAAAAAACCAGTCCTTTTCCGTAAGCCGATTTAAGGTATTCCGGATCCATACCCGTTGCATTTACCTGGACCGGATTTATAATATCAAAACCAAAATCAATAAAATCTTTCATAAAGGGCTCTACCGCACCACAGGAATGCTTAAATGTCTTCCAGTTGGTGTATTTATGAATCCAGTCATTTATTTGCTTATAGAATGGCCCGTAAAGGCTTTGCAGGGTTTCTTCCGAACAAAACTGTGAGGTCTGGGTTCCAAAATCCGTTCCACATATAAAAACCACATCTACTTTATTCCCAACATTCTCATAGATTTTTTCAAGTTTTCTCAGGGCAATTTTTGTTTGTTCTCTAAATATTTCACTCACATAATCTGTATGCATCAATGTGGCCATATACCATTCGGAGACATCTCTGATTCCTTTCGGATGTTTTAGGTCCAGACCAGGTACCAAAGCAATATCTCCCATTGCCGTACCACCAAAATTAGCCACAACCGCTTTTCCTGTTTCAGCAGCCTTATTCACCGCAGTTTTAAAATACTGAAGATCTTCATCTAAAATATCTGAAAATTCCTCCAGGTTATCTTCCAGGTTAAGGTCATCATGGTTAATTAACTCCTGACGTGTTAAAGCATCAAAAAAGTACCCGTTCACCGGCATTTTGGCACATGGATCCACAGTTTTATCTCCCTGAGGATACATTAGTACATCTCCCTGTGATGTATAATTCACATTAAAGCCCTCAGGTACAAGCACAAGTTGTCCCCAGGGAGTCTTAAACTCTTTCCAGCCCTCATTGGGAAAACCGAACATGGTCTTCCGGGGAGAAACTGCAACCGTATCAATTCCTAAAGCAGAGGCGAGGTCATCTTCGATTTCTCCAAGCATCTGGTAAGGCTCATTTACTTTTACCGGTATTGAGGGTAAACCCAGATATTTTCTCAGGTTTTCAATGGCAAGAACATGAATCCCGGTAACCGGAGTGCCCCCGAAATCAACTGGTATTTTGTCCGGATTTTTGTGGTTTAAGGAGGTTCGTATTCTTTCTTTGCTGGTCATAATTTTATTAATTAATGAAATGTAACCCTATTTTTTATTATTTGTTTCCCTTTTTAATTCAGAGACCGTAGCACAATGCAGGGATTTCCTGCTACAAGCACATCCGGAGGAACATCTTTGGTTACCACGCTGCCTGCCCCGATTACCGACCGGTCACCAATCTTAACGCCCGGAAGAATAATGGCACCCCCTCCTATCCACACATGGGACCCAATGGAAACCGGCTTTGCATTCTCAAGGCCTTTTTCTCTGGTTTTCCAGTCAAGTGGATGTGTGGCTGTATAAATCTGAACGTTTGGTGCAATCAATACATTGTCACCGATTTCCACACTGCCACCATCCAGAATCACGCAATTTGCATTAAAATATACTTTATCGCCTATTGAAATATTTGTTCCGTAGTCACAAAAAAACGGAGGTTCAATTTCCATATCTATACCATTCTTTCCAAAAAGAATCTGTAATATCTCTCTCCTGAGTACAGTATCTTCCGGACCCGTATTGTTAAACTTCTGTAATAAAAGCCGGCAATGTTTTCTTTCTTCTACCAGCTGAGGGTCATAAGCATTATACAACTCCCCGTCCAGCATTTTTTGTTTTTCCGTTTTCATTTTTTTGTCATTCATCCGCCGGATAGTTTGTCAGCTCATCTTCAATAAACTTCCCAAGTTTCAAATATTTCTGATAAAGAACATTATACTTTTCTGCATTCATCTTATCCGGTATATATTCTTTTTCATATCCGGCGCCCATACTCTTCTGGGCTGCTTCAAAGCTTGTAAATTTACCGGCAACTACAGAAGCAGCCATTGCAGCCCCAAGGGCGCAGGTCTGATCAGATTTTGCAACTAAAATTGGCATATTCATCACATCTGCAACGGTTTGCATCACAAAAGGAGATTTTTTTGCCACTCCTCCCATTGCTATTACTCCGTCAATTCTCACTCCTTCGTCCCTGAATCTTTCCACAATGGCACGGGAACCGAAAGCCGTAGCTTCAACCAGGGCTCTGAAAATGGCAGGAGCATCCGATCCCAGTGTCAGACCTGAGATCACACCTTTCAGGTAAGGATTTGCATCAGGGGTACGTCGTCCGTTCATCCAGTCCAGTGCAAGCACCCCGGTTTCTTCCGGTGGAATCTTAGTTGCTGCTTCAGACAAATCATTTATCGTCCGGTCTTTTATTTCATTTAAAAGCTTTACTTTTGTTTCTTCCTCCAGTAAATCCGTTTGACTGAGTTGCTTTTCCAGCGGCCATAACAAAAGATCCCTGAACCATGCATAGATATCACCAAAAGCCGACTGACCGGCTTCCAGGCCTACCAGACCGGGAGAGATGGAACCATCTACCTGTCCGCAAATCCCTTTCACCAGGTTTCCGCCGACTTCTGCTTCGTCCACAACCAGCATATCGCAGGTGGAAGTTCCCATTACCTTGCTCATATAATAGGGCTTCACCTCTCCTCCCACAGCCCCGATATGGGCATCAAAAGCTCCTACCCCAACAGCAAGCTTTGTGGACAAACCCAACTCTGCCGCCCACTCTTCAGATAGATACCCGGCAGAAACTTCAGATGTGTACGTATCCTTATACAGGCGTTCACGTAGCCCGGAAAGTAAAGGATCCAATTCTGTAAGAAACTCTTCCGAAGGTAAACCGTTCCACTCTGTATGCCACATTGCCTTATGACCTGCAGCACAGCGACTTCTTTTAATTTCCAAAGGTTTCGTATTTCCGGTTAGCAAGCCCGGAATCCAGTCGCAATGTTCTACCCAGGAATATGCAGTATTTCTAACTTCAGGATCATCTCTTAACATTTTCAATATTTTTGCCCAGAACCATTCAGAGGAATAAATGCCTCCTTCATATTTTGTATAATCCACACCCCCCCAGGAACGTGCAAGTTCATTGATCTCATCCGCCTCCGCAATGGCAGTATGATCTTTCCACAGTACAAACATGGCATTCGGATTTTCACTGAACTCAGGTAACAGGGAAAGCGGTGTACCCTCTTTGTTTACAGCTACAGGTGTTGATCCGGTAGTATCTACCGATATTCCGATGATACCGGAAGCAATTTCCTTTCCGCATTGGGAAACCACTTCTTTTACGGTTGACTTTAATCCTTCAATGTAATCCAGCGGGTGTTGCCGGAACCGGTTTTCAGCTGCATTGCAATAATTGCCTCCTTTCCAACGTGGATAAGAAAATACAGATTCTGCTACCATTTCTCCTGTATCCGTATTCACAACTACTGCTCTCACGGAATCAGTGCCATAATCCACTCCGATGGTAAATGTTTTGCTCATTTTTATTTATTTGATGATTTGATCCGTAAAAATAGAAAAAGTCTGTTATTTTTTCGTCCTAAGAATTCTCATGAACCACAAAATGTATAATGAATGTTTTTAGACCATCAAACATCTCCAATCATTCAACTTTCAACTTCAATTCAAGGCTGGCCCGGATATCCTTAGAGGAAGTACCAATTTCCAATATATAATTTCCAGGTAAGGTTACAAAATCACCGCTTTTATTATCATACGCGGCCAGATCACTCACTGGAATATCCAGATCAATATTTTTAGACTCTCCGGATTCGAAATGCAGCCGTTTAAATGCAATAAGTTTCTTATTTGCATCTCCTTTACCTGTATTTTCAGACCGAACATATACCTGTAATACCTCATCACCATCCATTTTTCCCGTATTTTCAATTTCCATTTTGATTTGAATGGTACCCTCAGGGGATAATTCATTATTAATTAAGGAAAGGTTTTTGTATTTAAAAGTTGTATAGCTTAAACCAAAACCAAACGGGAACAAAGGTTCCCCCCTAAAATATTTATAGGTACGGCCTTCCATATCATAATCTCTGAAAGGAGGAAGATCATCAACTGATTTATAATAGGTTACCGGTAATC
>JANTGF010000126.1 GCA_024763075.1 Bacteroidales bacterium | reverse complement strand
GAATAAGCCTGATCAATGGTAAATCCCATATTGGCAGGTGGAACATCATAATCCTGGTCCATAAGGGTATTTACAGCTTCCCTTACCGTGGACAATTTAGGGTCATTCACCACAACCGAGACAGTGGACCCTCCGGTCAATGATGTGGAAATGGTTATGGGTTTTCTTTTCGCCGGGATAAGCGTGTAACTCCCGTCAAGGATGGATTCACCTTTTACCAGTGCACCGGGGTAGATAACGTCAGTCTGGGGATTAAGAACAATTTGTTTATCGTAACCCGCTGCAGCTGTATAGTAATCTGTTCTATAAATATATTCAACAGTAGTATCCACTTCGGTGTTGACTACCTCCGGATCTTGTTCCTCCGGCATGGCTTCTGAAATGGGGGGTAAGGAATTCAGGTATGTATCCAATGCTTCCCCGAAAGGTTCGGTTTTTCGACAACCAGATAATAGGACAGAGAATAACAGGGCAGCATAAAGAGGAAAGAACAGAGTAGCGGAGATTTTTTGTGATAATGATACATTGGGTCCGGACAAATTTGTTTTCATGAAATCTGTTTCTTTTATATAAAAAAGGATTTTAAAATTTGCTATTTTTTTAATTTACTTAGCAAGTTACAAAAAATAATTTAAATATTCGCTTTTATTAACGTATTTTACAGTATATATTGATATTATCATGTTGATACAGGCAGTTGAAAATAGGGGCGACCGGCCGATTACACCTGCTTTCTAAATTACTTATAAACAAACAGATTTGAATTAAATTTACCGTGCCTCACTTTTTTTTACCAGGTACATTTTGTATATTGCAAAATTGAGCATTTATTGTACAATTTTATATTATGCGGTTAATAGGAAATTCTAAACTTCTGTATGGGACTTTGTTCGTTATAATTGCCGGTGTGGTTTTTACTTCGTGCCATACAAAGCCGGTGAACGAGCAGAAGGGAACAGAAATCCCTATCCTGGAAATGGAGAAAAATGAAGCTATTTTTGAAGTAACAGGCTATCCGCTTCCTAATTCTTTTTATATCACTTCCTTGCTTGAGGAAACAGGAGCTCCTTATCTTCCTGCGCTTTCCAATTCAGTTGACAATGCAGATCATTACTTTTTACAACCTGAAAAGGCATTAAATCTTGGAATTTACGGAGCAGACCTTTGTTACTCCGTTACCTTTATGGAAACTCAGCAGATTCTTTTGTACCTGAATGTGTCAAAGAGATTGCTGAACGAAATTAATGCTTTTACAGATTATTATAAAGACTGTTGTCAGAGGGTTGAAGACAATATCAACAATGAGGATTCCCTGGTTACAATTATTTCAGACTCATTTTTTGAAACATATAGTTATTTAACAGGTAATCAGAAAGATAAACTTGCAGTTTTGGTAATAGCCGGGAGTTGGATTGAAAGCCTTTATATTTCAACTCAACTGGGTCTGGTGGCTTCCAATAACAAAAAAATACTGGAAATAGTTGTTGAACAACAAACTTCTCTCGACAAGCTTCTTGATGTTATGAAACCTTTAATGGATGATGCAGACGTGAATGAAATCTATACAGAGTTGTTGGGCATTAAGAGTATTTATGGTAACAGTGAGGAAGGTATCAGCCAGGAGACATATAGAAAACTTACCACTATTATTGATTCCCTTCGCAATAAGATTATTTAGTATTAAAAGTCTGGAAATTTTTTGTTATTCCTTTTATAGTAAGAAATATATTGATCATTGACAGGTATTTATAGACAGAAATTATGAGATCCTTTCTTAATATAAGTTCTTAAAAGGTCAAAGCAATGCTAACTATAATTACGAAAAGATAATTTGAATTTTAAAAAATGAATGAGTCGATTCTGAATGCACTACTCCGGCTATTTGCCATTATTGCAAATGTGGATGAAAAGGAAGGAATTTCATTCAGGGGCCGGAATATTGTTAAATCGTATCTTTCCCAGCATTTGAATTCTAAGCTTACCAAAAAATACCTCAGGTTATTCGATCATTACATCAAATCCAATATCCAGGACACTTCCGTATATTCTGTTTCCGTAAAGGGATCAGATAAGGAATTCAATACAACTCTGGTGTCAAAAATATGTGATGAGGTAAGCAGGAGCCTGATTCAGAGGGAAAAATTCATCATTTTTATTCGTTTGTTTGAATTTATTAATGAAGATGAAGTCATGACTGAACGGGAACTTATGTTTGTCCGTTTTGTTGCAAAAAGTTTTAATATCAAAGATGCTGTTTTTGATATCACAAAAGCCTTCATTATTGACCCTTTCTCAGGGGAAGTGGACAAAAAGGAACTGCTGGTTGTTGGTAAGGAAGAATTTATTGGTCAATCCGGAATCAAATGTATTTTCAGGGAGGATTTGGATGGGAATATTGTCTTCCTGTATCATGAACCAACTCAAACATTTGTTTTTAAATACTCAGGAGAAAACCTTCTTTATCTGAATGGTGAAATTATCATTCCCTCAAGGATCTATATTCTGAATCAGGGAGCTTTGATAACAGGCCCTTTGATAAAACCGGTTTACTACAGCGATATTATCGGAAGGTTTTTTTACAGGGAAGATGCAACCCGAATTCATTTTACAGCTGAAAATATTGAATTCAGATATAAAAAAGGTCTGAATGGAATTAAGCATTTGAGTTTTTCAACTGAATCAGGAAACCTGATTGGCATCATGGGTGGGAGCGGAGTAGGCAAATCAACTTTGCTGAATATTCTGAGTGGAAAAGTTGAACCCATGAACGGGAAAGTCTTTATTAATGGTTATGATATTCAAAAAGATAAAGAAAAACTGACCGGTTTGATTGGTTATGTTCCCCAGGATGATCTGCTGATAGAGGAACTTACGGTTTTTCAGAACCTTTATTTTAATGCGAAGCTTTGTTTTAGTAATCTTTCAAAGAATGAACTGATCAAAAAAGTAAGCAAAACCCTTGCAGATCTTGAGCTGGATGATGTCAGAAATCTTAAGGTGGGGAATCCGCTAAAGAAATTTATTAGCGGCGGCCAACGCAAACGCTTAAATTTTGCACTTGAACTGATTCGTGAGCCGGCTATTTTGTTTATTGATGAACCCACTTCCGGACTGTCCTCCATGGATTCTGAAAAAGTGATGCACCTTCTGAAAGAGCAAACTTTGAAGGATAAACTGATTTTCGTGAATATACATCAACCGTTTTCAGATATTTATAAACTATTCGACTTGATTCTTATCCTTGACAAAGGAGGTTACCCTATTTACAGAGGAAACCCTATCGATGCACTGGTTTACTTTAAATCATACAGCCATTATGTGAATGCCGAAGAGGGCCAGTGCATCAGTTGTGGAAATGTTAATCCGGAAGAGGTTCTTAGGATTGTGGAGGCAAAAGAGGTGGATGAATTTGGGAAGCTAACCAAGGAGCGTAAGGTAAACCCGGTGGAATGGCACAATCACTACAGGAAGGAGATTGAGTCAAAAACTCTGCTTATTAAGAAAAAAGAAGAACTACCAAAGGTGATTTCAAAAATCCCGGGCTCTTATGAACAATTCAAGGTGTTCTTAACACGTAATGTATTGTCAAAACTTGCAAACCGGCAGTATATGCTGATTAATTTTATTGAACCCCCCCTGCTTGCATTGATCATAGGATTTTTTACAAAATTTGTAAGGGAAAATTCTCCGGGAGGAACTTATGTTTTTCAGGAAAATGAAAACTTACCTGCATACCTGTTTATGGCTGTGGTAGTGGCTTTGTTTATGGGGTTGATGACAAGTGCGGAAGAAATCATCAGCGACAGGAAAATATTGGAAAGAGAATCTTTTTTGAACCTTAATCGCCTGAGTTATCTTAATTCAAAAGTTATTTTGGTTTTCTTTATTTCAGCAGTTCAGTCATTCTCGTTTGTCATAATAGCAAATGCAATTCTGGGCATTAAAGGCCTGGATCTCTCCTATTGGATTATACTCTTTAGCACATCCTGTATTGCCAATATGATTGGCTTGAATATTTCTTCGGGTCTGAATTCAGTAATCACCATTTATATACTTATACCTTTTATCCTCATCCCTCAGTTTTTACTCAGTGGTGTGGTTGTTGATTTTGACAGATTAAATAAGGTGTTGCGTCACCCGGTTTTTGTTCCCCTGATTGGAGATGTAATGCCCTCCAGATGGAGCTATGAAGCCCTGGTGGTTAATCAGTTTAAAAACAATAAGTTTGAGAAACTTTTCTTTGAAGCTGAAAAAAAGAAAAGGAATGCCTCCTATCAGTTAGCGTATCTGATTCCTAATCTTAAGGTAAGAGCGAATGAAGTTTTGAATAATAAAAAGCTGCAATTGGATACCATTCAAAGCAAGTATAATCTTACTCTGCTTTCAAATGAAATCAGGTCATCCGGAAAGTTTTATTCATGGCCGCCATTTACTCAATCAGATAAATTAACACTGGCAGTATTTGATTCAACAGTTTTGAACTATACCCTGAACTACCTGGCGTCAGTTAGAAAAAGGGTGCAGAAATCGGAAATGGAAGCAAGTGACGAATTGGATAAAATTTATACTGAAATATTTTCGATGCCGGAGGGTAAGGAAAAACTTATAAAATTGAAACTTGATTATTACAATGATAAGCTTGCCAACCAGGTTACCAACAGAGCCCGTATTCGTAAAATATTAGAAATTGATAATCAACTGGTTAGGAAGGTCGATCAAATTTATATGGATCCGAAGTCAAAATATGGAAGAGCCCATCTTTATGCTCCGGTTAAAAAAATTGGAAACCTGACGATTGACACGGTATGGTTTAACATTATAGTGATATGGCTGGGTTCCCTGATTCTGTACCTGACACTGATATTTAATGTTTTGCAAAAATTTATAAACTGGCTTGAGGGACTAAGTTTAGGCAGGGTATTTCGAAATTGACCCGGATTACTCGCTAGAAATTATGAAGCCGTGCTCGCTGGGATATTAATCTAAATGATCAGTTATAAAATGGCAAGTCCATCTGGATCATTTACTAATCTTAAGCAACCTTCCGAAACAGAATCCGACCATGATTATTTGTTTCGCACATCAATAGCTTCACCCAGGCATGGCAGGAAAAAGAATCAGCTTATTGTATTCATTCCTTAATGATTCCTCCCTTGTTTTTTGACCATTGATAATGCCTGAAATTCAGAGTGACTAAAATTCAAAATGCCTAAAGTGCCTAAAATTCAAAATATTTAAAATGAAAATTTAACTTCTGTTTTCTCTCAGTCTTTCTGACTTCGACAAGCTCAGCCAGCAGGCAATTTATTCTCCATAATTACCACCTCATTTTCAAATTATCAAATCATCAAATTTTCAAATTGATCTGGCTTTTCAAAATTGTCTCCTGGTTCTTCTATCGATCAACGTTTAACAGTTATCGTTTATCCTTCATCGTTTCTGAAAATGGACCGGTCAGACAAATCTTTCATTTTACGAAAACCACTGATCCAGAGATAAGCAATAAAAGGAATAAATAACAAAAGCAGGAAAGGCTGACCACTCATCAGACAAAAATCATAAAAGCCATGAAGTAAAACAGGCCATAAAAGTGCTTTTCTAAGATACTGACTTCTATTCAACGGGTAAAAACGGGCAAGCCCGTAATAATACCCCATAGTTATACCAAATAAGGCATGGGCAGGAACGGCAGTCAGTGCCCGACTGAGTCCGACAGAAATATCACTGGAAACATAAAGAATATTCTCTACTCCGGCAAAACCCAGTGAAATAAACACCGCATACACAATGCCGTCAAATTTCTCATTGAATTCCTTATTCTTCCATATAAGCAACAAAAATACAAGAAACTTAAATCCCTCTTCAATAAAACCGGCAATTACAAAAGCATCGAAGGCTGCTTTTAGTATGCCGGATGGTGGGGAAAAAACACCAAGAAAAGATTCAAAGAAAATAACCGGAACACTAACTAAACCGCCTGCAACAAGAGTTTTAAGGAGCAACTTCCATGGCTCTTTTTCATATTTGTCTCTTGAATAAACATAAAATAGAATAATAAATACGGGTGCCAGTGAAGTGATTAGAATATTCATCCGCCGGATGTTTCGGAGATATTAATAATATGGACCCGGAGCAAAAGGAGACATCTGGTTCCCAAATGGTTGCATCATCGGATTATAATAATAGGGCACATTTCCCCGGTTAATCTGAATACCTGCACCAACAGACATGTAATCATTGATCCGGTAATGAACCGACATAGACATACTCTCATAATTCTGGTTGTAATAGGAGGGCCTTCCCACCCAGGTGGGTGTCTGATCAATGCTTTTCATGAGGGTTCCTGAAACAACCAGATTTTCTTTAATCATGTAATCACCACTGACATAAACCTTGTAATTGAACCATGAGTTGGAAGCGCGTGACATATTTCCTTCCTGAAAACCGGGCAATGAGGTCATATAATTATTTGAAACCGCCACACCCACTCTCAGGTTCAGTCTGTTGGAAACCTGATAATTGATTTCCGGGGCTACCCAGGATTGAATGGTGTTTCCGTAATATCCTCCCGTAGAAAATGAAGTTCCCAGATTTATTTTTACCTTCAAAGGCGGAAGCTTGGAAACATTTGCCTGTGCCTGTCTCACAGAATCTTTGTAATATTTATCCGGACCCGGAACAGGTGCCCATGACTCCGGATAATTCAGATAATCCTGGCCCATCGCACCAAAAAGGAAAAAAAATGAAAGAAACAAGTATGTTGCAGTTTTGCGCATGGACATTTATCTTTACCCTACAAAAATAATACAAATAATGGATGATTGTCCAACAATTAACAGTTTTCTGAGATTTTAAGGTAATTTAACCTGCTTTATTCATGCAGGAATGAAGTGAACTGCATGGATGCGCGAAGGACTGAGGGACGGAAAGCATGAAATCCCGATTTAGGGAAACCCAAATATGGGGTATGTTAAAACCTCAAATTTGTTGGTGGAACTTAATCGTAAGAAAATTAGGGAACCGAAGTCCAAAGGGATAAGCACAGTGGGAAGCTAATTTTCCGGATTAACATATTGGGAACATTCGTGTTTGTTTTTTAAGATGTATCATAACTATCTGTAAATAAAATTAATACAGTGAAATAAAATATACAGTAATGCTGGTCGATGTTAAGAACTCCGTTAATAAATACCGGTTTTCATCTGTAGATTCCTTGTAATTATTTACTTCCTTTGTAAGCTTAAAATGAAAAATAGCTTTTGTGACTGAGTGGAGAAAATATTTGTTTTTTAATAAAATTACCCTTAGAAGGCCGCCCTCAGCAGTCAGCTTGATTCTTGTAGCTTTTAGCATTCTCATTATCTCGATTTTGCTGCTTTCTGTTTTCGGAAATTCCCCAAAAAACAAGAGCAAACAATTTCCTGAAGAAGTACCTGAACTTATAAAGCCGGTTGACACCATCCCGGGATTTCCTGAAAAAAAGATTAAGATTGTAACACAAAAAATCGATTCGCTCCTGGAGAGAGCCAATAAAAGATATGATTTTCATGGCAGTGTTCTGGTCGCAAAAAACGGTAAAAAATTATATAGTAAGTTGATGGGAATAGCCGATTTTAGTGAACGAACAAGAATCAATGATCATTCTGCTTTCCAGCTGGCTTCTGTAAGCAAGCAATTTACTGCTACGGCTATAATGATGCTTTATGAAAAAGGGCTGATCCACCTGGATGACACAATCATTAAGTACTTTCCAGAACTTCCCTATGACCGGATTACGATCCGTCAATTGCTAAATCACACTTCCGGTTTACCCAAATATTTTTGGATCGTTGAACATAAATGGGACAAAGAAATTCCGCCCACTAATATGCAGGTCATTGATTTGATGATCAAGGAAAAAATCTCTCCTTTTTTCAGGCCTGGAGCAATTTTTGATTATTCCAATACCAACTATATGCTTCTTGCAGCTATTGTGGAAAAAGTAAGCGGACAGAAATTTGGTGAATTTATCCGAAAAAATATATTTCAGGTTTTGGACATGGAAGATTCCTTTGTTTACAGTTTTGCACATGACAGTATTCACCCCAATCAACTGTCAGGATACCGGCTGTATCGTCGAAGATATCATGTGGAGATCCCTGGAACGGTAAATGATGCTGTTGTGGGTGACAAGAATGTGTACTCTACCGCTGGGGATCTGTTAAAATGGATAAACGGACTCAATAGTTATCGGCTGATTAAAAAAGAAACCCTGGAAAAGATGTACACTAAGGGTGAAACCAGGTATGGCCGGAAAATATCCTATGGGTTTGGATTCAGAATAAACGACAGAAAAAGTGAACTGGAAATCTACCATGACGGAAAATGGAATGGTTTCCGAAACTCTATCAGGCAATATCCTGATAATGAATTACTTATTATTTTTCTTGAGCACACCAGTTATTCATCTCCTACCAGTTTAATAAATAAGATCAGGGGCATCCTTGAAGAAAATAGTAATGTTCCGTTCAAAAAGAGGGAACTGCCATAAAGATTTTCAGATAAGCTTAAACCTCTTTGCTAAATGGCTAAGGATATTTATATGGCTTTTCAAGGTTCTTTTTTCCGATCAAACTTTTTATTTTTGCTATGTTCATGCCGTACCTACGGCACTTTTATACAATTTATGTCTTGGTAAGCTACAAATATTTTGCACCTATCGGCGCAATTAACCTTTTCATTTAACATTTATTATTTATTAATTTCGTTATGGGGTTTATTTGTTTCTTGATTCCTGGATTTTGTTTCAAACGTAAAACTGGCTTCGACAAGCTCAGCCAGTGGACAATTTGTTCTGCAGAACTATCACATCATTTTCAAATCATCAAATCATCAAATTTATTTGGCTTTTCAAGGTTCTTTTTTCAACATTCAGCTTTTAGCTTTCTGCCTTCTGCCTTCAGCCTTCAGTCTTCTCCTTCAACCTTTTGCCTTTCTTATCCTCCGTAGCTTCAGTTAAGGAGATCGCTTAACATTTTCGGGATTCCCTCATATTTATTTCTTTACTTTCTTTTTTGGGAATTTGAAAAACATATGCTTAATGGCATCTGGAATTCCCTTTTCTCTTTCAGTTTCATCATCGTTTATTTTTCCTGTTCCGGATGAATGCCAGACGAGTTTCTTTTCCTTCATATCAAAAATATTGATAATGATGGTTGCTTCCGTAAATTCTTTGGGCCAGTAGTTAAATGATGAGTACCCAAAGGGACCAAAATAAAAACTGTTCCAGTAGCCGGTATGGTAGTAATTGGTGTAAGCAGCACGGCCTACCTTGTCCACCAGGGTAACATAAACATCAACAATTAAATCGCTTGTAAAATTTGTAAGTTCTATTCCTCTGTCCTCCAGTTCATTCTCAATAGAATAGCTGATCATTTGTTGATCGTTCTTATTGATCAGTTCATTGTTTTTATTATCCCAGGAGTAAAAGCTAAAAGTTTTATATTTACTAAAATCAACAGTTTTATCATACTCCTGATGTGTTTTTTTCAAAGGTGAACAGGCTGAAATAACAAATAGAGAAAAGAAAATAAAAAGGAGCTGTTTCATGGAAAAAATGTTTATTATAAATCAAAAAATATTTGCACAATGATACTAAACTAAAATTGTAAATGAAAATAAAAGCTGTGGATATACTGAATGAAATTCTCAGAAACCAGGCCTGGCTACATTAAGTTTTTTTTATTTTACCTCTGGTTATTCATATATTTTTAATGCCTTTAAACAAACGGAAATTTCCCAGATGCAACCTCTGTAAGAAATAAGCAGTGGTAACGCTTAAAACGCCAAGTCCGTATTTTATACTCCGTTTGATATTTATGGATGAGGCTTCCTTAAAATACTTTGTGGGGCAGGTGATTTCTGCGATTTCAAACCCGGCATAGAAAATCTGAGCAAGAATCTGATTATCAAATACAAAATCGTCCGAATCTTTGTTGTAAGGTATTTGTTTGAGGACGTTCGCAGAAAAGGCCCTGTATCCGGTGTGATATTCAGACAGTTTCTGATTCATCATAATATTCTGGAACAGAGTCAGCAGGCGGTTTGCAATGTACTTATAGGCAGGCATACCACCTTTTAAAGCACCTTTTCCTAATATCCTTGATCCTATTACCACTTCATAAACTCCGTTGGCAATAAGATAACACATGGAATGAATGAGTTTTGGTGTATATTGATAATCAGGGTGTAGCATTA
>JANTGF010000125.1 GCA_024763075.1 Bacteroidales bacterium | reverse complement strand
ATTCAAATTCTCAGCCATCCAGAGTTGTGTACCAATTTGTGCGGTTTTATAAACCTTACCATCTCTGTTGTCTGTCAGGTCTGCACCCGGGGCAACCACAATTTCAAACTCCACTTCATTTCCGTATCCGATTCCATAAGAACTAACAGCATATGCCCTGAGATAATACTTAGTGTTTTTTTCCAGGCTGTCCAGCATACTAACAAAACTTCCGGTACCCAGGCTATCACTGGTTGAATTATCATTTACAGTAGGAGTTCCGGTAGTATTCCAGCACACTCCACGGGCCGTAACATCCACGTTTCCATCAATACTTACTTCCCCGCCTGCGATAACCGACTTAATGGTTTTAATTTCTACCTGCTTTGTGGTTAATTCAGGAACTCCATTCAGTGTTTTGAAACTCTTAACCGGACCATAAACTATTTCCTCTCCCTGGATAACATAGGTTCTGACATAATACTCCATTCCCATTTCAAGATTGGTCATCTCACTAGTAAAAGAACCCGTTGAAGGTGCTCCAAGACTGGTTACAAAATCGTTTATTGTAGGTTCAGGGTTTGTTGACCAGCAATGACCATGCTCATCAGCACCACTTCCAAGATCGGAAATAGTCCCGCTTACTTTCGCTGAAGTAAATGTAATATCAGTTATTGCGCCAGTTTCTATTACAGCAGGTTTGTAAACCTCATCTTTCTTACAGGAATAATAGGCTAAAGAAATTGTGAGGAACAAAATGATCAGCTTACCTGTTTTTGGCAGATTTTTCATCTATTTTAATTTAATTAATACTTACAAATATTTGATTATTTACGCAAAAATCCAGCTAAAGTTTACTTAATAAGTACTTTTTTTCTTCGCATTGTTTTCAAGAGGGAATTAATATAATTGAATAAGGCAATGTTACTGATTTAACCTTCTACCAGTGTCTGCCTTTCCAGATATATTTATGATTAAAAAACCCAAAAAATCCGGTAAAAATAACATAAAAAGGATAGGCAAATTGTAGAGGAAGAAAAAATTTTAATAAATCTTTTCTCCTGAAAAAAGCCAAAACCGATCTTAGCAGGACAAAATCAGGTATAGATTTTACCACCATTAGTGTTAAATACAGAAAAAACCATTCAAAGTTGTAGAATCCTGAAAGCAAACTAAAAACAATAAAAAGATTCATTCCCAACACAAGCATTCCGGTGAGAATCATATCCGGGTCAGTATAAACTTTACTTTTTGAAGCCCATCGGACTCTTTGTTGCCGGAATTCTTTAAACGTTTCCGGCATCCGGGTTTGAACAATTGCATCCCGTGACTTCAGAAAGTATATTTCAGAAGATTTTAGTTTTTTTAAATTCTGCAAAAGAAAAATATCGTCTCCTGAAGGCAGATTTTTCATAAACGGATCATTGATATTCCCAAGGATTCTTTTTTGATAAGCCAGATTCGCACCGTTGCTCAGAACCGGATGGCCCACACCGGAAGAACCAGCAGCAGAAGCGATTAAACTATAAAACTCTAATGATACAATTCCCAAAAAAAAACCTTTTTCCTTCATCGGAAGAACCGGACCCAAAATCATGTGGGGGTGCTTTCTTAAATAATATGAAACCAGGGATGCCAGCCATTGCTTATCCGGTCTGCAATCGGCATCAGTTGCTACAATTAAATCACCTGAGCTTATTCCAATTCCAGCCTCTAATGCCTGCTTCTTTCCTGTTCCGTGGTTCTTTACCAGGATGTACCCTGGTAATTCCTTAATCAGCTCCCGGAGAATTTCAGCAGAACCATCTTCAGAATTGTCATCAATAAAAACTACTTCGAGAAGATCTTTGGAATAAGATTGGGTTTTCAGGTCTTCCACCAGCTGATGAAGATTTTTTTTTTCATTCCTGAAAGCAATGATAATACTAACTTTTACTTCAGAGTATTCCGGCTTATCTGAAACAAATTCAGGTGTTTTCTTCCATCCGGAATAAAATATAAAAATCAATACAAAGTATAAGCCTCCGGTAATCAATGCAGGAATCAATATCCAATAAGACAGATTTAAAAAAGAATGTATTATTTCATCCATTCAAACAATTGATAATGGGAACCATTCATCCCAATTTTTTCATAGACTTTCTGTGCTCTGTGATTGGTTTTATCCACATACAGCCGAACCCCTGTTAAAGAAGGGTCTTTCAGTACCAGGTCTTTGATATGAAGATACATCTTTTTAAACACCCCCTTCCCACGGTATTCAGGCAATACATAAACAGATTGAATCCAATAAACATTTCCATTTCGCCAGTCACTCCATTCATAAGTAATCATTAAAGAAGCAATTACTTTATCCTCATTCAAAGCAACAAAATAACGACCTTTGGCATTATCCTTAAAGACGGCATCAACACCCGATTTTACAACTTCCCTGTTTAGTTTAAGATTTTCTGTTTCCCGGGCCATCGCCAATTGAAAACCGGCAATTTCCTCAGCATTTGCAGGAGTGGCTTCTTTAACTATAATCATTTTAACGCAAATAAGGCATTATTATTTACAATTCCTGTTCTTCCTAATATTCGTCCCAGCTTTTTACTCCAATGTCCTTTCTTTCCAGGTTACAAAAAGCCAGAATAAACGCACTGGCCAGGCGGGCATTGGTAATAAGCGGAATATTATAATCTACTGCACTCCGGCGAATTGTATAATCGTTTTCCAGCTCTGATTTTGATAAATCCTTTGGAATATTAACAATAAAATCCACCTCCTTGTTCCGGATCAGGTCTATTGCATTCGGCTTCGCATCTTCATCCGGCCAGGCTACCGGAGTAACATCAATACCGTTCGACTTTAAGAATCTTTGAGTACCCCTTGTAGCGTAAAGTTTATACCCTTTCTCACTTAATGCTCTTGTACTGTTAATCAATTCTACTTTCGAACGTGCCGGACCGGTAGATAACAATACTCCTTTTTTTGGTATCCGGTATCCCACTGAAAGCATGGCTTTCAATATAGCTTCATAGAAATCTTCACCAATACAGCCTACTTCACCGGTAGAAGACATATCTACTCCCAGGACCGGATCTGCCTTTTGCAATCTTGAGAAAGAAAACTGTGGAGCTTTCACTCCCACATAATCAAGATCGAAAAGTGATTTTAAGGGTTTTTCTACTTTCTTTTCAAGCATCACCTTTGTTGCAAGTTCAATTAAATTAATCTTCAGGACCTTTGATACAAAAGGCATACTTCTGGAAGCTCTCAGGTTACACTCAATCACCTTAATATCATTATCCTTGGCCAGGAATTGCATATTAAATGGCCCGGAGATATTGAGTTCTTTTGCCACCTGCCGGGCAATCCTTTTAATTCTGCGAACCGTTTCAAAATAAATTTTCTGAGGTGGAAAAACCATGGTTGCATCCCCTGAGTGAACACCTGCAAACTCAACGTGTTCAGAAATTGCATAAGTTACAATTTCTCCTTTATTTGCTACCGCATCTATCTCAATCTCTTTAGCCTGTTCAATAAACTCCGAGACCACTACAGGATATTGTTTGGAAACATTGGCAGCCAGTCCGAGGAAATGATCCATTTCCACTTTATTGGAAACCACATTCATTGCAGCACCGGATAGCACATACGATGGCCTTATTAATACCGGGAACCCAATCCGGTCAACAAACTTATGGATCTCCTGCACTTCTGTCAATTCCTTCCATCTGGGCTGATCAACTCCTATCTTATCCATCATCATGGAGAATTTATGCCGGTTTTCTGCATTATCAATAGAAATGGGTGATGTACCAAGGATATGAACATTTTGCTTATGCAATCTCATTGCCAGGTTGTTGGGTATTTGTCCTCCCATGGAAACAATCACTCCGTGAGGATTTTCAAGATCAAGAATATCCATCACCCTTTCAAAGGAAAGTTCATCAAAATACAATCGGTCACTTATATCATAATCTGTACTTACCGTTTCCGGATTAAAATTGATCATAACGGAGCGATAGCCTTCATTTTTCACTGTATCCAGAGCATTTACCGTACACCAGTCAAATTCCACACTGCTGCCAATTCTATAGGCTCCGGAGCCCAGAACCACAATTGAATTATGATCCTCAAAATCAATATCATGCTCACTACCGCTATAGGTCAGATACAAATAATTGGTTTGTGCAGGATATTCAGCTGCCAGGGTATCAATTTGTTTTACCCGGGGAATAATTCCTGCTTTTTTACGGAAATTCCGCACCATCATTAAACCCGCTTCTATGCTTTCAACATCAGACTTTAATATATAACGTGCAAGCTGGAAATCAGAAAAACCAAAAACCTTTGACTTTAATAATTTATCTTTTGGAACAAGCTCAATATCATTAAATACAACCAGTTCATTCCTGAGTTTTACAATGTTCTCCAATTTATACAAAAACCACTTATCTATTTTTGTAAGATCATGAAGTTTTTCCACACTGTAACCCTCTTCCATGGCTGCGGCAATTACAAAAATCCGCATGTCCGTAGGCTCGGCTAGTTCTTTATCCAGATTTTCAAAAGAAAGATCCCTGTTGCCAATAAAACCATGCATCCCCTGCCCGATCATCCGCAAGCCCTTTTGGATGGCTTCTTCAAAGGTCCTTCCAATTGCCATCACCTCCCCCACACTTTTCATGCTACTTCCAATCAGGTGGGAAACTCCCTGAAATTTATTCAAATCCCAACGGGGAATCTTACATACAATATAATCCAGTGAAGGTTCAAAACAGGCAGTGGTAGTCTGTGTTACCGAATTCTTCAATTGATGAAGGCCATAACCCAAAGCCAGCTTGGCAGCCACAAAAGCAAGCGGGTAACCGGTAGCCTTCGAAGCCAGTGCACTGGATCTGGAAAGTCGTGCATTCACTTCAATTACCCTGTAATCCTCGGAATCAGGATCCAGTGCATACTGCACATTGCATTCTCCAACCACACCAATGTGCCGGATTATTTTTAATGATAATTCCCGTAGTTTATGATATTCGCTGTTGGTTAATGTCTGCGATGGAGCAACCACAATGCTTTCTCCGGTATGGATGCCAAGCGGATCAAAATTCTCCATGTTACAAACCGTAATACAATTGTCATACTTATCCCTAACTACTTCATACTCCACCTCTTTCCATCCTTTCAGGGATTCTTCCACCAGAATCTGGTTTGTATAGGTAAAAGCTTTTGAAGCCATGGCTTCAAGTTCTTTCATATCCGAGCTGAAACCACTCCCCTGCCCACCCAGCGTATAGGCTGCCCTGATAATAACCGGGAAACCAAGTTCTCCAGCTGCCTCCAATGCCGATTTCACATCATTTACAGCAATACTCCTTGGGGTTTTTACATTAATCTCTGCCAGTTTGTTCACAAAAAACTCCCTGTCCTCGGTATCCATTATGGCCTGAATGGGAGTTCCCAGAATTTTCAGTTTGTATTTTTCAAACATCCCCTGCTCAAACATCTCAATCCCACAGTTTAAAGCAGTCTGGCCACCAAAAGCAAGCAAAATTCCCTGAGGATTTTCCTTCTGAATCACCTGTTCTACAAAATCCGGAGTAACAGGTACGAAGTAAATTTTATCTGCAATTTTTTCTGAAGTCTGAACCGTAGCAATATTCGGATTGATCAAAACAGTTTCAATACCCTCTTCTTTCATGGCTTTTAAAGCCTGTGATCCTGAATAATCAAATTCTCCGGCCTCTCCGATTTTTAAGGCACCTGAACCAAGTACTATAACTTTTTTAATTTCTATATTCATATTGAATTAAAATAAGGCCAAAAGTACAAATAAATTTCAAAAAAATTTGGATATTTAAAACAATAATGCATATTTTTGCACTCTAATTGTATATTTATGCATTATGAAGAATAAGTCAAACCGTTTGGTAACAATCAGTCAGCTCATCAATACACATGAAATCCATAATCAGGAAGAACTCCTTATGCTACTCACAGACAAGGGGTATGCATGTACTCAGGCAACACTATCACGAGATTTGAAATTTTTAAAAGTGGTTAAAATTGCAACAAATGATGGGAAATACATATACACAACCCATGTTGATAAAAAAAGTGTAAAAATTCAGGACAGCACTTCAGGGTTTGTATCCAATGGATTTATCGGACTTGAATTTGCACAAAAACTGGCTTTGATAAAAACCGTACCTGGCTATGCCAGTAGTCTGGCAATGGTCATTGATATGTCTGAACCTTACGAATTTGCAGGAACCATTGCCGGTGACGACACCATTCTTATCATTCCAAGGGACGGAACCACTGAAAGCGACATCAGGCATCGCCTGGTACTTATTTTCCCGGAACTGGAAGACCGGATCAGGCCCTGATCAGCAAATTACATACTTTAAGTATTCTGCATACCGGTCTGAAAAAAGCCGGGAATTCAGTTCTTGTGATCTCAAAAAAATTTCAACCAATTGCATACATCAAAAATATTTAACACAGAAAAAAATGAAAAAAGAAAAAGTAATTCTGGCGTACAGCGGAGGTTTGGATACCTCAGTAATTCTGAAATGGCTAATTGAAAAAAATTATGAAGTTATAGCCTATGTTGCAGACGTGGGACAGGATGATGACTTTGAGGCCGTAAAGGGAAAAGCCCTGAAAATTGGCGCCTCAAAAGTATATATTGAAGACCTGAAAGAAGAGCTGGTAACGGATTATATTTTCCCGGCCATTAAAGGTAATGCCATTTATGAGAACAGGTATATGCTGGGAACTGCAGTTGCACGTCCACTTATCTCTAAAAGACAAATTCAGATTGCCCGTGAAGAAGATGCAAATATTGTATCCCATGGTTCAACCGGGAAAGGGAATGATCAGGTAAGATTTGAACTGGCATATTATGCACTTCAGCCAGGTATTTTTGTTTATGCTCCATGGAAAGACGAAGAATTTCTGAAAAAATTCAAAGGAAGAACCGATATGCTCAACTACGCTGAAGAAAAGAATATTCCTGTAAAGGCATCCCTTAAAAAACCATACAGCGAAGATGATAACCTGATGCATATCAGTCATGAGGCAGGAATTCTTGAGGACCCTGCATATAAGGCAGATAAAGAGATCTTAACCAAAATGGTGATTCCACAGGATGCCCCGGATAAAGAAACAAAGATAGAGATCCATTTTAAAGACGGAATACCGGTAAAAGTGGTGAATAAGGAGGATCAGACTGAAAAAACCAATCCCCTTGAACTGTTCACCTATCTGAATGAGCTTGGTGGCAAAAACGGAATTGGCCTCTTGGATATGGTTGAAAATCGCTTTGTAGGGATCAAATCCCGTGGTGTATATGAGACACCGGGCGCAGCAATTCTATATCTGGCACATATGGACATAGAAGGAATTGCAATGGACCGTGAGGTAATGCGTTTGCGAAATATGCTTTCACCAAAATTTGCTGAACTCATTTATTACGGATTCTGGTTCAGCCCGGAAATGGATTTCCTGATGGCTGCCATCAATAAAAGTCAGGAATATATTGATGGAGTTGTTTATCTGACCCTTTATAAAGGAAACATACTGGTTGATGGCCGTGAATCTCCCAGCTCTCTTTATGACAAAGACCTTTCAAGTATGGATATTGAAGGCGGATTTGACCAGAAGGACAGTCAGGGATTTATCAAAATAAATGCCGTACGCTTAATGGCACATAATGCCATAGTCAGAGAAAAGGGCGGTAATCATATATACAGTTACTAAATAATAACATTTACTTATATGACAGGAAATATAAGCATTATTGGAGGAGGAAATCTGGGAACGGCAATAGGCCTTGGGCTTATTCAACACGGAGGCTATAAGCCTGAAAATGTTTTTGTTACCAGAAGGCATCCGGAAAGGATGAAGAAGTTAAGAGAAAAAGGCATCCAAACCGGTCAGGATAACATTTTGGCGATAAAAGATTCGGAAATTATTATCCTTGCTGTACAGCCTACTCAGCTGGAAAAGCTACTTGTAGAAATCAGAGATTACATTCCGGATAAATCCATTATTGTTTCAGTTGTTTCTGCTTTAAGTATTGACCATATTGAAACCATCATTGGGAAAGGAAATGATATTATCCGTGCCATGCCTAATGTTGCTATTTCCCTGGGAGAATCCATCACCTGCCTGGCAGTTAACGGAGTAAAAAATGAAAGTTTCAGGAAAGTAGAAAAATTATTCAGCAGGCTGGGTCAGACCCTTGTCATTGATGAATCTTTGATCGCTGCATCTACGATTCTTGGTGCATCGGGAATTGCATTTTTTCTCAGAATGATCAGAGCGGTTTCCCAGGGCGGAATTCAATTGGGATTTCATGCGGAAGAAGCACAAATGATTGCTGCACAAACCGCTAAAGGAGCAGCCGGTATCCTCATCGAATCAGGAAATCATCCTGAAAGGGAAATTGATAAGGTAACGACTCCGAGAGGACTGACCATCACAGGATTGAATGAGATGGAACACAACGGACTAAGTTCTTCCCTGATCAAAGGGATTATAACTTCATACAAGGAAATTGAAAATCTCAAAAAACAAGGAAAATGAAACTCTGGGACAAAGGGATTGAGCCCGAAAAACAAATGGAAACCTTTACCGTGGGAAAAGACAGGGAACTTGATCTTTTTCTTGCCCAATGGGATATTATCGGTTCAATTGCTCATGCAAAAATGCTGGGTTCAACTGGTTTAATATCTGAATCTGAGACAAAACAGCTCATTCCTGAACTGATCAACCTGTATCATCAGGCAAAAAAAGGTACTTTTACTATTGAGGAAGGCTCCGAAGATGTGCATTCTCAGGTGGAGAAACTACTTACTTCAAAACTTGGAGAAGCCGGGAAGAAGATCCACACCGGAAGGTCAAGAAATGACCAGGTCCTCCTGGATCTCAGATTATTCGCACGGGAACAACTAAAACGGATAAGCGAAGAATCAAATTCCCTGTTTAATTTACTGATTACCCTCAGCAATGAAAACAAGAACGTGCTGTTACCGGGCTATACCCATATGCAGGCGGCCATGCCTTCGTCATTCGGACTTTGGTTTGGGGCCTTTGCAGAAAGTCTCACAGATGATATGATTCTGTTGGCTTCTGCCTATAAAATAGTAAATCAAAATCCTTTGGGATCAGCAGCTGGATATGGCTCATCTTTCCCACTTGACAGGGAAATGACTACCCGCTTACTGGGTTTTGATGACCTGAATTACAACTCTGTTTATGCACAAATGACCCGGGGAAGAATGGAAAAAACCATCGCATTCTCTCTGGCATCATTTGCTTCCACGCTGGCAAAACTGGCCATGGATATGACCCTGTTTGTAAGTCAGAATTTTGCTTTTGCCTCTTTACCTGACGAACTGACAACCGGGTCTAGCATTATGCCTCATAAAAAAAATCCGGATGCTTTTGAACTGATTCGTGCAAAATGCAATAAGATACAGGCCTTACCAAATGAAATTGCATTTATCAGTAATAATCTGAGTACCGGTTACCATCGCGATTTTCAGGTTTTGAAAGAATCTGTCATTCCGGCTTTTGAGGAATTGATCAGTTGTTTCAAAATTACAAGGCTTATGCTTTCCGGAATTAAGGTGAACAAGGATGTCCTGAAAGATGAAAAGTACCTGTATATTTATAGTGTGGAAAAGATCAATAAGATGGTGTCAGGTGGAACTTCCTTCAGGGATGCATACAGAGAAGTAGCAAAATCCATTTCAGAAGGGACATTCACTCCTGAAAAGGAACTACATCATACCCATACAGGCAGCCTGGGAAATTTATGCAACGACCATATTGAAAGGAAAATGAAAGAAGTAATTTCAACCATTCCGTTCGGAAAAGCGGAAGATGCCATTGTAGAGTTGATCCATCTCCACTCATAAATACCTTGTATGCATTACATATTAATATACAGAATCCTTGGAAAGAAAGAGAAGGTTTAGTGATGAAAATTGTTGTTAAAGTGGAAATTGATACCCTGACAAGCAACGGAGTTCTGGACAAAAAGAAAACCGAACGCATGGCAATGGTATTGACAAATATGAGAAACAGTGGAATTAATGTTTTACTTGTTTCCTCAGGATCCATTTTCCTTGGAGCAGCGAAGCTGGGATTAAAACACATGCCTGAAGATCAGATAAAAAAACAAGCAGTTTCAGCAGTTGGCCAGGTGGAATTAATGAAATATTACCGCTATTATTTTGACATTTACAACCAGATTGCTGCACAGGTGTTACTCACCAGCGATATTATCAACAATCCGGTTACCAACCGGAATGT
>JANTGF010000124.1 GCA_024763075.1 Bacteroidales bacterium | reverse complement strand
GAAAATATATACCACATTCGGAAGGTTGATGCTTACCGCCATCCACCATATCCATTTTTTTAAGCCATGTTTTGAGGCAATGACACCACCCAGGATACCACCAATCACTAGAGATATCAAACCTACTGTACCATAGGCAAACCCTTTTTCTGTAAGGGATAAGGCAAGCCCGCCATTTTCACGTGAATCAAGTAAAAACGGGGAAGCCATTTTCGTCAGTTGTGATTCGGAAAAGCGATACAATAATAAAAAAACAATGGAAGCAACAATCCCGTCTTTCTTAAAGAAAGTTGCAAATACATTTAAGTACGAATCATTTTGTTTTTTATTTTCAGGCTTATCCGACTCCGGAGTTGGAAGTATGTATTTATGATAAGCTGCAAATATCAAAAACAAAACCCCTAAAAAACCAATAGAAACCGACCAGCTGAATATAATATCGCCTGCTTTTGCATCAAACCTCGCCTGGGACTTGTCTTTCAGATTGTGTTTCACTTTAATGACCGCTTTTTGAGGGGTATTCCAGTTGTCTTTATCAAATTCAAAAACTCCTTTGCTGGCCAGGAAAATATCCTGACTTCCCTTCTTATGGCCAAATGTCATTTTTATGTCTTTTCCATTTTCAGGTGGAGCCGATAATGCAAACCAGATCACAGTAGAATCAATTGGATGTGCTGAAGACTCATCGTAAAGCGGCACTTTTACTTCTTTGGGGAAAAGGAGGATTTCAGGTGTACCTTCCGCCTCCGCAAATGAAATATTTTTTTCATCAAAAGTTTCTATAATCTCCGATTCAGGTACTGCATTAATGGTTACATGAACAGTTTCCAGCCCTGTATTGTCCAGAATTAACCCGGTAATTATAACAAGCAATCCAAGTCCTGCGATCATGGCCAGTCTGTAAAATGTGCCGCGTATTCCGGTAAAAAAAGCCTGGTTATGTTCATCCAGAGCAAGCATATAAAAGCCATCCGCTGCAATATCATGGGTGGAAGAAGCAAAGGCCATGGCCCACAGGAAAGCCAGTGATAAAGGGAACCACCAGGGTAAATGAAGAACCAGGGAAACCCCGAAAAAAGCGAAGGCAAGTACAATCTGCATCCAGACAATCCATTTTCGTTTGGAGGAATATATATCAACATAAGGACTCCATAAAGGTTTAATTACCCATGGTAAATACAGAATACTGGTCCAGAAGGCCAGACTTGAATTTGAAACACCCAGGGTTTTATACATGTCACTTGCGACAAACATTACAATAATGTAGGGTATCCCTTCGGCAAAGTATAAGGAGGGTATCCACCACCAGGGGGAACGATTGGTATTACTATTCAAACTCATACATTCTTATTAAATATTAAAAAAGAAACAAATTTGTAATCAATGGTATATCTTCTTAAGGGTTGAACCAGGATAATAATGATACAAAATTTCCTTTGTATTATAACCTTTTAAAGCCATCCCAAGACCACCAATCTGGCATAATCCGGCTCCGTGACCCCAGCCGGCACCTTTAAATATGAAACCTTTTGGATACTTTGATCCTTCTGAGGAAATCTCTTCAATTATGATAGCTGAACTGTATAAAAACTTTTTATGAAGCGCCTGACGTATATTGTAGTCTCTGTAAATTATAAGGGAATGATGATCTAATGCTTTATCAAGATACCTGATCTCAAGTTCCAGTAGGCGGCCGCTTCCTGCCCTTTTTAAAGGAATGAGGGAAACAACAGTGCTTATATTTAAATTTAGTTTGTCAACCAGATTATTTACTATTTCTTCCTGAGATACTTTTATTGACCATCTGAAATAGTGTCCTTCTTCATCAACACCCCCCAGATACTTTTTCAATTCATTTTCAGGCACATAGTGAGGACTGCAAAAAGTTTCAGGAACGGATTCCACCCATTTCCGCATTTCAGTCTCAATACGCAGGTCCATTTTAAAATCCACTTCTGCATCGGGGATATTTTGCATGTACGGCAATGCGGTTCCTTCCCATAAGTTTTCAAATTTTTCCATTATGCCACCACAGGATTTCGAATAGCGGGCATCACAAATTTTATCATCATACAACAATACCTGACCTTTTGTTTTCAAAGCTCCTGATTTTGACACTTCCGTCAGGTTATTGACACCCTGATATCTCTGGCAGCAATCGTCATTGCATACATCAATGCCCAGGGGAATGTGTTTTTGTTCCACATTTGCCAACATCCACGATCGTGCAACAATTGTCTGTGCTTCAATAAATGAACCCGGGCATTCTGCACTCATCTCTGAGGTGGACACACAGGCCAGGTACATTTCCAGTGGTAGTTCATTAATCAGCAAAAGTGAGTTATCTGCAATCTTCAACTCAATGGTATAAGGCAGTTTAACATGAATGTGTTTTGCCCAGTGAAATCCCCTGCCGGCAATTACAGGATACACGTCAATTGAGTTATTTTCATTTTCCTGAATAATTTTAATATTCCTTATGGCTTCAGGATAATTGTATGATTCAATATGAAGAGAATCATTCTCAATTGCAATTTCAGTTTTGTGATTTATTCTTACAAGCGGAATTTTTGAGTCGTCATTTATTACCAGAAAAGCAGCATCCACATCTTCCACCATCAGGGTAATTAATTGTTGCTTATCTTGGGGCAGTACAATGCCCACTTTCAACAGGGGTTCATTCTCTGGAATTACACCGGGTTTCAGCATGAATTAATGGTTTTTAAAGTTTAACCAGGCATCCACTCCGGCACCTATGGCAGGGGCCTCCCTGAGTCTTGAAATGGCAATCATATCCGGATTGAATTTTTTGTTCTTCAGGTAATGATCCAACAATTCCTGCTTAGTTACAGAATTAAATAAATCTGTTAAATTACCGACAATCTGTTTCCAAAGTAGTGGGGTTGTTTTTGATTCCTGAAATAGATCTCCCAGCCGCTGCCCAATAATAATACGATCCAGCAAGGTACCTTTATAAACATGTTTCTTCTCTTCAATCTTTTTCTCCGGATTTACCAAAGAGAAAAAGTCACTCCATCCTGAATAAATCGTGATGATACGCTCAAACAGAAGTTTTGAAATATATTGACTGACATCATTGATCACAGCCAGGGCAGCTTCCTCATTTTGTACAGCTTTTCCAAGAATCTGAGGAGGATAAACCTCATTTTTATTCAACTCCTCCACAGGAATATGACTGTATGTACTATAAATAAACTGTATTCCGGATGATGATGCATATCTCTCCAAAGATAATTCTTTATCAGATTTCATTTCCCAAGCTTTGGCTATCCAGGTTTTTGCCTGGTCAAACGGGACCAGGGTACCGTTCAGTTTCATTGCATCTGCAACCCCGGTACCACCTCCAAGATAATAGGCATTCTTCACATCCCTGAACAAACCGTTTTCAGAATATTCCTCACCCAGTCCGCAATAATCCGCATCACTTCCCAGGTGTGCAATCGGAGATAAAAGTGACATATCCGACTCTTTAAGCCTGGTTTCAATGAACCGGGCATATTCAGGCATCCTTGGACCATTAAGTAGCGCAATGATTCCACGTTTATCCCGTGTTTTAAGTCCCGGCATACCAATTCCAACAATGGCATTTTTACCTTTAAATTTCTTTATCAGTTCAATGATAACATCTGAGGCGGCAGTCATGTAAATATTCCCTTGTTTTACTTCCTCCTCCGTCAGAAATACCCCTGAATTCATTTCCTTCAACTGGATTTTAATATCCACAGGCTTATAGGCAGGATTAAAACCCGGATAGTCAGCATATTTTTTCTGAACATTTTCATCCGTAATATGAAAAAGGTGGCTTCTATCTGAATATTCAATGATCCAGCCGCTGACTTTTGTGGCGCCACCATCAATACCGATTATTATTGGATCATTCACGATTGATATCTTTTATAGCTGTTTGTTTATTTCTGCCAAATGCAGAATTTATATTTTAAAAACCGGTTCCCAAAGAATAGCCTGAACTTTATTTTTTCACAAGCATGTTCTTCCTGATGCGCCTTAAAATTATTTCTTTCCGCATATCATCCTTGGCTTCATCATTCATATCAATAATATCCTGACTAATGGCATGATCTGTACCACCAGAATGGCGGATTACTTCATAAACAGGATCATATACTCTTCCGATCTTGTAATATTCAGCAATTTTATTCACCATTTCATAATCCTCCCCATAATTCCGGGAAAAGGCATCATCATTCATCCCAAAATATCCAACTTCCTTTATAATGTGTATGGGAATTGCACGGGGTGCGCCGGCCCCATTTATACGTAACAGGTTGTTTCTTCCGTTTTCATCTGTCCATTCATCATGGGTAACAACAGGAATCTCATTCATCCTTAATAAAAAACCATCCTCATTTTTCTCCCACACCTCGTATGATCCGATTACCATCCCGATATTTCTGTCAGAATTAAAGCAATCAATTATTTTCGTAACGGCATCCGGTTTCAGGCGGTCATCGGAATCAAGCTGAATATAATACTTCCCTTTTGCAACATTCACCCCCAGATTTAAACAAAACCCTATACTGTTAATATCCACAACAATCAATCGCACTTTGGGTTTGTCCGGATCAAATAATTCACCTCCTTCCATATACTTTTTAACAACAGGGATAGTTGGATCATTTTCACCCCCGTTTACCACAATAATGGCCTCTGTTTCCTGAATTGTCTGTGCCTGAATACTCTCAATTGCAACCCCAATGAACTCAGGACGATAACCTACCGGAATAATAACAGAAGCTTTCAGGCCTGAAACCTCTTCAAGATGATTTTTTACAGAATAAAACTGATCCGGTGGTAAATAGGCACCTATTCTTTTTAAATGATCCGTTACTATATTCTCTGCTTCCAACTGAACCTCTTTCCCTGCCAGCAGGTAATCAAAAACATTTGCTGCTTTACCTGAAGCAATAACAGTATAGTAAGAACCATTGTATTTGTTTGATATTCTTGTCAGCTTGTAATGTTCTGAGATTTTCAAACGCAAATCATATAAAAAATTAAATTTCAACGATTCATCAAAAAATGATATTTTTTCCAGTGCTTCCTTTTTTATAAAGAATACCTTACCATAATCCTGATTGTCTCTTACCCTCCCGATATGATGGAAAAGTAGCTTGATTTCCCTTGTAGTTCCATTATCCTTCAGATCATAATCTGTATAAAAAAGACCTGTATCCGGGTTTCTCACTGCGGATAACAAAAAAGCCTCCAGAGCTGCATTCTTGAGAATCACCGGGTTATTACGGTTATCAATATAAAGGAAAAAGTCTGATTTTGAATTTTTAGTGACCTCATTCAAAAATTCCGGATAGGATTTATCTTTTACTCCTATCTCATGAAATCTGACAGATTTGCCATGAAATATCTCCCTGGTTGAAGCATCCGTTTCACCCAGTAAAATAACATCAAAATCCCTGTTTGTCTGAGAAACAATTGATTGAATTGTACGGATAAGATTTTCCTTTCTTTGATTTTCATCCTCAGTATAATGCAGAATAATGGTGGTTTTGTATGACATTATTTCTTAACCTTGACTGTTTAACAATGAATATTTCTTTCAATAATATCCTCAAAAATACAAATATATTCTTCTTTTTACTACAGGCTTTTGTAAAAGCTTTTATTAAATCGATAAAATATATTTTCGAATCAATTCATTATCACCAGATGCACAAAAATTACAGTAAAACATAAAAATATGTGCTTTCGGGAAGCAATCCTGTGCATTTTTGCAGAACCAGGATATTTAAGAGGGAATTAGGAAAACAATTTTTAATAGTTTGAAAAGAAAGAATGGACCGGGCCCTGAATAAAATAAGTAGTGTCTCTTAGAAGCCACTCCAAAAGTTAAGAGTTTTTTTAGAAGCACTAAGTAATTAAGGCTGGCAGGAACATGACCGGTTTTCAGGGATATAGTCTATATTATTATTTGGTTCTCATGTTATTGATGATTTCCTTTTCAAACAGGGCATCATCTTCCATAATTTTAAAAAAATCTGAAAGAAAATTTTTAGCTTCAGTAAAGGATTTTGGATTTTCATAAAACGGTTCAGTAAGGTCAATGACTTCAAGTAATTTTGCTTTATTATCAATAAACTCCAGCCTTACCTGTTGAATTATTTTCAGGTCTCTTTTAAACCCCCTGTACAAACGTTCCGTAACGGAAGAAGTCAATGGTTGATCATTAATAACAGAAACGACTGCATAACTGGCATTTACCAGCCCCGACAAATCAAAATCATACGGAATGGGTACAATTTTATTATCAACCCGCATTAGTTTTTCATTATGCGGAGCATAGGTTGAAAAATCATTGTTGCCAATCATAAACTGAAAAAAAGCATTCCTGACCGAAGCAAGAGCATCCTGGCTGAAAGGATTAACAGACCTGTCAAGAATTTTTCCATTAAACCTCTTAGCAATCTTTTTATCATCTTCAATAAAAATACCCTTCAGATCATGCGTTTTAGTTTTGTTTCCTTTCGTTTCGGTAAAATCAATGCTTGTCAAACGTGTATTGAAATGATATGGCGAAATGATCTCATATAATTTATACCCCAGGTACTCCTTCACAATATAATCGTTTTTGCTCTTTTGTGTTGAACAGGGGAGTACCAGTTTCAGCTTTTTATTCCCTTCAAACAAAGTATTTTTTCCTGCAGATTTATTAATTCTGATTTTAATAGGAGGAAAATAGCAGGTTCTCTTTCTGAAATATCCGCGAACCCTGAGTTCCACATCAAATGTTTTCCAGGTTTCATCTTCTGCCTTATAAGAAATTTTTGTGCCGATGTAAGTACTATCATTGGTTTTTTTCTTGATATCTTTGTTAGAAAAACCCAATTTTACCTGAAGTATTTCCTGGTTTCTAAAAAGTTTTGTAACTTGTTCGGATGAATTTGGGTTTTCAGTATTCTGTGAAAAAGACTGATTGGATAACAGAAAAAACAGTAAGAAAATCAGTTGTTTATTCATATGTATAAAGATTTGTATTATATTCATATAATTTATTTAATTTTTAAAAGATACATAAAATTTCTGGGAAAATGAATAAATATCTGGTAATTCTAAACTACAGGACTTTAATTGCTTTGGTCATTGCCCTGGGAACTCTTTGGATATCATATATATTCAACTTTTATTACAATATTGACTTAACCCTGTTGAGCATTGCCATCATTTTTCCGCTGGTTTTTAATATCCGGGGATCTTTTAAGCGAAGAGAGCGGGCGCTGGAATATTTGAGCCAGTTCAGAAGCGCTCTTTTAACAATTAACTACTATTTCCAGAACACTTCCAAACTAAAAAATGATGACAAAAAGGAAATAACTAATATTTTACTTAAAGTCAGCAGGGAATTAATGAATCATCTTGGTAAAAATGATTATGATACAAAAGAAATTGATGAAAGTGTACAAAAGATTTTTGAATTTATTACTAAAAATGACGATTTAATTCCATCAAGGTACAAGGTCAGAATATTTCGTTTTCTGAATGATCTGCATGAGTCCATTGAGAATTTGCATGCCATTCACGTACACCGTACCATCATTAGCCTAAAGGCCTATTGTGAATATTCCATATATATTTTCCCTTTGATTTATGCTCCTACCATTATTTATCATGTAGGCTTGGACGCTTCAAAATGGATTGCTTTTTTCACCGTATTGTTCACGGAATTTATCTTAATCTCACTTTTCAATATTCAGGATCAAATGGAATATCCTTTTGACAAAGTGGGAATGGACGATATCAAACTGGAAACTTTTAAGTTTGACAGAAATTAAATGCAACAAGAAGTTTCATTATCCTCGTCAACTGTTCCCTGTCAACTGTTCCCTGTATTCCTCCAGGGCCCTAAGTTGATCTTCATCCAACACAGGGTACTGTATATCAAGGCTTTTAAGGGTTTTAATCAATACGTCTGAAATCACCATCCTGGTGTAAGCCTTATTATCGGCCGGAACTATATACCAGGGAGCATGGGCTGTACTTGTTGCAGAAATCGCCTCTGCATAACATTTCTGGTATTCATCCCAGTACT
Source organism: Bacteroidales bacterium (assembly GCA_024763075.1). Lineage (GTDB taxonomy): Bacteria > Bacteroidota > Bacteroidia > Bacteroidales > VadinHA17 > JANTGF01. The sequence continues at coordinate 2,258 of JANTGF010000124.1, read as the reverse complement.
CCCTTTCTTTCAGGTCGGCTGAAGAAAACTTCCAGTTCTTAGACGGGGTATCCAACCGGTCCAAAAAACGGTTCTTTTGTTCTTCTTTTGACAAATGGAGGAAAAATTTCACGGTAATAATTCCGTTTTCGTACAAGTATTTCTCAAAATCACAAATCTGACGGCACCTTCTTTCCCATATATCTTCTGTAATAAACTCTTCCGGAATATTCTGATTCTTAATCAGGTTATGCACCTTCACCACCAATACTTCCTCATAATAGGACCGGTTAAATATCCCAATCCTGCCACGCTCGGGCAAAGCTATTGATGTGCGCCACAAATAATCATGGTCAAGTTCTGTTTTGGAAGGTTGTTTAAAGCTATAGACCTGGGTTCCCTGAGGATTTACCCCACTCATTACATGCTTTATGGCACCGTCTTTGCCAGCTGCATCCATGGCCTGGAATATGACAAGCAGACCATATTTGTTGCTGGCATAAAGTTTATCCTGCAAATTGGTCATTTTCTCAAGATTCTTCTTTAACCTCTTCTTTGATTTTTTCTTTAAATCTGTATCCTCCTTTGGTATTGTGCTCCATTCCTTAAGGTTCACTTTGATAGCCTGAGGCACTTTATATTTTAGGATGTCCATAAGTTTAGTTAATATTTAATCAAGCTGAAATGCTGTTTTCTTCTTTGCGCATCAGTTAGAACATGCAATTTATTCAGGATATCGGGCGGTGCTATTAACAATTGTTTCATTGCCCGGGGCGTTGCACCAGGTATTATATCATATCCTTATCAGGGCTAAAAATTCTTCTTCTACCTATTTAGAAGTTTATAATTACTGATATTCAAACTAATAGCCTTATTGTGATCTTCGGCTTTGTTATCAAAAATCCCTGCAAAACAAATTTTAATCCTTCTTGCTATCCTCGAAAGCAGCTTTATAAACCCAGCCGGCAATTAAAGCTCCAACAATCGGAGCAAGCCAGAAAAGCCAGAGTTGGCCCAGTGCCCAGTCACCTACAAAAATAGCCGGGCCTGTGCTCCTGGCAGGGTTAACAGAGGTATTGGTTACCGGAATACTGATCAGGTGAATAAGGGTAAGACCCAAACCAATAGCCAGTCCGGCAAATCCTTTTGGGGCACGGCTATCCGTAGCACCCATGATGATCATAATGAACATAAAGGTCATTACGATTTCGGTAATAAGTGCTGCTAAAAGGCTGTATCCATCAGGGGAATGTTCCCCATAGCCATTCGAGGCAAAACCTCCGTCAAGGCTAAAACCGGTTTTGCCACTGGCAATCAGATATAATACTCCGGCCGCAGCAATGGCAGCAACCACCTGACTGGCAATATAAGGCAATACCTCAGATCCTTTAAACCGGCCTCCTGCCCACAAGCCAATGGAAACAGCCGGATTAAAGTGAGCACCGGAAATATGCCCCAGGGCATATACCATCGTTAAAACAGTAAGTCCGAAAGCAATGGCAACACCAGCGAATCCAATACCCAGTTCAGGGTATCCGGCTGCCAGGACAGCACTTCCACATCCACCAAGTACCAGCCAAAAGGTACCGATAAATTCTGCAGTTAGTTTTTTAGTCATAATTTAGTTAAATAATAATGGGTTAATAATAATTTCTGCACTAACATAATTATTCTCATTGAAAATTCCAAACCCAATGTATTGAATTTCACAAATTTCTGATTTCATAACCGGTTTAAACAGATGCAGGACTCATAAGAAGAATTGGTTTGAATCCTCCTTCCAATCATATTTTTACCAAAGAAAAACAATAAATCCGGGAAGAGGTGCATATTATTTTTATTTTTGTATTACCATAAAACTTTTGAAATAATGGATTTAAAAAAACTTCAAAACGGATCGGATATTCGCGGTGTTGCAATGGATGGCATACCCGGTGAAAAGATAAATCTGGATACGGAAGCTGCTGAAAAAATTGGCAGGGCTTTTTCTTCCTGGCTGGCAAAAAAATCCGGAAAAGTATCTCATGAACTAAAAGTAGCTATTGGAACTGATTCCAGAATTACCGGCAATTCCCTTCGGGAAGCTGTTTCGACGGGACTCCAATCAGCGTCTGTTACTGTTTATAATGCAGGACTGGCATCTACTCCGGCCATGTTTATGTGTACGCAGTTCGATCATCCGCAGATGGATGGCGGGATTATGATCACTGCAAGTCACCTTCCTTTTAACCGCAACGGCATGAAGTTTTTCAGTAAATCCGGAGGGCTGGAGAAACAGG
>JANTGF010000123.1 GCA_024763075.1 Bacteroidales bacterium | reverse complement strand
GCAAGAAAAGTAAAGGTGGATAATATGATTAGAAATAAAACTGATTTCATATAGAAAAACTAAGAAAAACTGCAATAAATTACAAATTAGGTTTAAATTAGATTCAATAACTTTAATAAAACAACGAAAAATTTCATTTATTATTCCTGTTTAAGTTGGCTAAAGCGGTAAATAATAATTAACTTTCGCGATGCATAATAGCCAGATCATCCTATGCAAGTTTGTTGTTTTATTTAGAATTAACTTAGACTAAATAAGGTAAAATATTAAATATAAGTTCAGTAAATGAGGATTTACTTAGAAAAATACATCTTTTTTACATTTTTTAACATAAAAAATTTGGTTATCATACCATTTTGTCTTATTTTTATAATCGAATTAGGGTGAGCGATAAATGGGGTTCAAACAATTCTTAATTTTAGGTTTAGTTGTTGGTTTATTATTCTCTTCTTATTCATTCTCAAAGCACTTCATCACATAAGTGCATCATTTATAGAGTTTGAACCTCATTTATCTTTTTTTAGAAGATAAAATATTACGATAAATAATTAAAAGATTCACAAATGTGGATCTTTTTTTGTTTAAAACCTGTAGGAAAATCAGGTTTTGGTAATAAAAAATATTTCTAAATTTAAAATCTCATTTTTATACTCATCCGGTTCACCCGGATTGGATAATAAATATTTTTATGGAAAAAAAACTATTATTAGGTGATGAGGCCATTGCACAGGGTGCATTGGACGCAGGATTGTCCGGTTGCTATGCTTATCCGGGAACTCCTTCGACCGAGATTATGGAATATGTTCAGAAAAATCCTCTGGCAAAGGAAAAAAATATTCACAGAACCTGGTCAACGAATGAAAAAACAGCAATGGAAGCAGCCCTGGGAATGTCTTATGCCGGAAAGCGGGCTATGGTTTGCATGAAGCATGTGGGACTGAATGTGGCTGCCGATGCCTTTATTAACTCTGCTATCACCGGAGTGAATGGAGGACTTGTGGTTGTTGCAGCAGATGACCCGTCAATGCATTCGTCCCAGAATGAGCAGGATTCACGTTTCTACGGGAAGTTTGCAATGGTACCTGTATTTGAGCCCTCGAATCAGCAGGAAGCCTATGATATGATGCACCAGGCTTTTAATCTGTCCGAAAAGTACCTGGTTCCGGTACTGATTCGTATAACCACCCGTTTGTCTCATTCACGGTCCGGTATCGAAACCAGGGAACAAAGGGAAGAAAATAAGCTGAAAATGCCAGGTGATCCCAGACAATTCATTCTGCTGCCCTCCATTGCACGGAATAAATACAAAGGATTGATAAGTAACCAGGAGCATTTTGAATCGGAAGCAGAGGACTCTGATTTCAATCATTATTTCAAGGGGACCAACAAAAAACTGGGAATTATTGCCTGCGGAATTGCTTACAATTATTTTAGGGAGGCTTTTGCGGATATACACATTGAGCATCCGGTTTTGAAAATATCGCAGTATCCATTACCTGTTGATCGGATCAGGAGTATAGCAGATGAGTGTGAAGAAATTATTGTTTTGGAAGAAGGATATCCTTTTGTGGAAGAAATGTTAACAGGCATACTGAAAACACAATATAAAATTCACGGGCGTCTGGATGGAACCCTTCCCCGTGACGGTGAATTAAATGCAGATCTTGTTGGAAAAGCCTTTGGTTTTCCAATTCCGGAGACATGGAATGTCCCCTCCGTTGTGACCGGCAGGCCTCCTGCACTTTGTCCGGGTTGCGGTCATACCGATATTTTTATTGCGTTGAACGAGGCGCTGGATGAATATGGAAAGGGCAGGGTATTCTCTGATATTGGTTGCTACACACTGGGAGCTTTGGATCCTTTGAATGCAATTGATTCCTGTGTAGATATGGGGGCTTCGGTAACTATGGCTATGGGAGCTGCTGACGCCGGACTGGTACCGGCTGTGGCTTTTATCGGAGATTCTACCTTTACACATTCAGGAATGACCGGCCTGTTGGATGCTGTTGTTAGAAATTCTCCGGTCACTCTGATTATATCTGACAATTCAACAACTGCCATGACGGGAGGACAACATTCTGCCGGCACCGGGCACATTGATAAAATATGCCTCGGTCTTGGAGTTGACCCGGATCATTTGCATGTTGTTATTCCCTTAAAAAAGCACCATGAAGAAAATGTCAGGATATTAAAAACTGAATTGGAGTTCAAGGGATTGTCGGTAATTATTGCCCGAAGAGAGTGTGTGCAGACCTACGCAAGGAGAAAAAGACTGGAAGCATCTGCAAAGGTGAAGAAGTGACTCGTTTAACAGGAATTTATGTAAATTTTAAAATTGAATAAAATGCAGCGGAATATTATTTTAGCAGGTGTGGGCGGACAGGGAATCTTATCCATTGCGGCCGTTATAGGGTTTGCAGCCATTCACAGAAATCTTTACCTGAAACAGGCAGAGGTTCACGGGATGAGCCAGCGGGGAGGTGCCGTACAATCAACATTAAGATTATCAGATAAAGAAATTTTATCAGACCTGATCCCAAAAGGAAAAGCCGACCTGATCATTTCCGTAGAACCGATGGAAGGTTTAAGATATCTGCCCTGGTTGAAAAAAGAAGGCTGGCTGATCACCAACTCAAAACCTTATGTGAATATTCCGGACTATCCTGAAATGGATGCTTTGAATGAAGCAATCCGTTCGGTCCCGAATCATATCATTATTGATGCTTCAGGTCTTGCATCTAAAATAAAATCGACCCGGTCATCCAATATGGTTGTTTTGGGTGCAGCCATCCCGTTTCTTCCGTTTGACTGGGATGACTACGTATATGGTATTAATCAGATGTTTGGTAAAAAGGGAGTGGATGTGGTTGAAAAGAACCTGGAGGCATTAAAAACAGGAGAAGAATTTTCAGAAAATACCAGAAAATAAAGTCAGACCTAAAAAATTGTTCAAATATGTTTACTCAACAGGATCTTGAATTATTCAACGAAAAAGGAATGTCCCCGGAGGAAATTGAAAAACAACTGGAAAGCTTCAAAAAGGGCTTTCCCTGGTTAAAAATTGTCCGGCCTGCTGTTACAGGCGACGGAATTGTACGGGTTTCAGAGAATCAGTCGGATGAATGGATAAAAAAATATTCCGAATATGCAGAAAAGCTTACCATAGTAAAGTTTGTTCCCGCCTCCGGTGCCGCGTCCCGGATGTTTAAATCACTTTTTGAATATGTTACGGCCTCAAAGACAAATACAGCAGTGGATAGAGAAAAATTAACGGAAGAGTATCCTGAAGTGAAAGAAGTCTTTGATCATGTCAGATCATTTGCTTTTTCGGATAAACTGGATGAACGATTAAAGGAAAAGGGTTCCTCAATTGGCCAGCTCCTAAAGGAAAAGAATATTTATGAATTGATTTCATTCATTCTGTTTAAGAAAGGACTTAATTACGGTTCCCTGCCAAAAGGACTGATCTTGTTTCATGCCTATAAAGCGGGAGCAAGAACTGCCATGGAAGAACATTTTGTGGAAGGGGCCAAGTACGGGAAGGATGGTGAAAACCGGGTGAATCTGCATTTTACGGTTTCACCGGAGCATCACAGCCTGTTTCTTGAACTTACCAGCCAAATACAATCATTGTATGAGGATGAATTCGGTGTGCATTATAAAGTTGATTTTTCCTATCAAAAACCTTCTACAGATACGATTGCTGTTGATCTGAACAACGAACATCTCCGGGATAGCAATGGAAAACTGATCTTTCGTCCGGGAGGTCACGGAGCTTTGCTTGAAAACCTGAATGAACTGGAAGCAGACATCGTTTTTGTGAAAAATATTGATAATGTAGCCCCTGACAGGTTAAAAGAACCTACGGTCCGGTTTAAGAAGATCCTTGGTGGGGTTTTGCTGGATATTCAGGAAAAAATATTTTCATATTTGAAGGAACTTGAGGAAAAAGAGACGATAACAGACAGCAAAAAGGATGAAATAAGGGAGTTTTTGAAAAATGATCTTTCAATTGATCCGGGAGCTGCAAAACTAACTGCTGCAGAAGAAACAGAATACTTTAGAATAAAACTAAATCGCCCGGTCAGGGTTTGCGGGATGGTTAAAAATACAGGAGAGCCGGGGGGAGGTCCCTTCATTGTGGTTAACCCTGATGGAACGGCATCTCCCCAGATCGTTGAAGCATCGCAAATGGATATGAGTCTGGATGAGAGCAAGATCTTATTGAAAAATGCTACACACTTCAACCCGGTAGATCTTATTTGCAGCCTGAAAAATTACAAGGGTGAAAAATTTGATCTGATGAAATACAGGGATATGAATACCGGTTTTATTTCGATGAAATCGAAAGACGGAGTTGAACTAAAGGCCCTTGAATTACCCGGATTGTGGAATGGTGCCATGTCTGACTGGAATACAATTTTTGTGGAAGTTCCCATTGAAACATTTAGCCCGGTAAAGACCATTAATGACCTTCTACGAACTGAGCATCAGTAAAATAAATACTAACTTTTTAGGCAAACTCTAAGTGAATTATGATTAGCGATTTTTCAGTCTTTCTGAAATAAGCCTTTCATATTCCGGAAAATAGTATCCGATAACAGAAAGTTCAAAAGTCCGGAGAATACTTGTATTCGACTCTCTTTCCAGTAGAAACTCAAACGATTCTTTTACCAGCACTTCTACTGGTACTTTACTGTTTGTAAGCTTTTTGTAATACTCATCCCTAACGGTGACTTTATGAGTTGTTGAAGTTTTGCTTTTCACAATAACTTCAAACATTTCTTCTTTTATTTTTTTGACTGTAATCATATTTTTATTTTTTTATTTTGGTTTTGTTAAAATAAAGATTTTGACAATTTAAAATAATTCATCTACAGATAAATACCGTTCACCCGAATCATAAGCAAATGTTAAAATCCTTTTCCCTTGTAAAGAATACTGGCGCTGCGCAACTGCGGCAAAAGATGCTCCGGAGGAAATACCTGCAAAAAGGCCTTCTTTTCTGGCAGCAAGAGCTGTATAAGTATATGCTTCATCTTTTGAAATGCGAACTACATCGTCTATTAAGTTGATATCAAGATTGTCGGGTATAAATCCGGCTCCAATACCCTGAATCGCATGAGGACCAGGCTTACCGCTGCTTATTACCGGTGAGTCAGAGGGTTCAACCGCTATAATCTTAAGTGATTTCCAGTGTTTTTTCAATATCCTGGCCACCCCTGTAAGATGTCCTCCGGTACCAACTCCGGCAAAAATATAATCGAGGCCATCCGGAAAATCTGCAAGTATTTCCTGAGCAGTTGTATTACTGTGAATTTCAGGATTAGCTTTATTTTTAAACTGCATGGGTACCCAGGCTGAATGTTTCTTTTTCAGGTCCATAGCTTTATCTATGGCTCCTTTCATTCCTTTTTCTTTGGGTGTCAGAACAATTTCAGCACCATACGCTTTCATTTGTTTTCTACGTTCCACTGTCAGGGATTCGGGCATAACCAGGATCAGCTTATATCCCTTAATTGCTGATACCACGGCTAATCCGATACCTGTATTTCCTGATGTCGGCTCAATAATGACCATATCTTTATTCAGCTTGCCTTTTTTCTCAGCATCCTCAATCATAGCCAGGGCAATACGGTCTTTTATACTTCCACCGGGATTTTGCTTTTCAAGCTTTGTCCATACCTCCAGTGAATCAGAAAATAAACGGTTTATACGAACCACAGGCGTGTTACCGATAAGTTCAAGTACATTAGATTTTCTCATATTAGTTATTTTAAATTATATAATCAGTAAATTCATTATTTTCGGTTCCGTTATTTTTCATAACAACTTCATTTTTGTTTAGTATAATTGAATGTCTGTCAATCGAATGAGTCAGCCATACATTACCTCCAATCACAGAATAACGGCCAATGATTGTTTTTCCGCCAAGGATTGTAGCTCCGGAATATATGGTAACATGATCTTCGATTGTGGGGTGCCTTTTTATCGCGGCTTTCTTTTTGGAAACACTTATGGCTCCCAGCGTTACACCCTGATATATTTTAACATTACTACCAATTTCAGTGGTTTCACCTATTACAATTCCCGTGCCATGATCAATGCAAAAAGATTTACCTATTCTGGCTTTCGGATGTATATCAATTCCTGTTTTGCTGTGGGCATATTCAGTTAACATTCGAGGCAAAACAGGTACCTGTATATCATCAAGTGCATGTGCAATCCGGTAAACAGCTATGGCATAGAAACCGGGGTAACTAATGATCACTTCTTCAACTGAACGGGCGGCAGGATCCCCTTCAAAAATAGCCCTGGCATCTGCAACCAGGTCCCTGTAAATATCAGGGATAATTTTAAAAAAGTTTTTCAATGTAGCCTCCGGATTGGATAAACCCGTTTCGAAAGAGTTTAATATTTCTTTCAGCATTAGTTCAAAACTGAGATCATCAGCCCTTGAACTGTCAGAATATGCCTTGTCGGCAAGTAAAGGGAAAAGATAGGCAACTAGGGTCTTCAGAAATGCTTTAACCTTCCATTTTTCCGGGACTTTACCCCTGGCAATTGCTTTAAACTGACCGCGCTGAGGAATGTTTAGTTCTTCTTTCATGATTTATATAATAAAAAAGCCCTTCCGTTAATGAAAGGGCTGTGATTATGAATTTTTTTTTCGTATCAATATTACAATAATAATCCCGCCTTTCTGAATAGTTTACAGAAACAGCAACAAGAGTTTATTGTAACTTTAAGAATCATAGTACAAAAATAGTCTTAATTTTATTAAACTGCAGCGTAAATTGAAAAAAACACGATAAAAAGCTACAAAAGTTTGAGTTTTATCCATAAATTTTCTGAATATTTAAAAATCCTTCATCTCAGGGATCAATAGTTTATTTTTTGAAGTTGAAATATTCAGTTGAAATCCCAATGCAAAACGTATGGTAGTAGATAATTGGGAACCCGTGAGCTTTTGATATACGGGGATTTCTGTAGATCCAAATATCGATATCATATCTGTAAACTGAAAGTTAACCGATGGGGCAAGATAAATCCACGTTCCTCCTGTATTTGGAAACAGACTATCCTCAATTTTGTCAGGTGTAGTGTGCCAGAAGCGTACCAGAAGGCCCGGATTCAGTAGCATTGATTTCATAAAAAAGGAGTCGGTAATCCCCAGTAAAAACTGAAAGTCATTCCCATATTTGTAATTTTGCTGACCATTGTATCTTTCAGAATAAGTGTTCAGTTTACTTATAAATGTGGAAGTAAAACTCATACCGGGTCTGATAAAATGGCTTTTTACAAAGCCCGCACCCGCAATCATGTCCCATGAGCCTGTTCCGGGTTGAAGATCGGCGGCCATAAGTATTCCGTTTTCATCCTTTACATCACTTTTCCCTGTGGGTATTTTGATTCCACCCGTGAGGTAGATAGATGCTTCATTAAACTTTATAAGTTTATACTGGCCGAGCAATATAGCATCTCCAAAACCACTAACTTTGGTGCTAGATCCGTCAGAGTAGGCACTGGTAACCGTGCGTTTATGGTGTACCCAGTTCATCAGGGCATTTATCGAAAGCCTTTCCGTGATTCCGTATATGCCCTGAATAAAAACCGTTTGGGAATATCTGCTTACAATATTTTCATTTAGTTTGTCTGATCCTGTAAAAAATGAATTCAGATAGTTTCCGTCATAAGTTCCGCGTATGGTTAAATGATGTATCTCCGCAGGTCTTACCCCTATCATATTGGAAATGGGTACACCACCCGAGCAACATGCCTGACCGTGTACATTACCTGTCTGTACTATCCAGACCATAAAAAAAGCCGGGAACCATTTTATCTTCCGCAGAAGGATATTTATCGTATTTATAAACATGGCAAATTACTATTGAAAATGTTCAAAACGGTAGATAACAGCTTTATCGTTCAAAATGATGCCGTGTACCACTTCTTTTGCATGAAGCCGGCTATCCTTTGTAGAAATTGGAAAATAAACGGAGGCATCCGTCTTGTAATTGCCGTAAGGATAGCGACTGTAATTTCTGGAATATCCTGTATTACTGGAAACGACTCTTGTATTAGGATATGCCTTTTTCCATGTTTTCCAGGTTGTTTCAATAAGTTGGAATGTCTCAATTTTTTCACCTTTTCTTGATCCTTTTATACAATCCAGACGCATCTGAGACCAATAGCTGTCTGTTTCCCTGTCATAGGGTACAAGGTTGCTGTTGTAAAGCAACCCGGACACACCAAATGTTGAAGTTATTCCCTTCTGGTCCTGATTCCATCCAATCCCGGTACCCGTCAGTGGACAATAGGTAATTACAATACTTCTGTCCTGTACTTTATCATTAATGATCTCATGCCAGTCCAGAATTTTGTGTGGGTAGGCTCTTGCTTCCGAACCAACCACAACACCAAGCACCAGATCTTCATCATTCATATAGGAAGCTTCAATCCGGTTTAGAAATTCCGGGTTTTTTAGCGCCGGAATTCCATCCTTACCCGGACCTCCGCTGAGTACCTGGTTTTGCGGGACCAGCCATTCGCCCGACAGATAAACTCTGGGTTGAAACTTTGCCGTTTCGGGATTTTTATAAATTTTGGCTCCAGGGAAAAACGTGCCCCACGAAAACCAATAGCCCATATAAGATCGCATAAAAATAAGTTTTTCCCCTTTGGAAGGTCCGGAAACAGCTGTTCCGGTTATATCCCAGGAATTCCCTTTATCGTCTTTCATAATAATGGGCAATGAGTCCTGAATGGCTTCAAATTTAAGACTACTGCCCTCTAATTCGTTTCTGAAGGAAACAATAAAATGGTCTTCTTCACTGCCGGCAAGTATTACCGGAATCCCCTCCACTTTATCATGTATAAGAACAATCAATCCGTTTTCTCCTGTTGAGACGTTTGTTTGTAATGAATTTCCGGGCTGTTCATCCGCTTTGGTACAGGACCAAAAGACCAGTCCGCTGCCCATAAAAAACAGGATGAAAAATAACTTAAAATATTTGTTGTTTTGCATGATCGTATATTTTTTAAGTTTTTCTGTTCCAAAACTATGCAATTTACAGAATACAGAATGTCGTGATAATGACAAAGGAGTGAACTTTTTACAGAATTTAGAAAGGATAAAAACTATTGGTTGTATAGTTAAAATGTTTGGAGAGTTATTATTTTTACAGGCAAAACCATAGAAATATATGAAAGTGGAAAACAAGGGACTGAAAGTCTGGCTGAGTAATGATCAGCATATCCGGTTGTTGGTGCAGGCAGGTTTTTTTATTCTTATCATTTGGATTGGATATCAGTTTTACGGTTTTGTGAAATATTTTGAGACGGACGGACAATCTGCCTGGTTTCGACGTCCTCCGGGGGTGGAAGGTTTTTTACCGATCAGTTCATTAATGGGGATTAAATATTTTTTTCTGACCCATGACTTCAATCTTATTCATCCTGCAGGAATGATACTGTTTGGGGTATTTTTTCTTTTTGCCATCCTGATGAAAAAAGGTTTCTGTGGCTGGATTTGCCCCATAGGTTTTCTTTCAGAATATATTGGAAAGCTTGGACACAGGCTATTTAAAAAAAAATTCATACTGCCTGTCTGGCTTGATTATCCTTTACGTTCCTTAAAATACCTGATCCTTTTATTTTTTGTGTGGGCTATAATAACGATGAGCGCAGAAGATTTACGTGCGTTTATATATGGTTCCTACAACCGGATGGCAGATGTGAAAATGCTGATGTTCTTTGTACATCTTTCATTATTTTCCATGACGGTAATACTGGTTTTGATGGGTTTATCTGTCTTTATAAAGAATTTTTGGTGTCGCTACCTTTGTCCTTATGGTGCTTTTCTGGGCTTTTTCAGTTTGTTCAGTCCTCTAAAAGTAACCCGGAATCCTGAAACCTGTACCGATTGTAGGAAATGTACAACTGCATGTCCTTCAAATATTAAGGTGCATGGTAAATTGCGTGTTCATTCGGATGAATGCATGGCATGTGCTGCTTGTGTGACTGCCTGCCCTGAAGAAGATACCCTGAAGTTACGTCTGAGCAAAAGATCAGGGAGAAGTATTTCAATCAGGACTTATGCAATTATACTGGTTGCTGTATTCTTTATTGTAACAGGTATTGCCATGCTAACAGGCTACTGGGTCAGTTCCGTACAACCGGTGGAATACCAGCACTGGATCCATCAACTTGACAGTCCGGAGCTGGATCATGTAAGGTAAATCAGGGAATAGTAAACAGTAATCAGGGCGCAATTAACTTTTTCATTTAACATTCATTATTTAATTAATGTTTCCCATGTCTAATATAACATTGATTATCGGAAAAGTTCAATTTCATTTATGATTATTAGCATACAGTATTAATAA
>JANTGF010000122.1 GCA_024763075.1 Bacteroidales bacterium | reverse complement strand
TTTCATATCTCCTTTTTCCGTTTTAATAATTGCATTTTTCATTTCTGTAATTGTTTAATTTCAAATATAAATAAGGCTGCAAAAATAGAAATAATTCACAGAATAGTTATGGTATTCAAAGAAAACCTTTGAAACGAAACTATTCATCACTTTTTGAAAATGATAAGTGAAAATAAAAATGGAATTTTTCCAGTATTCAAAAATACTGTATTTTGTGAATTACTCTTTTATCCTGATCTTTGCGCCCAAATATTTCCACTATGCATACAATTGATCCGCGAATCATAGAATTTATAAATGAGCATCATGTTTTAACGCTGGCTACCTGTTTAGCGAATGAACCCTGGTGTGCCAATTGTTTTTATGTTTACCTCGAAAAAGAAAATGCTTTTATTTTTACTTCGGATATGAAAACAAAGCATGTTCAGGACAGCCTTCAACAGTCAATGGTAGCAGGTTCCGTTGTACTTGAAACAAATATGATCGGTAAGATCAGGGGATTACAATTTCAGGGAGAGATGATCAGGCTTGAGGATGGCATGTTGAATGTTGCGAAAAAAGCTTATTTGAAACGATTTCCGGTAGCCATGCTGATGAAAACCACATTATGGGCAGTAAAACCGGTTTTATTGAAATATACCGATAACCGGCTTGGTTTTGGGAAGAAACTTCTATGGGAAAGCTAAACTCATCGGATCCGGTATTCCGAAGAAGTTTATTTATCATTCAATATTGTGTTCATTTTTCGACATTCTGATAAGTGTTAAGCTTAATAATGCCTAAAATTCACAATACTTAAAATTCAAAATGATTTATTTCTTGAATATTTCTCACCCTGGCTCTTGATTCCTGGATCCTGACTTTTTAATAAACGGTCTCCCGTCTCCGGTCACTGGTCTTCTTTTGCCTTCTGCCTTTCTACTTCTTGGTGATTTTTTGTATTTTAGCCTGAATAAAAAAGAAATTTATGATTTTCGTTACAGGATCCACCGGACTGGTTGGATCACACTTATTACTCGAACTTGTTAGAAAAGGAAGAAATGTCCGGGCATTAAAACGTCCCGGAAGTTCTCCGGACGAAGTGAAAAAGGTTTTTTCTTATTATGAGAATGAGGACGGTGCAGAAGAGCTTTTTAGCAGAATTGAATGGGTAGAGGGAGTTCTCCCCTGTACAGATGAGATATTTGCACATCTGGAAGATGTAGAGGAAATTTATCATTGTGCTGCCATGGTAAGTTTTAACCAAAAGGATCGACAGAAAATGATGGAGGTGAACATTGGTGGTACAGAATCTATGCTTCAGCTTGCATTAGAGAAAAAGGTGAAAAAGTTTTGTTTTGTAAGTTCCGTAGCAGCCATTGGGCCAATGAATGGAAATGAACCTGTAAGTGAGGCTTCATTTTGGAAAAAGACAAGAAACGTTTCCGGATATTCTGTGTCAAAGTTTAAGTCAGAGATGGAAATTTGGAGGGCCGGAGCGGAAGGCCTGAACACTGTAATTGTAAATCCTTCGGTAATTTTGGGACCGGGAAACTGGTACAGAGGAGCAGGCCGGATGTTTTCAACAGTAGAAAAGGGGATGCCTTTTTACACCTCTGGTATAACCGGATTTGTGGATGTCAGGGATGTGGTAAACCTGATGATCATTTTAATGGACAGGAATATTTTCGGTCAGCGGTTTATTCTGAATTCTGAAAATCTTCCTTTTAAAGATATTTTCAGTATGATAGCAAAAAATCTGGGGAAAAAGTCTCCATATATTAAAGCCGGGAGGCTGCTGACATCTGTTGGGTGGAGAATGGACTACCTTGGTAGCAAGGTATTTGGAAGGCAAAACCTGATTACAAAAGAAACAGTAAAAGCCTCATTGAGTAAAAAATATTATTCAAATAAAAAAATTACCGAAGCATTGAATTGGAATTTCATCCCGGTTGCAAAAAGTATTGAGGATGTATGTAAGATTTATAATAATGAGTTAAAAGTACAGGATTTTTCATAAAAGAATTATCCAATTAAATGTTAAAAAACCAGAACCGTGCTGAAGCACGGTTAACCGAAGAAGGATGTGTATTTCCAGTGCGCTTTGAACGGAGATAAAATTACCTTTAAGTTCGTATTGATAAGCAAGGAATAACCATTTACGCATATATAAGTTATCAGTAATGTAGTGATAGCGTACTTTTAGTCAGGAACTTAGTCATCAATAAACCCATATTCAATTTTCCATTTGTTATATTCTTCTTTGAAATAGGTTTGTTTATGATGTTGATCCTGATTTTTAATATAATTTTTGATTACATCTAACTGAAAAGCGCTTACTGAATACGCACCATATCCTCTTTGCCATGCAAACTTGCTTTTACTACAGTTTGAGGAATATTTTATTTCTTTGTTTAACCAAAAAGAAGACTCTCCCTTAATTTTTTGCATAAAACCTGCCAAACAGATATCAGAAGGAAGGTTTATTAAACCATGAACGTGTTCAGGTTGAATGTTAAGACTAAGAAAAGGGACATTCTCTTTCTTTGCTTTTTTTATTAAATGAGATGCAAGGTCTTGCCTTATTTCATAATCAAAAATCTTTTGATGATTCTTAGTAGTCCATATTAAGTGTATCCAAATCCTTATATGAGAGTGTAACATAGTTTGATTCTTTTGAGTATCAATTTAAAAGTCAGCTAAAGCTGACTAACAGTAGTTTATTTGATCATTACAAACCAGGCTAAAGCCTGGTCTTCGTTTTTGTACGTGTCAAATGATTTAAATTAATAAAAAAACTTTTGTCTATATTTCAATATTTATGTTAACGAAACATTAAATAAAAAGTTTGTACATGAGTATAAAATAGGGGAATCAAATACTACTTTAGAAAAGATTAATTCTCATTAAAACCCAAAATTTAATCCGGCAGAAAAGGTGTTGGTTTTACCGTGCCATAAGGGATGTGTGTAATTATCCATATCATTTCCTGAGATATTACTGAAACGATAGCCTGCAAAAATAAAAGCGTCATTGATGATCTCATAACGGGCATCCAAACGAAAGGTGCTGTTTTCCCATTCCACACTTTCCATAAAAGCTAAACCCCAACGGTCTTTACCTTCGAGATAGGAGTAATCCGGCCCTTTTTGAATATAGAGAAAAGAAGCCTGAATCCATAAGCCACGAATAGGTTTTGCTTCAACAGCCAGATAAATTTCCTGGTTATTGTCTTTTGCATAGTACCCAAGGTTGTACTTATTTGAGGTAAACTGCAGCGTGGGTACCGGATGCTGGTAAGTAAGCGGGTTTGTACGTGTATATTCCGCAGTAAAAGAAATATTACGGAATGGAAGATTAGATAATCTTCCCCCTATTTTCCAGCTGTAGAAATTCGAATGTTGATCTTTATCAAACATTCTGCTGGTGGAAAGTTCGTCAAAAAACAGGGTAGTATAAAGATGAAGGTTTTTGATCTGCCGTGAACTGAAATCAAAAAACATCTGGGAGTTTTGATTATCATTTCCATGATTTACTGTATGATCAATCGATTTAAAAAAAGCGAAGGGAATCAGATAGGTAGGAAATACCCCCAAATCGGCATAAACAATGGAATTCCCGAAGGAGGCATTGAATTTTTCAAAAGGAGTAAAAGTGAATAGGTTTGCTGCTATATATTTTGGATGATAAACCTGCCGGTAATGTGTTCCGCTTTCGTTTGTATAATAATAGCTGCGGGTACTGTCCACAACTTCGGAAATGAGCCACCCGTGCACGTATTTAAATTCAAACCATTTTACAGGTTTCAGGCTCAGATAAATTTGTCCGAATGAAGGAGTCCTTCCTGAGAAAATATTAGCTCCGTTGTAATTGTTCCCCCAAATAAAATGGTCTTTTATAAGACCGAATGAACCCCATTTCCACGACCAGGTAATGCCGCCCCTCATTTCACTGTAATCACCGTTTCCTTTATAATTTGCGCCGGGTCGCTGATTTACATAATTGGGATTTGAAAGAAATTCTGCATCATGATTGTCACGGATATTTGCATAAATTCCCAGATGTTTCCCAATTGTTGTAAAGGCCTCCAGTCCGTTCCACCAATGAGTGGCTGACCCGTTTTCATTTGCAAAATACTGAACACCAAGGATTGGGTTTATTGAAAAGGTAAACAGGCTGTCTTTGTAATAAAAGATATCAAATCTCTTTTTGAAATGCTTATCCGGTTTTAGTTCCTTATTAAAATCTTTGAGGAAAAAATCCAAGTCTTTTGCCTGCCTTTTATTTAACTGTTCCCTTTGCGTATCAAGTTCATGAAGCTTCCCGGCAATAAATTTACGTGAATAGGGCCTATAAGCAGAATTTATCTCAATAAATTGAATGTTTGCCATTTCATCCAGGAAATCATATACCGTACGATTGCTGATATGATGAAAAACCTCCTGGGCCTGAGAGGAAATAATGATCAATAATGAAACAATGGTTAAAATGGTTTTTCTCATGAACTTAACATAAGGAAACACAATGGATGTGGCAAAGATAAAAAGTTTTTATTGGTTTCTATAGTTCCTATAGTTTCTCTTGGTGCATTTATTTGGGGTACAGCTCTTCGAGAGAACCTATATCAGAAAATACTCATCTACTTGTTTCCTGGATCTTATCTCTTGTGTCTTGAATTAACGGTTCACCAGTTACGCACCCACAAAGCCACCTCTTAAAAGCTGCTTCGTGTGACTCGTCCTGATTTTTGTTTACTTTTTTTGCAAACCTATTTCAGGACGAGACATTTCTCCTTTGTCACTCAAACTTTCATCGATCATCCTTCATCCTTCAACCTTCCATTTACTGGCTTCTTGCTTTCCTGAAAATGATGTTATACCAGGCCATCCAAAAATATCTCCAGTCAGTTAAGAATGGATTCTTTTCATGTGCTTCAAGATATTTCCTTTCCGATTCCTGAATATCTTCAATTGTTTTGGGCATATCAGCATAAAAAGGAGGAATAAGACCGGGTTTTGTATGCAATCGCTTTTTTTGTAATTCTGTGTTGTAAAGGTTGTAGTACTGTCTGCTCAAAGGCCTGACACCTACTATCTTCAGATCTCCGGCAAAAACATTTATAACCATTGGCAGTTCATCAATCCATAACTTCCGCATGATCTTCCCGTGTGTGGAAATCCTGAAATCATTATTGAATTTCCCTCCTTTACTCAAATTGTTATTCGTATAAATATATTCCTGCAGGTATTCTGCATAAGGGTACATTGTACGGAGTTTTATTACGTTTATTATTTTTCCGTTTTTGCCAATGCGCTTCAATCTGACAAATAAACCATAATTGGGATTCTGCCCATTTGTAGGGAATCCGTTTTTTCTACAGGAAATATAGCATAAATTATCTACATATTCCTCATGCGTGATCTTAAATCCTGAGGAGATCAGCCGGCCAAGTGTTTCTGCCCGGGTAAGG
This sequence comes from Bacteroidales bacterium, assembly GCA_024763075.1. Taxonomy (GTDB): domain Bacteria; phylum Bacteroidota; class Bacteroidia; order Bacteroidales; family VadinHA17; genus JANTGF01. Next base: position 5,045 of record JANTGF010000122.1, on the reverse strand, counting down.
ACAGCGTTCTCACCACGGGTAAGTAGTATGTATAAGTGTTTAGTTATCCCGAATTTAGGAAGTACTCTTTTTATCGGGAAATCAAGGAAATAGTAAAACAGGAAATTGACCGGAAATGGAAATTTGCGGAAAATTCTTTTTTTCCTCAGGTCTTTGGTCTCCACGCAGCAGGTAAAACAACCTTCTTCAGGAAGAGTTTCATTCACCGTTTCAAAAAAGGAATTTAATTTTGGAATGTCATTGATCCTTTTTAGATTAATGATGGAACGCAGGTCTTCAACCGGCTGAGTACGGATATTTATGGGATTGGAAGTAGCTACAACCATAATTTTTTCCGGATCATGGATGTTCCTTTGTTGTATAAAGTTCAATGCATTTTCACTGGCTGCCTCAGTAATTATATTTCTCAGATTATCTGAGAGTGGAACTGCTCTGGGAGAAAGTGTTGTTTCGGAATTATTTTTTTTATGATTGGCTTGCTGAACCATAAGTGCATGATATTCATGGTCAGTAGGATTCTTGTGTTCACGGGCAATTTTATAAAAATGGTACAATACACCAAGAAACACTTCAGCTAAGCTTGCTGTCAGGATGGTTCCGAAAACAATGGTACGTGAGAAGTAGGCAATACGGAGAAAATACATGAGAATTGCAATCGTTCCGAGAATGGTCAGGTTGCTGTATATTATTGGCCAAAAAGCCTTTCCGAATTTATTGTAATCCCTGAAATAGTATTTTTTTAAAAACCAGGAAATGATAAGCCATAATGCAAGGAAAATCAGGAATGAATTCAGGTAACGGGGTAGATGGAGTTGAAGTGTGCCCGCTTTTAATTTAACAACAAACAAAAAGGAGAGTGTGACCAGAGTAAGGTCAATGAGGATAAAGATCAGCCGTCTTTTTATAAATTTCTCCATTTCAGCGTTTGGGGCATGCAAATATACAGCCTTACGCCGAGACATAAAAATTTATTCCACGAACGTATCTTTTCTGTTGAGGAATGTGATTTTTGGAAGGACAAAAATTTTGGTAATGAACAAAATAAGGAGTGATGGGAGCGGAAAGGCAGCGGTAAAATTAATAATCGGAACGCGGATTTTCACGGATCTAACGCCGATTACCGCGGATATTTAATAGTAAACAAATCTTAATTCGCGTAAATCAGCGTCACATCAGCGTAAATTAGCGGTTAAAACATAATCGGAACGCGGATTTTCACAGATCAAACGCCGATTATCGCAGATGTTTATAAGTTATCAAATTTTAATCAGCGTAAATCAGCGGTATAGTCATTTTGTATTGGCAAATCGTTTATTAAATAATTTTGAAGAACCGAAATTTACCAACAACCCGAGTGGCATTTTTGTGGCTTTTAAATAATTGAGAATTTGAGCTTCATGTTCAGGTAGCACATATTCAACAGCCTTTATTTCAATGATAATGTCATGAAAGCAAATAAAATCGGCAAAAAATTTCTTTTCAAGTTTTTCTCCTTTATAAAAAACTTCTATTCCCCATTGTTCAACAAAAGGGATATTCCTGGTAGTAAATTCCTTTGCTAATGCTTCCTGGTAAACAGATTCCAGAAACCCCGGACCTAAATCATTATACACTTCAAAAATAGCACCGTTTATCTGATATGTTTCATTTTGGAATAGTAATTCTGTCATAATTGCAGTAAGATTTTATAAAAACATTCAGCGAGAATCAGTGAGTAAATGGCGTAAATCAGCGGTGAAATCAATTAGAACGCGGATTTCCACGGATCAAACGCCGATTGTCGCGGATATTTAATAGTAAACAAATTTCAATCAGCATAATTCAGCGTGCTATCGTCGTAAATCAGCGGTAAAAACATGATTGGAATGCGGACTGTTACTAATATTTGCGGACTGTTACTAATATTTATATGTAAATAAATACACATCAATTGTAAAATCGGGTGTGGACTTTATTTATGTACAGCGATAACAGTGTCAGGATCGATAATAATTATTTCCCTGTCTTTTTTTGTAGGTATTCGCTTCAGAAATAAAACCTTTACGACTTTTCTATTTTCAATAAAAGGAACATTTTCAATTTTTGCTTTCAATTCATTTATTATTTTTTGAATAGAAATATGATCACTCCATTTTACCTCACCAATAAGAATAGTTGATTTATCGGTTGATTCAGCAACAACATCAATTTCCATTGGATTTCTATCAATTCCATTCCCCCACCAGCGTTTTGCGGGATTAAATGTTTTACCTTCAATTTTCAATCGTGGCACCGCATCTCTACATAATTCTTCCCATATTTCAGAAACATATTGATTGAACTTTCCATTTATTTCGTTAAACACCTGATCTATAAGGCCATATTCTAACCTGCTTTTATTTGGTACTACAAAAGAGAAGTAAAAATTCATAAAGGGATCTGAAATTTTATAAAGACTTTTTTTTGTTGATTTTACAGATGTATTAAACGGAGTCTCTCTTCTGACATAACCCAGATCAATCAATAATTTGATCGGTCTGTTAAGCTGTGTTGCCGGTTTCTCTAAACGTCCGGCAATTTCAGATAAACGGTTACAACCCAAACCTATCAAAGTAAGTATTGAAAATGCTAATACAGATGTTCGCATTTCATCGTAAAAAAGTAATTCAGGTTCCTTGAATAAAATACCATCGGGATCAAGTAAATTATATTTAATACTTTCGACAAGTGATTGATGTTTTTTCTGCAATTCCCAGTATCTTGGCACTCCACCATAAACACTATATCCTTCGATAGCTTCAATAGCATTTATTTTAAAATATTCCTTATACCATCCTATTCGCATTGGGCTTACATTAAGTATTTCATCACAGCGACCATACAAAGGGGATGAACTATTTAATGTCATACTTTGCATCATCTGTTGAGAAGAGCCGCATAAAATAAGGTTAAATTTATCATTTATGTTGTTATCAATAATGTTTTGTAATAATGAAGGTAGCTCAGGTGAATTCTTTACCAAATACGGAAATTCATCAAGGCAGATTGTGATTTTTTGATTAAGAGTGTTTTGCAGATTACGAAATAATGAATCCCAATCGGGATATTTTAATTTAGAAAAACCATTTATAATCTTTCCTACAGTATTAGCAAAAGCTTCAATTTGGAGTGATTTCTCTCTTAAATCAGCAGAAAAATAAATGTTGTTTTCATCTATCACATTTTTTATCAGTGTGGATTTTCCACATCTTCGCCTGCCATAAACTGCCAATAGAACAGAACCCTCATGTTGTAAAGCGGTTCTTATACGATTTATTTCTTTAATCCTGTTTACAAACATCTCTTGAATTTATTATGCTTGACAAAAATAATGTTTGTTATGCATAATTACAAATTCTTTTTGAAATACATGTAATAATTTTCCTCTCATAATCTTTCCCCTCTCTCCGTCTCTTAGTCACTTAGTCACCCCCTCACTCCCTCATATTAAATCGGAACGCGGATTTTCACAGATCCAACGCCGATTACCGCAGATTTATCATTCGTATCTAAGTTTTAATCAGCGTAAATCAGCGTCACATCAGCGTAAATTAGCGGTTAAAACATATTCAGAACGCGGATTTCCACGGATCCAACGCGGATTATCGCGAATTATTAATAGTAAACAATTTTCAATCAGCGTAAATCAGTGGTAAAATTATGATCGGAACGCAGATTCACACAAATAGAATATTGATCATTTACAGATTTTTTATAATCCAGTTTATGTAGGAAATAATTGTAATATTGATATTGTGTGTGTGAATTGTATCATTTTGGTTCATAGTAATTATTAAAAACTCTTTTGGTTTTAACTCATCAGCTGCGGCAATCAGGCCTCTTACCTCCCTCTCCTGATTTTCGTTTGAAAGATGATAACAAACCTGAATGGCATGAGCAATTTGTTTCTTTTCATGGATTACAAAATCAACTTCATACCCTTTTTTCGATTTCCAATAATAGACCTCTTTTGAATTACGGAACAAATCCAATAAAACCAGGTTTTCCAATAAACGACCTTTATCTTCTGAAAAGCGGAATCCAACTGCATAATAGAAACCAATGTCAGAAACGTAGTATTTATTCGGATTGTATATTTGCTTCTTAACTGAATAATCAAATAATGGTAAAGCATATATAAGAAATGCTTCCTGCAAAACTGAAATATAGTTCTTTATGGTAGAGGTGTTCGTTGCTCCGATAATTTTACGGAGTTTATCATAGCTGTTCAGGTTTCCCGTGTTAGTAATCAAATATATAGCCAGTTCTTTAATTTCTTTGATATTCCTGATCTTATGTCTTGCAACAACGTCCCTGTAAATAATATCCTTGAAATATTGATCAACTATCTCAATATCATCTGTTTTAAGTGCTTCAGGAAACCCTCCTGTTTCAATGTACCTGTTCATTAAGCGGTTCACTTTTACCATCCCGTTGTCTGAGAGTAAAGTTTTTGAAGTTAATTCAACTTTTTGGAGATTAGCATATTCCGGAATGGAGAACGTAAAGTTATGTATATGCCTGTTACGTCCTGTAAGTAAAGTTGAGATATCAGAATCTGTCAATGATGCATTAGACCCGGTTATAAATATTTTAATATCTTCAAACTCGTATAATCTTGCAACCCATCGTTCCCATCCTTTTATATTTTGTATTTCATCCAGAAAAAAGAATTTTTTCCCGCGGGGATTTTCAATTTCCAGGTAGGATTGAAATAAAGTTTCAAAATCACTTAGTGTGAAATTTATAAACCTTTCATCCTCAAAATTTATAAATAACACATTCTCTTCCGGCACTTTCTCATTGATTGAATAATACTTATAGATCAGATATAATAATGATGACTTGCCACTACGTCTGATCCCGGTAATAAAAACTATTTCTCTGGAAAGTATTTTCTTAATTTCTTTCCCAATAATTCTCCGGTTAACAAGAGAATGTTTTGCAATAAACTTTTCTTTCTGTGAAACAATTATATTTTGTAATAAATTTTTTTCCATCTCAGGTAAAATAATACAAATATAATA
>JANTGF010000121.1 GCA_024763075.1 Bacteroidales bacterium | reverse complement strand
CCATTGTCAAGGCTTACTCCTAATTTTGAGCCAAACTCTACCTGAGCTTTTGTTTTTCCTCTTGGAATGGGTCTGACATGCGGCTGATAAATACTCAACCAGCTACATATCAAGTGATTAAGATAAGTGCCTAATTGAACACCCCCAACCAATTGATTTGTTACTAATGATAAGGATAGGTCACAAAATCTTTCCCTTTTTCATTTTGAAAAACTTTCAGTCCTGCAGGAACATTAAATAAGTTATTTTCATTTAAAGGTTCAATCCCTTCATAATAGGTATGGAGTTTCCCTTCTTTGTCATAATCGGCAGTAATAACTGTATATATTTTGATGTGAGCTTCAGAATTCTCCCCCTGCGGGTACACCTGCAACCATTTAAACTGGTTAAATGAACCGGATGCCATGGTCCAGGGCTTATCATCATCTGCAGGCCGGGGATGAGCTCCCCAGCTTCCTTCTCCAATATACATGGTCCCTTTCTGATCATCCCGGATAAATCCCATCAGGGAATCAACTGCCAGAGAATCCGGTCTTAAGGGATAGGTGATCTTATGCATATGTGAATCAGCATCAAAAGATAGATCAAGCCCATATTTATAAAACAGGAAAGCCCACTGTTTATACAAATATTCATTTTCTCTTTTACGGGAAGTATGCGGCCATATTGGCTTATGGTAAGCAGCAATTTTAAAAGTGTATGTCTGATGGGTTATTAAATCATTTTCAAGCCATTTTTTTTGCTTCCCTCCCTGTTCTATTTGTGAGTTTAACGCAATCAGGTGGAAGAGATCCCCTCCAAGTGACCAGGAATAATAAACACTTGAGCTGTCATTTTGTTGAAAAGGAGTATCAAAAATAATATTAAGATTGGCCATATTGCCTCCTTCATGATTTCCCTGTACCATAACTACCGGTATCAATCTGCCATCTGAAGTTGTTGTTAAGGTATGCCAGTCGGTTAACCATTGTTTCCAGTTCTCAGGGTCGGTTCCGTTCCCACTGGTAATATCCCCACTGAAAAGTACAAATAGCGGCCTCAAATCAGCCACAATCCTGTTCGAGGAACGACCTGCTTCCAGGGCATCTCCTGAACTTTTAGTGTCACCACCGGCAACAAAAGTAAAAGCTTCAGCCTGATCAGGAGCAGTCCTGAACCAATATCGCTCACTTACTCCTTCACTGTCTTTAATTACAAAATAATATGCCTTACCCGGCTTTAAATTCTCCAGCCTGATGTACTGTGTATTCATATCATAATATCCAAGCGTACGATAGGGCTTTTGGTTATAAGGATATTTTTTATATTTCCGTCCACGGTCCTTCTCTCCAAAATAAATTACCGGATCTGTCTTTGTTTTACCATCCCAGACTATGCTTGCAGTAGTGGTTGGATCCCCATTCCAAACCAGTCGTAAAGTTGAAACATCCGTAACTTCTTCAGGCGCTTTTTCACAAGCGAATAAAGTCAATCCAAAAAACAGGAGTAATAATTTAAGTAAGTTTTTCATTTTTATGGTTTATCAAAATTTTGAAATATTTTTAGAGGTTTGAAGGTTATTAAAACTAATGATAAAAATTATTTTTGACTTCCAGTTCCCTCCAGTTTTTACTGTAAGTCCTTTTCAAATAGATTCTTAGTCTTTCCCGGCCTGTGGTTTCCATAAACCATATCTTTACCGGATGAAAGCCTTTTTTCAGCGCCATTGCCCCCAATTCCTTTGCATCATTCACCTTTCCCTGGCTTACCAGTAATTCATCATGGATAAAAAATTTACATGCATCATCCGATCTGGAGCTAAAAATATACATTCCATCCTCAGGAACTTCAATGTAACCCGTAAGAACCATTCCAAAATGATCCTCCCGCTTTGCATAATCACCCACCCAGAAGTCTTTGACAATACCTGTGGATATTGGTTCCAATTTATCAAATTCGGGCATTTTTTCCCAGTTTCCCTCATAATATTCATACTTCAGTCCGTTTTCAGGTTTTCTGAGTTTCTTTGCCTTTTGTAATTTTGTTATCTTATCATAAGTCCATAATTCAGGTTTCGTACTTTGTCCTGTTTCGTTTAGCAATCTGACCTCAACTTTACCTGTTTGATCAACCTGTATCTCATTCCCATTTGTAATTTCATTCTCCGGTATCTTTTCCTGATTGAATTCAAAGGATAATTTCAGATTCCTGTAAGGATTCTCAGCGCTCACCTTTAATTCATTTAGGAATTTTGGAATTTTTGGTTCCAGAACGGATGTGGATGTAGGCTTAACCTCGAAATCCAGCACTCCTTTTAATTGAAATTCAGGATATTCAGGTAAATCATAACCCATGGACCAATCTATTTGAATATCCTCAACCTCTTCATACTTTAATGGTTCGGTAGCATGAAAAGGGAATTTCACCACTTTATTTTCATTCGGTGCCAACTTGAATTTTAAATGTGGCTCAGGAATAATTAGCTGATGCTGGTGATAAAACTGAAGATTCATGTTAATGGGTTCTTCTCCCCTATTCTCAAAATGAAAATAAAGGGTTCCATCTTTAAAATTTTCACCCGGATTACATAAAATCACATGTTCGAAAACTGCATTGGCAGCCAAAGCATTTGCAAGAGATTTCGTTTGGTCATTTACAACATCATGGGATAAGATCCCATCCAGCCTGAGGTTGGCCATGGATGGACCAGCATCGGTCATGGTTACCCAGGTAATATGATCAAACTCTCCGAAATAATTCCCACGTAACCGGCTGCTACCACCTGTTGTGGCCAATACATAATAATTCTGTCCATGCTTCACTTCATGGCTGTAATGATGAGTATGACCGGCAATTACGGTATATTTTCTTCCCGAAAGGGCAGTTTCTATTTTTTCAAATCTTCCATTTGTATTATAAGTCCATATAGGATGATGCATCAGAAGAAATGTCCACCTGACATTCGCGTTTTCTTTAAGCGTTTCCAGAACAAAATCCGTTTGATCCTGTGTCAGGTTATAATCATCATCATCGTTACTATCCATAATAACAAACAGGGTATTCTTATAAATAAAATAGTAATACCTTTTACCATACCGTTTCTCCCATTCCTTAGCCATTACTTTGTTGGTAATATCATGATTCCCGGGAAGATAAAAGAAGGGCATTTTTAATTCATCGATGATATGATTCACCTCATTCCATTCCATTTTAATCTGGTTTGTATCTTTCGTATAGCCACTGATCAGGTCTCCGACACTCAGTACAAATTCAGGATACATTATATTCAGTTTGTTAACTGCATCTTCAAAGATCAATGGCCGGTTACCGCCATTCCGATCGGTTACAATGGCAAACTGAAAATTATCAGGATCATTATAGAAATCCAGATTTGTCCAGGGCTTTTCTTTTGTATCAATTGCTGATTTAAAAATATCCTGTGCTACAACAGGCGAATTGCTTCCAAGAAGCAAAAACATAAAAAAGGGAAACAAGATAAATGTTCGTTTCATATCTGATATTTTATTTAATTTCATAATCTGACAATAAGGCTCTTTGGTTTTCCGGGATCCGTTTATTTTGTAATCACAAGCTCATCCTTTATGTTCCCGGCAATATCCAGACTTTTATAAACAAGTTTATTATTGTTAATTTCTATATGTTGGTACCGCCAGCCATTTTTATCCTGAACTACAACATAATCTTCCGGAGGAAGGTTTTCATGATCGCCCGGAATGCCCAATGAAATAACATAAATTGTTCCTTTCGAAGGATCATCTACCACATTTTCATTAAAAACAGGTTTTGAACGCATATAATAATGGGTATGTCCGCTCATGACCATATCCACGTGATATTTATCAAATAGCGTGCACCACTTCTGCCGGATATCAGAATAGTCCTCTTCATAATTATAAGGAGGAAAGTGGAACATGGCAAATTTCCAGACAGCATCGGTATTTTTAAGTTGTTTTTCTATCCAGCCTGATTGAAGCTCATTGGGCTGTGTGGCATCAATCATAAGGAACAGGGCATTTTCATAGTTAAAAGCATAGGTCAGTTCTGGTGGAATACCTGCAGGTCCATTGGTAGGCAAGCTAAACATTTCCCGATACATCCAGGCCCCCAGTCCGTCCTGATTGTCATGATTCCCCGGCACAGACATTAAAGGTTTATAGCGAAATACAGTACCTGAGTGATGAAATAATTCATCCCAGTGATCACGATGTAACCCTGTACTTACGAGGTCACCGGCAATGGAATAAAATGCTGTCTCCGGGTATTTTTGAAATGATTTCTGAAGAAGGTCTCCCCATTTTGGTGATTTGTGCGTGTCCCCAAACCAGACAAAAGAAAATTTTGTTGTGTTTTCCGCTTCCGTATTAAAAAATGCAGCATCAGACCAGTTTCCACCTGATGAACCAACTACATACTGATACAAACTTCCAGGTTTCAGGTTCCTCAACTTTGCCGTAAAACGATGAATGTAACGGTCGTTTTGCAAAAGACGGTCTTCCATAAGATATTTCTCAGCCTGGGTTTTTAATGTATCCTTTGTATCCTTTATCCAGTATTTAACCACCCCGTCAACAATATTTGTACTCGTTCGCCATTGAACATCCATGGAATTTTCAGGGTCAGCACTCCAGGTAAGTAAAATCTGATCGGGTTTATCTCCTGATGGAAAAGACGTTTTGCGAAAAGCACCAATCAAATGTGCTTCCCGGGCCCTCCCTCTGATGGTATGGAAGAGTATCTGTCCGGTTAATTCTTCCGGAACTTCTTCCAGGGTAAGTTCATCCCAGTCGTGGTAGGTAAAAGCACCTACCTTCATTTTTTCATAATCCTGATTTTCTGGAAATACTTCCGAAATGATCAGGGAATCCCCGGAATTTTTCGGGCCAACACAAATAAAATAAACAGGGCGATGCTGGTCAAAACCATTTATTCCCAGTTCCACTTTCCCCGGACTAAAATCTTTTTGCCAGACCTCATAAACCGAGTGCTCATTTTTCACTTCCCGTTTTGTCTTTTTAAATCCACTTTCCCCAAGCCAAAACGGAAGAATTTTCTGACTTTTATCACGCATCAGAGAAACCTTTACAGGCACATTCACATTAAAATACCAGTACCTGGTTGCCAGTGTTTGCTTTTCTTTTTCCCTAAGAAAATTAAGAATGAAATTATTCCCAATCGTATCAAGTTGATCACCTGAATAAGAAGAATACAAACGGGTAACGACATTATCCATTACATCCTGAACAGAGGCGTAACTATCCTCCTTCTTAACCTCACAGGAAGAGAAAATGAAAAGTCCGCTTAATAAAAAAAAAATAAAATATTTCAAGGAGAATTTAATTATCAAAATTTTATAATGGAAAAAAAGTGGAGCGAATACTCCACATTTTTTCCATTGTCTTATTTAAAAAATATATTTTAATAGGGTTTACCTGTTCCCTGTAACAACCATATTTTTGACCATGCACTGTTATTACTCACGTCACTACCTTTAAATTCAGTAGGTTCAAGTTTATCAATGGCTGCTGCTGCATTTTCAGGATTCAAAGTGATCTCACTATCATAATGATAATAAAAACGTAGAGGCAATGCTTCTCTTTTTGCTGACTCTCCAGTTTGAAGATCAGGCAAACCGGTTCTTCTGTAATCAAACCAGGCTTCTGCAGCAGCTGTCCAGCTTGCTATCCACTTTTGCTCAATAATACTCTCTAAACCTGAATAGGGCGCTCCGGTAATATAATCGTCAAACTTACTTCCAACCCCCCAGGCTCTTAAAGATTGCCGGATTCCTTCCGCATAATAATTTTCCGGGCTTCCTGTAGCCCAGCCATACAAAGCAGCTTCAGAAAGAATAAAATTAACTTCAGCAGAAGATATGATTCGCATTAGTAACAACGGCCCTGCAGTTTCTTTATAGATATCATTCAACTGAGAAGCATGTGGATTATATACTCCCTGCTCAAGGTTGGGATTCAGGTTATATTGAGGTGCAGCAAATACAGAAGGAGGAATTCCCACATATTCCGGGTCATAATCTACACTAAGATTCCAGTTTGTCTCATAATCGTCAACAACATCCTGAGAAATATGTCTTTCTCCATTCACAATTTCATCCACTCCGGTACCCGGTACAAGTACCAGGGGTATTTCAATCTTGTTCGCCCATACCCCTAATCTTGGATCATTCAAATCCTGCAATGCATCTACAAGAGTAGCACACATTTTAGTTCTCATGTAATTACCACTGGGGTCTTTATCAAAAAATGTATTACTCGGCCAGGAATCTGATGGAGAGCTGCCAATAAAACTTATATTTGCATCTTCTGACGCCTTAGTTATCAAGGGGTACATATCCGGGTCGGAAGTAATTTTTCTAATCCCTTCTTCAGCAATCCCGGGCTCTTTTGCAGATAATCTCATATAATATCTAAGGGCAAGAGAGTTTGCAAACTTCCTCCATTTATCAACATCTCCTTTATACAATACATCCTGAGTTGAATTTATATTTTCATAAGATGATTTGCCTTTTGACAAAAGTGTATTTGCAGTTTCCAGATCAGCAAGAATACCGGCATAAATATCTTTCTGGTCATCATAAGCCGGTTTAAAATATTCCGGACCCTCTTCTGCTTTTAATGCATCGGTATAAGGTGCATCGCCCCAAAGATCAGTAATATACCCAAAAGTATAGGATTTCATAATCAAAGCAACACCCTGATGAAATTCATATTCACCTTCCACAGCCTTATTATAGTACTCATCAATATTTCTTAAGATGCCATAATAACCACTCCAGCTTTGATCCTGATTATCCCAATCATAATCATTGTGGCCACCTGACCATCCATCGTATTGTGTATGCTGCATCACACCTGCCAGATCACCAAACCCTAATCTGAGAACCGTTTGACCGACACTTGTTAATATGGTTGGCATTAATAAGTTAAGATCTGCAGTTTCAGGATCAACGCCATTTGGATTTATATTTAACTCATCCAGATCCTGGCAGGAAATAACCAAAGTTAACATTAATGTTAAAAGGATTCCGAATTTATTTCTTATTTTATACATCGTCTTAATTTTTTAGTTTACTTAAAAAGAAAATCCTATTTTAAATCCAATCGGGGCAACCCATGGATCTACATTATATCTTTCAACACCTTGTGAAAAATGGCCATTACCTTCGGCCTGAAAAGCTCTTTCAGGATCAACGCCAAAGCGGGAATCTTTGGTCCATAACATAATATTACGGCTATAAACAGAGAAATTCACATCCCGCATTCCTATTCTTTCTGAAATATTATCCGGTAACCTGTAATTTAAAGATACTTCCCTTAATTTAATATAGTCTGCATCGAACAAATTGGCACGACCGATATCCCAGGGATAACTCACAACATAAGGTAAAAAGACGGTGCCTTCATTCCCCAGATTCTCATGATCCAGAATAAAATTTCCATTTTCATCATGATGGCCCATAACTCCCGGAGCAAATGTAGCATCCTGAACAGTAAAGCCACTGAAACTTTCAGGAAATCCACCATATTCAGGGGTAGGGCCTCCAACAGGTCTCGGATTATCACTTAATAATAACCGGTCTGCATTTGCAACAACCCAGTCACGCAGTTCCTGACTTGGAGCACCACCAAGATCACCCGGATTCACTAATTCATCCAGCCAGGTCTGAGTAATCACGCTTTCTGTAAAATAACGATAAGTTTGTGAAACAAACTGTCCACCTGATCTCCAGTCAAATGTTAAATTTAGCGTAAAATTCTTGAAAGAAAGTGCGGATTGTAATCCCATGATAAAATCCGGATTATAATTTCCAACTTTGGAATATTCTTCTTCCGCTACCCATTCAGCATCCAGACCGCTACCGAGAACAGGATATCCATAATAAGGAGAATTTTTATCTGTTACTCTTCTTATTTCCCTGGAATAAAGATTTCCAACCAGGCCATCCTCCGGTCCACTGGCTTCATTGGCAACGTAACCTTTAACATAACCAATTGATTTGGTCTTGGCATTATCCCAGAATTGTATGAAATCAACTCCTTCTACCAGTTTAATTATCCTGGTTTCATTCTTTGTAAAATTCATATTTAATTCCCAATTCCAATTACCCGTTCTTATTATTGTACCTCCCAATAATATTTCAATACCTTTACTTTGTAACAATCCAGCATTAACCTGTACTCCGCTAAAACCGGAAGAAGCAGCCAAAGGAATACCCAAAATTTGATTCCTGTTATCCACTGTGTAGTAAGTACCTTCAAAACGCAACCTGTTTGAGAACAATCTTATATCAGTTCCAAATTCCAAAGAAGTTGCTTCTTCGGGTAAAAGGTTAGGTGCCAATAAGCCTCCTGGTTTAGATAATCTTGTGGCATCACCCCATTGCCCTGCATTACCATAGGTTGCATTCAAGCGGTAAGGCCCTGTATCGTTCCCTACCTGTGCCCATCCTCCTCTCAATTTGATCATATTAACTTTTTCACCCATTTTAAACAATTTGTCGAGTAATAAGCTCAGGGATGCTGAGGGATAAAAGTAAGAACGGTTCTCAGGTGGCAAAGTACTGGACCAGTCATTTCTGGCGGTTAAATCGAGATATAAAAAACTCCTGAACCCCAAATTAAGCATTGCAAACACACTGTTAATGGATTTTTGATATCTACCATTGCTATAGTTTAACGCACTTGAGCTGATGTTTTGTACAGTAAAAAGATTCGGTACAATTAAACCCGAACCAGACTTTGAGGAATTTGAAATACTTGAACCTTTTTGATATAAAATATTCCCCCCTACTGAAGCCGATAAGTTCAAATTTTCCCAATCCTTTTTATAAGTACCCAATATATCCATATTGCGTTCAAGTCCTTTACTTGTTACAATTCCATAGGCACCATTGTTAGGTTCTTTTAAATAACCCGGAGCAATTTTAGTTTCACGCACCTCATCCGTTTTATTTAGGAGAAACCGACCCTTGACACTAAAAGCTGGTGAAATTTCCCAATTAGCTGTCACATTCCCATAAATTCTAAATCTGCTAAAACTATTATTGACCTCATGAGCTAAAAAATAAGGATTCTCGTGTTTCCCCGAAACTCTTTTTACTTTATTTCCTTCTCTGTAATCTTTCAAATCCAGAATATCGATATTTGAAGGAGTACTATATGCCCATTGTAGAGGATTTGTTCCACGGTTTGATGAAGGTCTGTTGTTTGCCCAGGTGTGGTTAAAATTCAGGTCCGTGCTGATTGTCAGCTTCTTCCAGAGTCTTGTAGATGCAGCTATGTAATAACTGTTCTTATGCAAATCGGAATTTGGAATCAAACCCGAGTGGGTCATATTTGTAAAACCCAATCTATAGTTAACAGCTTCTGTACTGCTGGATAATGACACTCCGTTTGTTGTAGTGAGGGCGTAATCATTTATAAAATTCTTTATATTATCAGGATGAGAAACAATCGGTGTAGGTACCGGATTTCCGTTTGCATCCAAAGGTGCATTCCACTGGATCGCAAAATAGCCTTTGTCATTCTCTGGTCCGGCGCCTGTTCCATCCCCTGCATTTACATCGGGCAGTACACCACCCCCTACATCTTCAGGCCGGAAAGAGAAGAACCCGGAAGCAAATTTAGATTGTACTTTTAAAAATTTAGAAGGGATATCAAAAACCGTATTTGAGGTAACAGAAACGATTGTCTGTGCGCCCTCTTTTGCTCTTTTTGTCGTTATCAACACAACTCCGTTACCTGCTCTTGTACCATACAAGGCAGCTGCACTCGGACCTTTCAGTACGGTTACACTTTCAATATTCTCAGGATCAAGGTCAGAAATCGCATTACCATAATCCACTCTGTTATCACTACCAAATCCACCCACGTTATTAACAGTGTTTGCAATAGGAACACCATCAACAACAAACAGAGGTTGATTGTCAGTACTCAGGGATGTTGCACCTCTGATTACCATACTTACAGTTGAACCTGTCCCCCCTGTAGAATTAATTGTAACTCCGGATACTTTACCTGACATGGAGTTCAATACGTTTTCATGAACCACTCTGGTCAATTCTTCTGCATCTACTTTTTCTACAGAATAACCCAAAGATTTCTCTTCTCGCTTTATTCCCAGGGCAGTAACTACTACCTCATCAAGTGCACTTGCACTCTCCTGAAGTTCAATTTCAATAACTCTTCTGGATCCGACAGTCACTTCCTGTGTCTCGAATCCAACATATGAGAATATGAGGACGCTGCTTTCCCCGGGAACTTCAAGATTAAACTTACCATCGATATCAGTAATTGTACCTGATTGGGTTCCCTTGAGTACAACAGTTACACCCGGAAGACTCTCTCCATTAACAGATGATGTAACTTTTCCACTAACAGGAATGGATTGCTGTAAAACACCTTTTGTTCCTTTGGAGTCAGTTGCTGAAACATCCGGCCACGAAGCCAATGAAAATATTGCAGCAAGAAACATAACAAATAACAGATGCTTTACCTGATTTTTGTAAATACATTTTTGTTTCATAGTTAATAAATTAGATTAAAAAATAGGGTCCTGGTTAATTTAAAAAAAGAAAAATGAATTTTTATAAATTTAAAAAAATATCTTCTATTTGCAT
>JANTGF010000120.1 GCA_024763075.1 Bacteroidales bacterium | reverse complement strand
TAGAAGACGCCAAAGACAAGGCTTTCGAAGCTTTAAAAATCAGGGAGTTTACTTTTGTAAATGACCGTTTTCAAAACGAGAATAACGCAGTATTTGGTGTTTTCTAAGAGACACTAATTAAGTATTTTTAAAATGACACAGGCTAAACTTTTACTGGTGGAAGATGACAGGGATCTTGGGAATGTACTCTTCCAGTACTTGAAACTACAACAATTTGACGTTGTTCTTGCAAGGACAGGGGAGGAGGGTTTGGATCTGTTTAAAAAAGATGAAGCGGATCTGTGTTTATTCGATATCATGCTTCCCGGAATGGATGGATTAAGTTTATTCAGGAAGGTACGTGATCTGGCACCGGATGTCCCGGTTATTTTCCTGACTGCACGGACTTCAAAAGAAGATATTCTCCAAGGACTGAAGCTTGGAGCGGATGATTATATAACCAAGCCATTTGAGCCGGAAGAGCTGGTGTTGCGAATTCATAATATATTGAAACGTTCCGGAAGGTCAGATCAGGAAAATATTGACCTAGGTGATTTTGTGTTTTCTGTTGAGAAAATGCAGTTAACAGGCAACAGCCACAGTTACCGGCTCACACATAAAGAAACAGAATTGCTTAAATTTTTAGTTGACAATAAAAATTCCATTCTCAAAAGAGAAGATATACTCATCAAACTTTGGGGAGAAGATGATTACTTCCTTGGGAGAAGCCTGGATGTATTTATAAGTCGTTTAAGAAAGTATCTTAAACCTGAGAAAATGATTGAGATTGAAACCATTCGGGGAGTGGGCTATTTATTTAAAAATAAAAAAGCAGATTGACTTCCGGCTTTAAAATATAGAATGTTATCCTGAACTGGCTGGATTTATTCCATCTTCACATTCCGTTATGGTGGACGAGTAGGTTTAGGTTTAATACCCCGACCCTTTGGGTCGGAAACAGACAATTCATTGTAATACCTTAATAGTTTTGCTTCGAGGCAGTTTATTACTTTAAAAATGATTTTAGCTGCCTCAGGATTTTTTGTAATTCAACCTGATTTGTCTTGACTTTTTCATTCTGTATTGCTGCTTCCAGATCAGGAATGGCAAAGGTATATTCACTTTCCAACAGGTATTTTGCAGCAGCATATCTGACATTCCATGAGGGATGTCGTAACAGGCCAATGGACCAGCGAATGGAAGGCCTGGATCTGAGCTTGTGCAAATTCTCCATGGAGGTTATAACGACAGAATCGTCTTTTTCAAATAAATTCCAGAAATTTCCCTTTTCGTTTTTTATCTGGTCTTCGTAAAACAAAATTTCCTTATTGTTTATTTCCGGTCTGATTGTTATTTCCGGGTAAGTAACCAATTCATTATTTGTAACCCAGCGAGCCATTCTGGGCACCATCCAGCGCATTCCTGCAGTTGCTTCAGGATGTCCTACAGATACAATTATCCTACCTTTACCATAATTCATGGTCAGGAAGGAAGGCTTTCCCGGGCTAACCCCATGCGGATAACCTTCATGTGTAGCAATATCCGAATAAATTTCACCAAGAATCCGGATTTTTGAGGATGCCGGAATATCAAACATGGGGCCGTCATAATACTGGATATAGAGGGAATCGTAATCTTTCAACTCCGGAAAGATTTCTTCCCCCTCCTCATTCAGGTTAAAAGAAATAAGACCTCTTCCCCGGTCATAATATTCTCTTATATCCGGAGCATCCAGGATTTCCAGACTTGGATAACCAGGAGTGGTGGATAACAAATATCCTCCGGCGCAAATTCCAACAATGCCTTTTCCTTCATTCCGGGCAAATTCCCTTACTTTTTTAGCGGCAAGTAATCCAAGACTGTTAAACTCCTTACTTCCACTTCCCCCCGGAAAAATAATGACATCAAGGTTTTTCAGTGCACCATGCATAATATCCGCACCTGAAATCTCCATTGGTTCAATGCCTTTGTCAATTTTAAGTGCTTCCATGGTTTCAATTACACAAACTGGACTTGCACCGTTTCCATTAAAAACCCCGGCTTTTATATGTTCAGTTTCCTTGCTTTTCACTGGACTGGTTTGACAAGACTCAATAAAAATCAAAGTAAAAAGCAGGAAAGCTCCCAAAGAATGATTCAGAATAGATTTATAGAAAAAGTTCATGATAAAACTGTATTGGATGTTTTTTAATTTTTCAATGACATTTAAACAAAAAAGGATTACCCTACTTGTTTTTTGCTTTGGGAATTTTCAGTTTGATTTGGAGGTGTTTAGAATAATATTCCGGTATTTTTTTGTCAATCCATTCGTAAAAATCCTTCATCTGATCAGTATCTATTTCATTTTGTCTCCATTTTTCAAGTTTTTCTTCGGATTTTTCAAATAAACGATTATCCAGGGGAATTACTTGTTGTAAAACGCCTGAGTTATCTGCATTTAGAAGAGCATTTACATTCATATAGTGTTGGCTGCTGGTACCCCAGGTGTAAGAAAAGCATTTTTCTTTTGCCTTCAGGGCCAGTGCACACATTGGAGCATCTTTTAATTCATCATTATATTGAAGGATAGATGGAATTTCTACCTTATCATTGAGCCATACGGGTATAGTAACAGAAGCAAGGGGCCATCCCAGAACCGTCCACATGGTGGTGTATCCCGGACTTTCATTCACCTTTACACCTTCTATTACAACCGACGAAGATGACAGGCTCCGGGGAATGAAATCTTCAAAATAAACCATTGTTCTTGTATTTTCTCTCAAATTAGCATAGCTCGCCAGATTCTGACCAGTTAATGAATGAGTTAAATTCCGGCTGGCTTTTTGTAAGATGGTTTTTGCTGATAGTTCATGTAGCTCTACCGCCGTGTTCAATACCTTTTCGGCAGTTTCATAACGGATGTAACCACCACCAATCCCCATTTCACCACTAAAAGAGTAATTTGTACGCAGAATGAAGCCGTAGGGGGCAATTCCCGGATCATTTGCATCAAATTTTTCAAACCTAAAGTTACCTACTTCAAAATAGGCAGCCCCCCCTTTGGCATCAATAACTCCAAAATTTGCCTCAATGCGTGTGGGTTTGTCCAGCTTTTTCAGAAACTTTTCAAAATCGTCAATAGTTGCACAGCTTGCCAGCGCTTGTTTCATGATCCGGCCTTCATGACCAGTTTGGTTAATGGTGTCATTATTAAGATTATAACTGGCAGAGTTCATAATGGCAAACCCTTTTTCATTAAATCCGATCCAGACACTGTTATTCAGAGTATCTAATGAATTAACCAGTCCGGTGAAAGTGTATTTGCCATCTTTGAAAACAATAATTTTGTTATTCAAAGCCTTGGTGTCCCTATGTTTCCATAATAAAGGGCGACCGCTTTTTGTATACTTCCCGGATACAACTGCAGTTGTACAGGTGTATCCTTCAATTCCGGATAGCAGGAATAAAATAATGATAAACGAAAGTGACTTTTTCATTGTTCTGATAATTAATGGGTTTTAGCAATTTTATGTCAAAATTAACAAAAAATGACAGGTAGTGTAGTTAATTTAACGAAAATATATGCAGTTATCAATATATGTTGGTTTCGAAAGGGAACTTTGACTTTAATGGGCGGAAAGAAACAAACCATTTGGTAATCCTGACGTATAAATAGTTAAAGAATGTATTTTCTTTTCCTGTTTGTTCTGATTTTCAGGAATAAAGGGGAAGAGGGAATATGCTTTTGTCATTTAAAATACCCGGTTATGAAGAAACTTGCGATTTTATTACTTCCGGTGTTTCTGGTTTTTAGTTGCAGCAAGGACAATGTTAGTAAAAGTGACTTTCCGGTAATAGCATCCGATGCTCCCTACAACATATCAGGTATCAAAACTTTTGTAATAAAAACTTCCGGATTGTATCTATATCAGATCACAGATGGATCAGGACTGAGAAAAGTGAACTTCATCAATACAAAAGGTGTTCCGGTATTTGATACTGCCCGTACTTATATCAGTGATGTTTATCTGATTGATCCGGACTATATTGTATTTGAGGGTTCTTTTGTCTCATTTATTGACAGGAAAGAGTATGAAGCCGTTTTATACTGCAGAAATGATTCGATGTTCCATTCTTTTCCGGATAAGATCAACAGGGAAATGTCCGTACGTTTCCTGCTTTCCGGTGATTTTCAGGAAGACCGTTTGAAGAATGTTTATTATTATAATCAGAAGTTTCCAAAAAATGTAATTCGCCTTGCACTGCATGACTTTAAGTCCGGGAGTATGCTTCCGCAAAGTTTCAACAAGGTCGAATTTCTTACTACCGGGAAGGGGGACCTGTTATACAGAACAGGGGATGTTTTACCAGGTGAAGATAAATTTTTTGTCAGATATGCAAACGGGAAAGAGTCAGATGTAACAATCTCAATTCCTTTGGATCCTGAATTTGTTGAAGAAGGAGGAAAAACAACCAAGACGAATCTTGGTTTCTGGCAAGGGCCTGATAAGGAAGTTTATGTGCTGACAGGTTGGTCAAAGTCAAATGGAGAACTCTCTGATCCGGGAAAAGAATTTGATGTGAAAGATATTTATCGTGTCAGTTTTCCATCGGATAAGATCAGGTATGAAAAAATAGTTTCTGTAAATGAACCTAATTTAATCAATTATTTAAGTATTAACAGGCTTTCACAATATAAGGTTATCCATAATGATGAAGTCTTTTTTGTAAACAAAACCCAACAGGGGTTTAACGGGCTTTCAGGCTGGGCATTTAATCCTGAAACAAAAATGATCAGAGAGTTCAGCCTGCCTTACCGGAAAAATATTGTAGGATTGAGTTATTCCAATAATTTCATTTTTATTGCTTTTGAAGATGAGATCATCAGTATGAGGTTTGATAATTTCTCATATTCCAGTTTGATATACCTGAACCCGGAAACATTTTATATCACAAAGCTGGGAGCCTCCAATGAGGATGATGTTTATTTTGAAGCCATTCGCGGATCGGATACACACAGGGTGCTGGGGAGAGTTGATAAATATGGTTCCCTCAGTTACATTGATGAATCATTGAAAGGCAGTATTTCTTCGTTTTTGCGGGTGAATTAGATTCAAATATTACGCTTTGCTGCACCAAATTAGTAAATGAGAATTTTATTTCGTTTGTTCCAATAATCTTTTAGAAACTCTCAAACCACAGAATGGCTCCGACAATTGCATAAGGGCCGGACGATTCATGGGTTCCCCCGGGGATGGCTGTTAGTTGGATTTTGTCGGCCCCTTTTGATGTAAACATGTCAATGGCTGTTAAAGCATTCTGATAACTAACTATATTGTCAGCATCCCCATGGAAGAAATGTAAAGGTGCTTCCGGTGTCCAATCCAACAGAGTGTTTTCCTGGATGGCAGCCAGGAAGTCAGCTTCTTTTCCATTAAAATAGTCAGAGATAAAATCAGGATTCATCATTTCTGATAATGAAGATGGTAACTGATTGACAATATAACCCCAGCTTTTTGTCCCGTTAAACAACCCGGGCATCATGGATGAATACGGAGCTTTGAAAAAATCATCCAAACGGTTCCATTTATAGATTTCATTGTAGGCAGTAATAAAATAGGCTATATAAGCCGGTGTACTATAGGAGTTCGATCCAAAAATACTGTCAGTCATTCCTTTCAAATCATAGGGGCCGGATAATGGTGCAACTGCTGTAAGTTCAAATTCCGTTGAATAGTTTTCCTCAATTGCTTTTTGAGTAACGAGTGTAACATATCCGCCCTCTGAATATCCTGTAAGAAATAACTCTCCGTTCAGGCTGATTTGATTTCCCTGACAATAGGAATTACATGCTCGTAAAAAATCAACTACAGATGGAATTAAAGATTCAGCATGAATATAGGGGTGCATTACATGTGAAACACCAAATCCCGGATAATCAGGAGCAATTGTTAAATAACCCATTGATGCCGTAATTAACCCAACAAGGCCTTCGGTGGAGTTGTTTTGAGAAACGGAAGCCACCAGGTCCCGTTTTGTTTCCGTCCCATGTTGTATGCTTAAAATTGGCATATCATTAGTTCCCTGAGGTATAAAGAATGCACCTGAAGCAACGGTCTCATTTCCTTCGCCGTCAACAGTATAATAGCGAACGGATAAAATTTTAACACCATAAGGCATGTTTAAGGGAAGCTGAGCATTTGCAGCTATGAGAATTTGCTGAACTTCATCCCGTGTCAATGTAACGAGGTTTTCTGATTTGATGAGAACCCCTCTTTTGGTCTCTTCTAGTGAAGGATTGTTGTCTTCTTTATTGCAGGCCTGAAATGTAATTAGCAGGAGTGCAGCTATTAAAAGATTTCGACTTAGATAAAACGGTAAATTTTTCATGATTGAAAATATTCTTGATGAATAAATAATTTCCTAATTATCGGGTTCATTCAGTTTGTCTCTTATTCGCTGGTAAATACTTTTTTTTGCTATGGATTTTTCAACTTTACTAATATCGTCCAGTAAGGCAGGGGCACTGTCATTCAAAACTTCATCAGATACTGTTTGGACAATTTCCCAAAGCGGACTTGATTTTTCGGCAAGTCGTTTCCCCCTTTTGCTTAACCTGACAAGCCTTTTTCGATGATCGGTTTTATCTTCCTTTGTTATAATAAGCTTTTTCTTTTCCAGTATATTAATTATTTGTACAATTGATGGGTGTGTTTGATTCAGATCATGAGCAATCTGGCCAACATTCAATTCATTTTTTTGTAGCATCAATTGAAAAAATGTAAACCATCTGGGTTCAAAATCAATATCTTGTTCCTGATAGATACGGGCCATATCTCTCATCAATGTTTCGCTTAGGTTTTTGATTCGGGTACCCAGCGCCAGTGTTCCTAATCTTTTTATGAAATCCATAAATTAGATGTAAGTTCTTACATAATATTGCAAATTTTATGCTAAAGATGTTAGAGTGCTGTAAAACTGTTACTTGTATAGGTGTTGGCCTGTTTTATTTTAGTTTTATTTGTCCGGATATGGGCAATATATGTTCAGTAGTGAACATTTCTGTTCAAAATATTTGATTCATTTTTTTTAAAAAAAGTTAAGCCGGGTTTTAAAAATCGCCCGTAATGTTATGTTGTACCAATCAGCCATGCAGCACTTGTTAATTTTCAACGTCGGTAATATATAGTTAAACAAACCATAAAATTTACTGATATGTTAAAATCAAAAGTATTCATAAAATCTTCATGCTGGATCATTGTCCTGATCCTTTTTTCATCTAATCTGTTTTCCCAGACCAGAGGAAATGGAAATGTAGTCCGGAATCAGCGAAATGTGTCTGAGTTTTCCGGCATCGTTGTGAAGAGTGGGATTGATCTGTCTGTTATGCAGGGAGATAAAAGTAGCCTGGAGATAGAAGCAGATGAGAACCTGCAGCAGTATATTGTTTCTGAGGTGAAGAACAATGTTCTTTATGTATATGTTGAGAAACACAGGAATATCTGGAATAGCAGATCAATGAATGCCATTGTTACGGTGAAGGATTTGAATTCTATAAATGTATCCGGTGGTGGTGATGTGGAAAGTGAAGGAACCATCAGGTCAGAAGCTCTGAAAATTGGAATTAGTGGTGGTGGGGACCTGGAATTTAACCTGGAAGCCAAAATGGTTTCCTGCAACGTTAGCGGCGGTGGTGACGTAGAGCTAAAAGGTAAAATAAATAATCTCAAAACAAATATTTCCGGCGGTGGTGACCTGGAACTTAAAGCCGATGTGGGTATGCTGAATGTGTCAACTTCCGGAGGTGGTGATGCTGAAATATCCGGGGGAGAAAACGCTTCCGATGTGACTGTAAAAATGGGAGGAGGGGGTGATTTGGAAATGCAAATAGCTTGTAAAAACCTCTTTACGGAAATCGGTGGTGGTGGTGATGCCGAAATTAAGGCAGGAGAGCGGGTTGAAAAGGCAAGGATTATGGTATCCGGTGGTGGAGAACTTGGTCTTGCACTTGTTTCTCAGGAGCTTGAACTCTCCATGAGTGGGGGTGGAGATGCATCACTTTCCGGTGCAACAGAAAGTCTCTCTGCAAAAGTAAAAAGCGGAGGTGATTTATATGCAGAAGGATTTAAGGTCAAAATAGCGGACCTGAATTTAAGCGGAGGTTCCGATGCAAAAGTGATGGTAACAGAAAAACTGACAATAACTGCCAGTGGCGGAGGGCAAATTTATGTTACGGGAAAGCCTCAGATTAATGCAAATCTCTCCGGAGGTTCAAAAGTTCATCAAAAATGAGCCTTTGAGTGAATGGTAAGGTAATGCTCATATATTATCTCCAGCTATTATAATAAAAAAAGCATTAGAAATATATATTGCAACAACACTTAAATCCTTGCAGTGATTCAGATCATTCAAAAATTTTGATATTTTGTTTGGTTGTTGGAGTTTGAAAAATTTTAATTTGAATAATAACAATCTTTGCATTGGCACATCTGAAAGCCTTTCTGTTTACCCCTCTTATATAAATTATTGCTTGTGCAATATGGGCAAGATCTCATTTGCCTTTTCCCGGACACTTCTTCCTGGGCCTCTTTTATACCTTGCCTTGCAATTCATGATCTTGTAACAACTCATCTAATAACTCTGCTTGTGAAGCTATTGGTAATTGAGCAAATAATTCTTAATTTCGTACCTTGTTTTCATTTAATAAAGATACCTATAATTGCTGTAATATATAGAACTTAGCTGGAAAAAGTAAAAAATCATTATTAAATTAATTAGCTCATGAAATTTAAAAATCAAAACTTTTTCCTTTCAGGAATTGTACTAATCTTCCTTTTTTCCTGCCAGTCACAAAATCAGAAGCTAGGAAAATTTGCGCTGATCCCTTCACCTCAACAATTTGAAATTAAGGGTGTAAGTAACATAAAACCCGGTGATATTCATTCTTATTTTGCTGAATCCGGAACGAGTCTGCCTGCACAACCTGAGCTATTGAAAGCTATTCAACCTGCAGGAAAACAATCTGAAGCAAAGATCATTTTTAACATTGATAGTTCTATGGATTTGCCTTCGGAGGCATATACCCTTGATATTTCCGGAAAGCAGGTGAAGATCCGTGGAAAAGATGAAGCGGGTTTGCTATATGCTTTTCAAACCCTCGGTCAGCTGATGGAAGATGCAAAAGAGCAGAATGTACCCCTGCCAATATGCAGTATTGAGGATTTTCCTTTGCTTTCATACAGGGCCATACACCTTGACATTAAACATCATATTGATAAAGAAGACTACTACTACAGTTTAATGGATAAACTGGCAAAGTATAAGGTAAATGCCATCATTGTGGAGATGGAAGACAAACTGAAGTATAAACGTCAGCCTGAGGTTGGATCAACAGATGCACTGAGCATTGAAAAATGGAAGAAATTAAGTGATTATGCAAAAGAACGGAATATTGAAATTAGTCCCTTGATACAGGGGCTCGGCCATGCTTCTTTCATACTAAAGCATGAAAAATATAAGAGCCTGCGGGATGATCCTAAAAGTGACTGGGCCTTTAATCCGCTGGACCCGGAAACTTACAAAGTTCAGTTTGATTTGTATCTTGATGCCATTGAAGCTACTCCACATGGCAGGTATTTACATATTGGCGGGGATGAAGTTCACACAACCGGGAGGGGCAGTGGAAAATCAGCACTGGAATTACAACTTATCTGGCTGAATAAAGTATGTGCATTTGCCGAAGAACATGGGCGTATCCCTATTTTCTGGGATGATATGCCCCTGAAGTTTGCCAAAGTTTACCGCCCGATGTTTAATACATCTTTGAGCCGGGAGGAAGTAGACAAAATATGGAAGGAAAATGAACATATATTGTCGGGGTTTCTTGATAAATTTCCAAAAAATTGCATTTATATGCGATGGAATTATTCTTCTCCGCAAACCATTGGAAACATTAAAGCCATGGAATGGTTTCGCAGTAATGGATTGCAGGTAATGGGAGCAACAGCGGGACAAACCAGATGGGTGCTGATGCCTCAGAATGAGAGCAACATTGAAAATATTCAGTCTTTTGCCGAAAGCTCAGTAAACAATCATTTGAATGGATTGCTTTTAACTTTATGGGATGATGATTCTCCTCATTTTGAGCTTTATACCAGAGGTATTGTGGCTTTTGCCGAATATTCGTGGGCTGGGAAAAAGAGATCAAAAGAAGATATTATGGCAGCCTTCCGTCAGAGAGAGTTCTCAGGAACCCTTGCAGATCCAAAATATGCTTTTATCAATGAGTTGGAAGAGCCGGTGGCGTTTTACAAAAATGCCTTGTTAAAAGGGAATAAGCGCAATTATATAATAAAAATGAAGAACCCTGTTGTGGAGGCTGTAATTGATCTGCCGGATATTAACAAAAGAGGGGAATGGAGTAAACAATATAAAAAACGGTTGAAAAAAGCAGCTGCCATGGTTGAGGAATGTGACATTGTGGCTGCAAGGATTTCAGTGATGAAATCAAAAGCAGTAAGAAATAAATACATGCTGGAGGTATATGAACAGGTAAATGAACTGGTACGGTTTGCCCCGGAAGCATTATTACTACTGAAAGCATATGATGAGGCAGAAAATCCGGAGCAGGAAGCCAAAGCTTTAAAGCAAATAAAGCAACTTCCTTCAGATTTTGATATACTCAGGGCAGAATTTGAAAAGGTTTACAGCAAAACACGGAATTTGACAAAACCTGTTGATTATATTCTTGACCAGGACCACCATGCTCATTTGGCAAATCAGACCATCTCTTTTGACTGGCAGTTTTATGCTGAAATGCTGTTTCTTGAGAAAATAGAGAATCTGATAACAGATA
>JANTGF010000119.1 GCA_024763075.1 Bacteroidales bacterium | reverse complement strand
AACGACAATGCCCCCTGAGCGGCAGGCCTGGAAAAAGCAAGGAGTGCGGCAGCCAGTACCACAAAAAATGTGCTTACAAAACGGTTATCCATAGGTTTTATGATCTCACCATTCCTTCGGGTAAAAATTTCCTGAAGGGAAAGTCGTTGAATCCGGGTAGCTGAGTCAAGTGTGGTATTGGCAAAACTTACAATAAAAACGGCAATAATTGATTTACCAATCTCATCCGGTATCCCGATCCCTTCAAACAGGTTGGCTGCTCCCTGAACAAAAGCAGCAAGTTTTGCATTTAGCCCGGAGGCTGAAGCCCAGGTTCCATAATGATGATGGAACGCATCGGGATCAGTGATACCCAGTCCTCCTGCAACAGCCATCAGTACCAATACTGCCAACAAACTTTCCCATAGCATTCCACCATAACCGATAAACAAGGTATCACTTTCTCTATCTACCTGTTTTACAGTGGTACCTGAACTGGCAAGGGAATGAAAACCGGAAATAGCACCACAGGCAATGGTAATAAATAACAAGGGAGCCAGTGAAGGAATATC
This sequence comes from Bacteroidales bacterium, assembly GCA_024763075.1. GTDB lineage: Bacteria > Bacteroidota > Bacteroidia > Bacteroidales > VadinHA17 > JANTGF01. Next base: position 10,590 of record JANTGF010000119.1, on the reverse strand, counting down.
ACTTCCCGATGCCGTAGCAGCAGGATTAATCGCAGGAGCGGTTATAGTCGGGTGTACCACAGCCAGCCCTATGAAGATCAACCCCATTGCAATAAGCAATTGGTGTGAATTAATATAATCCCGCGGCTGCAAGAGCCTCTGAACTGGAATGGTGGAAGCAACATAAACATAAACAAGTAAAATAAGTACCCAGATCGTAACCGGGGGAATACCCATTACCGATGGCATTTTAACCGGCAGCCATGCACCAATGATTATTGTAACATACATCAATAATACCGCAATGATGGAATAAAAAAGGTCATTTTTTCCCTTTTTTATCTGAATTCCCAGCCAGACTGCAATAGGAATTTGCATCCACACAGGAAAAACTGATTCCGGATACATTTCAAATAACAGCCCAACAATCATCGAAAATACTGAGATAACGATAAAAAGAAGAAACTGCATAATAAACTGGAAAGCATAACGCGTTGAAGGGCTTATAATATCTCCGGTAAGTTCTCCAATGGTTTTTCCTTTATTCCTGGACGAGATCACCAGCGAAGTAAAATCGTGTACTGCACCCATAAATATAGACCCGAAAAACACCCAGATAAACGCCGGAAGCCATCCCCATATAATGCCAATGGCTGGACCAACAATCGGACCGAGACCAGCAATGGTTGTAAAATGATGACCAAATACAATTTGCTTTTTCGTAGGAACAAAATCAATACCATCCTCCAGTTCATGAGAAGGCATCGCATTTTTATCAGACAATTTAAAGATTTTTTTTGCTAAAAATTTACCATAGGTATGGTAGGCTAAAATATAACCCAGAAGTGCAAGAACAGCCAGCAAAAATGCATTCATAACAACCTTTTCTTAGTCCTGTACATAAAAAGTAACCATTATTCAAACAAAAGGTAAAATTAATAAAAAACGGGAAATCATAGTAATTACAAATGCTTTCCTATAAATCAAAGTAAATCTGCTATTTTTAGCAAACTTTATAGACAATCAGATAACTCATTGATTAACTGAATATTAATCACTTATAAAACCTGGTTCAAATTTATAATAAAAGGATGTTATCAGTATTTAGTAAAAACCCCGGAATATCATATCGAAAAAATCACTATATTCGTAAATACAATAAACCCGAATTCAGTTTATTTTGGCTTTATTAGCCAGACGTTTATGAAAAACAGGCCCAGACATAACAACCGGGTAATGGTATCCATTGCTTTGCTTTTATTTATTATTGGCAATTATGCTTATGCTCAAAACTGGTGTATAGGTGGTCATACTTATTCCCGGGATGGCAACGGGGATGACAGATTTGGATATTCGGTAGCCATCTTTGGAAACTATGCAATCATTGGCTCACCCCAGGAAGAATTTGATGAGGAAGGAAAAAATAGTGTAGGCAAAGCCGGAGCAGTTTATATCTACAAAAAAAATGATTCCGGAAACTGGGCATTCTTACAAAAAATAGTGGCTCCCGATCGCAAAAAAGATGATTATTACGGACATTCAGTAGCTATCTCTGATAATTATGCTGCAATTGGGGCTGTTGGGAAAGACAACCCCTATGACAGAAAAAAAAGAGATGTAGGGGCTGTTTATCTTTATCAACTGGCAGATGATAAATGGGAGTTCACCTGGGAATTATTCGCATCTGACATGGCGCCACATGCTCAATTTGGCCAGTCCGTTAGCATTTCAGGAGACTATGTTCTGGTTGGAGCATGGAAAGAAGAAGATGATCAGAATGGAAATAATTCCATGGATAATGCAGGTGCGGCTTATCTCTTTAGAAGAAGCTTTTTTGGTGGATGGACCCAGTCACAAAAAATTGTTTCACCCGAAAGAAGAAAAAATGACTATTTTGGGGAATCCGTCAGCATTTTTGAAAATACCATGCTGATCGGTGCTTCATTTCGTGACGAAGGAAACCTGGATGAAGCTGGTGCTGTATATTCTTACACCGGCTCTTACTGGGGTACCTGGTCATTTCTAAACAAACTTGAACCTGCCGACAAATCAGATAAAGGCCATTTTGGCCATTCCATTAGTATTGTAAATGACCAGGCTCTGATAGGTTCGTATGGAGATAAGCTGGATATAAATGGTGAGAATCCCATAAATAATGCCGGATCAGCCACTTTGTTTACATCCTTCCCAAACTATGGATGGGAATTTACCCAAAAAATTGTAGCTGAAAACAGGGCAGAAAATGATGGCTTTGGCTGGTCTGTTTCCTTAAATCCCACAAATGCATTTATTGGTGCCGTCACAAAGGATATAATTATAAATAACAATGATCCTGTTCCTGAAGCAGGTGCTGTATATATATATAATAAAACTCCATCAGATGAACTTGAACCGGCTAAAATGCTGAATCTACAGGAACCAAGGAAAGGTGACCAGTGGGGCTTCTCTCTGGCTTCTTCAAACGGATCACTGATCGTGGGTTCACCGTTTCATGACAAAGTTAATGAATCATCAGATGATGTAGTTTCAAACTCAGGAGCAGTATTTCTGTTGGAACCCTGTGATGATATTACCGTTTCTGTTGATACATCCATCTGCAGCGGAGACAGTATCTTCCTGCAGGGAGCTTATCAAAAAGAAGCCGGAGTGTATTACGATATTTACCCTTTACCAAAGGGAAATGACAGCATCGTTATTACCAGTCTTTCCATCTCCCCCGTTTCGGAAACAAAAAATGCTGCTTCAATTTGTGAAGGTGAAAGTATCTGGCTGGGTGGAGCATACCAAACAGAGCCGGGAACCTACATTGACACACTGATTTCCATAGAAGGTTGTGACAGCATTATCATTACGGAATTATCCGTTTTACCTGTTCCTGTTGTGAATATCAATTCTCAGATTTGTGAGGGAGACAGCATAATTCTGGGCGGAGCTTTCCGTAAAGAAGCCGGTACTTATTATGACACTTTAATTGCAATTACTGGCTGTGACAGCATCATAATTACAACACTCTCTGTAAATCCTGTTTACGAAATAAATACGGAAGCTGAGATTTGTGAGGGCGAAGAAATCTGGCTGGGCGGAGCTTATCAAACGGAACCAGGAACATTTTATGATTTCCTAACAACTGTTTCAGGTTGCGACAGTACTATTATTACTGAATTATCCGTTTTACCGGTTCCGGTAACAAATCTAAGTACCAGGATTTGCGAGGGAGACAGCATATTGCTGGGAGGAAGTTTCCGTAAAGAAGCCGGTACCTACTTCGATACTTTAATGGCCGTTACCGGGTGCGACAGTATTTTGATCACGGAGCTTTCTGTCCTTCCGGTTAGCCGGACAAATATTCAGGCAGAAATATGTGAAGGTGAAAGTATCTGGCTGGGTGGAGCATATCAGACCGAACCCGGTACATATTATGATATTCTTACAGCGGTAACCGGTTGCGATAGCATTATTATTACTGAATTAACCGTTCTTCCGGTACCTGTCACAAATATCAGCACACAGATTTGCGAAGGAGACAGTATATTACTCGAGGGCCTTTACCAAAAAGAAGAAGGAAGCTATTCAGATACCCTGGTTGCTGTTTCAGGTTGCGACAGTATTATTATAACAGAACTGGGCATCATTCCGGTGAGCCGCACCTATGTTGATGCAGAGGTTTGTGAAGGAAGCGGTATCTGGCTGGGTGGCGGTTACCAGACCGAAGCCGGTATTTATTATGATACTTTCACGGCCTCCACAGGATGTGATAGTATTATCATTACAACCCTGGATGTTTTACCAGCTCCACGGATATCCGTTTACACACAAATATGCGAGGGCGACAGTGTACTTATTAACGGTAGATATGTAAATACAGCCGGAATCTATTCCGACACCTTATCCACCCCTGAAGGTTGTGATAGCATTACCATAACCTATGTTACTTTGTTTCCTGCTTCCGAAACCCGCGTAGATGCAACAATCTGCAGTGGTGACAGTATTTTACTCGGGGGTGCATACCAACACACTTCAGGTACATATTACGATACGCTTCCCAGTGTAATCGGTTGTGACAGTATCATTGCCACAAGCCTTGTTGTCACCCAAAACCAATCTTACACCATTACCAGGCTTCGTTCAATCTGCAGAGGAGACAGTATCTGGCTTGAAAATGAATACAAAAAAACGGAAGGAGTTTATACCGATACTTCAATAATTGCTCCCTGTAATGATACACTTTTCATTGAAACAACACTCAAAATAAATCCTCAGGCACAAATTGACCTTGGGGAAGATGCTGATTACTGTCAGGGTGAGAGAGTAACGCTCGATGCCGGAGCAGGGTTTGTATTTTATTCCTGGAACAACGGGACTTATACAGGCCAGTCTATTGAAGTCGAATCTGAAGGTTTGTGGGAGGTTACAGGAACAGATGTGAATGGTTGTACGGATATGGATTCTGTTTATCTTACTTTCAGTGTATGTACCGGAACAGAAACGCTGAAAAATGCAAAAATGGATCTCTTTATTTATCCAAATCCTACAACGGGTAAAATTACGGTTGAGATGCTTGATAATTTCATAAAGCAGCAAACTGAAATCAGGATATACAATTCACTAGGAGAGGTTTTACTGCGTAAATCTATGGAAAACAAATCAATGGAAGTTGATCTTTCTTCCTTCCCGAAAGGACTGTACTATCTGAATCTTCAAAATTCCAAAACAAGCAAAACAGTACAGATAATTTTGAAGTAAAAAATATCTCTCATTAGGGTGATACTTAATACCCGGAATCAAATTATACAAGCTTCCGGCATCTAATTTCTTCTTTCATCAGGAAACATTATCTTTGCAAGGGTGAAGCTGACATCTGAAATATCAAAACATAACTTCAGGGCTTTGCTTTGGCATGCCGGTTTTCTTGCATTTGCCCGCAATTTTATTGATGTGGATACGGTCATTCCCGCCATGCTTGTGGATGCCGGAGGAAAGTCCATTCAAATTGGAATAATGACAGCAATTATGCTGGGAGGTTCCAGTTTTACGCAGCTTATATTTGCCCCTTTTATAAGTAATTATTCCTATAAAAAGCCATTTCTTCTTACAGGTATAAATTCCAGGATCCTGGCGTTACTGGGATTAGGCATTATCCTTTTTTATTCGGGGAAAATTCAGAGTGCTTATCTGATCTGGCTTCTATTCTTCCTGATCACTATTTTTTCCCTGGGTGGGGCTTTTGCCAATATCAGTTACACAGATATCATGGGAAAATCAGTTTCCATGGAGTCCAGAAAATCATTCTTCTCCGTTAAACAAATTCTCACAGGAGTAATTTTATTTATTTCAGCCCTGCTGGCAAAAAAGGTACTTACCTCAACCGGTTATCCTCTCAATTATGCATGGATGTTTATGATAGGTTCAGCTTCTCTTTTCCTTGCTTCATTTGGCTTCTGGAAACTAAAAGAAGTGGTACCATCAAAATTATCCATCCGGACCCCAAAACATTTCTTTTCCCTTATTAAAACCGAACTGAGACAAAATAAACGACTACCCTGGTTCCTGGGTTTTATTAACACTCAGGGCATCAGTATCGCAATTCTTCCTTTTATTCTTTTATATGCAAAAGAAAACTTCCAGGCTGAAGACACTAATACAGGTTTTTTCCTGCTTTTTAAAGTAGTTGGAAGTGTGACAACCGGTTTGCTTCTTTTTATGCTGCGACAAAAATATAAATACCGCTATCTGTTGTTGATTAATGTTTTGCTTGCAACGACCCTTCCTTTACTCGTTCTTATTGTTAAGGAGGTACCGCCTTTTAACGTTATTTTTTTTACCGGAGGCATTATTTTTGCTGTTTACAGCATAACCATCAACGGAGTTTTACTTGAAGTTTCTGGCACAACCAACCGTGCACTTTATACAGGGATTGCCGGTGCCGGAAATATTCTGCCTGCCATTTTTCCTTTGGCAGGCGGATGGATCATAAAACAATTTGGTTTTCAACCTTTCTTTTTTTTATATCTTCTTATTATTCTATCTTCACTTTTTTTTATTTTTAAACTGAATTGTAAGAAATAATCCGGCATCTTCATAAGCCGGTTTATTTCAGGCTGTCCATAACTGAACACTCATGTACGCTTTTGATACAAAAAAAATATATCCATGTATTAAAAATTATAGTAATTACATCATTCGTAACTATTTAAAGCCTATGGTATAATAATTGTAATTAAAATTAAATACAGGATAATATGCTCCAAAACTACTTAAAAACTGCATACAGAAATATACTGAGATACAAAGGGTACTCTCTGATTAATATTTTCGGGCTTGCCATAGGTATGTCAAGTGTACTTCTTATTTTTCTTTATGTAGCAGATGAGATCAGTTATGACCGCTTTCATAAAAATGCAAAACAGATATACAGGATCGGGCAGTTTGGAAACATTGGAGATATGGAATTCAATGGCACAACAACCCCTGCCCCGATGGCTAATGCATTAATGACCGATTTTGATGAAGTGATCTATGCCACCCGGATACTGGAAGGAATCAATACAGTGATCACCTATAAAAACACAAGTTACTTCGAATCTAGTTATTTGTATGCAGACACTAATTTTTTTAAGGTTTTCAGCTTCCCTCTTCTGACCGGAAATCCTGCCACTGCTTTGAAAGAACCGAACTCCATGGTTATTAGTGAAAGCACTGCAAAAAAATATTTTGGAGACAAAAATCCGCTCGGGGAAGTATTGCACGAGGCCGATGGCAATAATTACAAAATAACCGGAGTTGCCAAAGATCCTCCGCATAATTCCCATTTTCATTTTGACTTTCTGGCTTCCATAAGCACTTTTGAATGGACATCCAACAATAACTGGCTGAGTGACAGCTATTACACTTATTTTCTATTACAGGAAAACTATCCTGTTAAAGCGTTTAAAAAGAAATTACCCAAATTTGCTTCAAAATACATAGGGCCTCAGTTAAAAGACCAGTTAGGCGTGGATTTAAGAGACTGGGACAAATCAGACAATAATTTCAGTTTTTATATAGAACCCTTAACCAGCATATATCTGTACTCCAAAGCCTCTCCACAAATTGAACCGGTTTCAGATATACAAACTATTTTCTTTTTTACCATTATTACTATTTTCATTCTTCTTCTGGCAATTTTTAATTTCACCAACCTTACAACGGCTAAATCAGGTACACGCGCCAGAGAAATGGGGATGAGAAAAGTTCTGGGTTCTCAAAGACGGCAACTGGTGTTTCAGCTCCTCATCGAATCAATTTTTGTAAGTTTCATGGCTTTTTTACTGGCCCTTGTTATGGTAGAACTTTTTTTGCCAATTTATAATACTATTGTTGGTAAAGAACTCTCCGTTAAATATTTCAGCAGATGGTACATTTTACCTTTACTGGTTTTCACAACCTTGCTTATAGGGGTCCTGGCCGGAAGTTACTCTTCTATTTCCATCTCATCCTATAAAATTTTATCCGTATTAAGAGGAAGAATCAGGAAATCAGGAAATAAAGTCTGGTTTAGAAGTGGTTTGGTTATTTTTCAGTTTTTCATTGCAGTAGTTATAATCATAAGTACCATTGTAGTTTATAACCAACTGAATTACCTGCAAAAAAAAGAACTGGGATTCAATAAAGACAACCTGCTCATAATTGACCGGGCATATGGAATTGAAAAAAATGGGCAGCTATCTTTTAAAAATGAACTGTTAAAAAACCCTGCAATCACAGAAGTCTCTATTTCCACAACGGCCCCGGGACTTGAAGGATGGATGGGCCTTGTGATGAAAAAGGATGATGATCCCCCTGAAGACCTGACTCATTTCAGAAGACTTTCATGTGACAGTGATTTCCTGAAGACTTTCAAAATGGAAATGAAAGAAGGAAACTTTTTTGAAAAAGGAAAAACTACAGGAAAAAACTATGTTGTCATCAATGAAGCTGCAGAAAAATCTCTTGGACTGGAACATGCCGTTGGTAAGAAACTTGTAATTCCCGGGAAATCATACATGAATAAGTGGAGCTATGAAATTATAGGTGTGGTAAAGGACTTCCATTTCAGCAGCATGAAAGAACCTATTGAAAATCTGGTTATATACTCTCCCAACGATTACTTTGCAAGATACATTACGGTAAGAATTGACGGCAGTAAAATTCCCGAGACGATCCGATATATTGAAAAAAACTGGAAAAACTACGCAATAAATCAACCCTTTAATTACTTTTTCGTATCCGACAAACTGGAGGAACTCCAAAAATCAGACAGAAAAACAGCCAGGGTTTTTGCGATCTTTTCCATACTGGCACTTGTGATTGCCAGTCTTGGATTAATCGGACTCGCTTCTTTTACAGCCGAAAGAAAAACAAGAGAAATAGGAATAAGAAAAGCTATGGGTGCATCCTCCGGTGAAATTGTATTGATGCTGGTAACCCAATTTACAAAATGGATCCTTTTTGCGAATGTTCTGGCCTGGCCCACAGCCTACCTAATCATGAAAAACTGGCAAAATAATTTTGCCTACAAACCGGATTTCCCCTGGTGGTCAATCCTTATTGCCAGTTTAATCACTTTAATCATATCCCTTGTAAGCATCAGTTATCAAACTTTAAGCGCAGCTTATCTGAACCCTGCAAGTACCATCCGGCACGAATAATCATAAGGTTTTAGCAATAATCCGAAAAGTTTTTAATAATAATCGTATTGTAATTCTCCATTTTCCTGTGAATTTTATAGATTTGAACTCCGGCATTTATATCCGAATTATGCATTCAAAAATTCCGTATGGAGAGAGGGGATTTTTCTATGAGGCTTTGGATTAATTCCGGTAGATCCGAAATAATAATCAGTCTTATTAAATAAACCAAAATCCTGTAAAATGAAATTGAGTGTAACCAAAATGTTCTTTCTTTCTGTTTTCCTGCTTTTGTCATTTACCATAAATACTATCTTCTCTCAGCCTGATGAGGAATACAATGAAAGCTGTACCAGCATAATGGCTGGCAAAAATGCAACTACAGATGGCTCTGTAATAACTGCCCACACCTGTGATGCCTATTATCGCACCTGGCTTCAGTTTGTACCTGCCCGGATACACAAAGAAGGAGACATGCATCAGGTAAAATGGGGTACTGTGCATACAAGTTCAGCATGGAGTAATGAAAATGTTGAAATAAAAGGCGAAATTCCTGAGGTTGAAAAAACTTATGCCTATCTGAATACGGCTTACCCTTGCCTGAATGAAAAACAACTGGCCATTGGTGAAACTACTTTTGGTGGTCGCAGAGAACTTAAAAGTGAGAAAGGAATGTTCCTTATCGAAGAACTGGAAAGAATAGCCCTGCAACGATGTACAACAGCCAGACAGGCAATTCGTTTAATAGGTGAGTTAATTAAAGAATACGGCTATGCCGATTACGGGGAATGCATTACCATTGCTGATAAAAAAGAAGTCTGGCAAATGGAAATCATGGGGGAAGGAAAAGATAAAACCGGTGGAGTCTGGGCTGCTGAACGCATTCCTGATAATCATGTGGGTATCTCAGCAAATATCTGCAGGATTGGAGAAATTGACTCAAAAGACCCTGATTATTTTATGTTCTCAGAAAATGTATTTGATTTGGCAAAAGAAATGGGATTCTGGGATGGAAAAAAAACTTTTAAGTTCTGGGAAGCCTACAGTGGGGAAAAACCATTCAGCATACGTGAATATTTTGTTCTGAGTACGCTGGCTCCCTCTTTGAACCTCGATTTTGAAGCGGACGAAATCCCGTTCTCTGTCAAACCGGATAAAAAGGTGGATGTTCGTGATGTCCTAAAGCTTTACCGGACAACCTATGATGGAACCGAATGGGAAATGATCAGGAATCTGAAAATTACCGTAAAACGTAAAGATAAAAATGACAGCACTTATACAGATACAATTATCAGCCCGGCTGCACACCCATGGATGGCAAGGGATAAAAGAAATCTTTTAAATTCACTGGACTCCGGAATTGTGGTCAGAAACCGCCCCGTTTCAGTGCAGTATTGTGCCTATTCCTGGGTAGCCCAGTTAAGAGACTGGCTGCCTGATGAAGTGGGTGGCAGAATATGGTTTGGTTTTGACGTACCCAGGGAAAGTCCCAGGATACCAATTTATGCAGGTAATTTAAGCCTTCCCAAAAGTTTTGCAATTTGCGGACAGGATCATTTCAGCCGTGAATCTGCCATGTGGGCATTCCGCAGGGCTAATCGCCTGGCTATGGTTAACTGGGGTAAAGGAAAGGAGATCATAGAACCACTGGTAATGGAATTTGAAAACAAAGCCTTTGATGAAATTGATTTTATTGAAAAGAAGGCTCTTGAATTATTAAAAAAGGATCAGGAAAACAGTAAGAGTGGAAATCCAACCCAACTGGCTCAGGAATTTCTCACGAATTACTCCAATGATTTCGCCCGTGCTGCAATAAATCGCTGGTGGGAACTGGGAGATGAACTCTGGGTGAAATTCAGGTGGAGTTTCTAATTAGTGTTTGTCCATAATGTCCGCTATCTGCGTTACTCTTGTCTGAAAAATCAGTCATTTACAAAAGTAAACTCCTGATTTTTAAGACTTCGAA
>JANTGF010000118.1 GCA_024763075.1 Bacteroidales bacterium | reverse complement strand
ATAAAATGTCGGTATTCGTGGAAGATATCCCGGGAAGGACAGCCCGTCTAAATCCCTATTTGGAATTGTTAACAAAAGGTACAGCCTGGTTTGATCAGCTGGAAGTCTACCCCGACCTGGGTTTAAGTTCAACAGTTAAAGACTCGGTTATAGAGGTCAGTTTGAAAAATATCAATGGTGATGGAAAAATATACTACTCACTGGATGAAGGGGATTTAATTTCATATACCGGAGATCCTGTTATAATAAGAAGTTCTACCGTTTTAAATGCTGTGTTATTTGATGGAGACGACAGGATTGGAACACTTAAAAAGGAATTTGTTACCCATTCCGCTCTGGGTGCTTCTGTAGGTTTTAAATATCTGTATTCCAAAAGAAATACGCCTGCGGGGGGTAAGTCTGCCACTGACGGACAGGTAGCATCAGATTTTCATGGTGATGGTTTGTGGCTGAAGTTTATTGAAAAGGATGTGGTGGCTACTGTTGACATGGAATCCCCTGTTTTGATAAAGAATATCAGCGTCAGCTTTCTTCAGAATTTGAGAATGGCTGCATTTATTCCTTATGAAGTTGATTTTGGTATATCCATGAACGGAAAAGTCTTTCGTCCTGTGTATATGGCCGGTGATACTTTGCTGGATGACAAAGGCCAGGTACCTTTCAAAAAAACATTTGCTGTTCATTCCCTTAATGACACTGCGAGATACATCAGAATAATCGCAAAAAACTATGGGATGGCTCCCGGTAATATCTTCCCGGCGGGCAAAAAATCAGTATTATTTATGGATGAGATCATCATTAATGCAAAATAATTCGAAATTTCACTTAGCTGAAGCCAGATAAAGTGTGATTATACAATTTATGCTAAAATGATTTAGCCGGAAAGAAATTTTTAATTTATTTGATGTTCAAATCGCATTTTCTTATTTAAAACCATTCCAAATTTCAGGATATCTAAAACGTTAAAACTGCCGGATAAGACGTAAATATAAGAAAATTAAGGTTTAACGATTTAGCAGGTGGAAATCTCTGTATTTTTCTTTGCATTGAAACATGTTATATAACATATAAAAAAATTAAAAATATATAAAATAATATCATCAACTTTGAATTGCTTTAATTTTATAAATGTTTGTAATACAATATAAATAAGATTTAAATAAAGATGCTAAACCGGTTTAGCGAATTATTTAAAATAAGGATATTGAAAAAATGTACAGAAATTCAATTGTACATGCTTTATTAATTCATTTATTAACCTAAATTTTTTTCTATGAAAAAAAATCTGTACGTAGTTGTTTTCCTGCTGTTTGCATTGCTGAGCAGTGCCTGGGCGCAGGAACGTACCATAACCGGTACGGTTACTTCGGCAGCAGATGGAACACCACTCCCTGGTGTTACGGTACTTGTTGTGGGTACCAGTAAGGGGGTGATCACTGATTTAAATGGAAAATATTCCATTTCAGTTCCTTCTTCTGCTACTTCTTTGAGGTTCTCATTTGTTGGAATGGAAACCAAAGAAGTTACCATTGGGAACCAGAATGTAATAGATCTGAATCTCAACGAGGCTACAACCGAGATGGAGGAAGTTGTTGTAACTTCCCTTGGTATTAAGAAAGAGGCCAAATCCATTGGGTACTCAGTCCAGAGGGTTGGCGGTGATGTTATTGCTGAATCCAAAGAGGCAAATGTGGTAAATACCCTTGTAGGAAGGGTTGCCGGGGTTCAGATTACTCAGGGTACAGGTGTTGGTATGGGAACATCCCAGATCATCATCCGTGGAGCAAATAACTTTACTGCAGACCGGGACAACCAGCCGTTGATTATCATTGATGGTGTCCCCATGGACAATACAGTTGAAGCTGCCGGTGTGAGTGCCGGACGTGACTGGGGTAGTGGCCTGAATGCTCTGAACTCTGAGGACATCGCAGAAATGACTGTTCTGAAAGGTCCGAATGCTGCTGCATTGTATGGAGCACGTGCTGCAAATGGTGCCATCATCATTACCACAAAAAGTGGTAAACGAGGTGCTCGTCAGGGAATAGGAGTTAATTATTCCTATACTCACCGTTTTGACGAAGTTATGAAATCCCGTGAGGTTCAGAACGAATACGGTGCAAGTTATGTTACCTACTGGGATCATAGCTATACCAGGGATGGAGACGGAAACCTGAAGGCTCCTTATGTAAGTTACTGGGGTTCCGGTGCTTCCTGGGGTCCAAAGATGGACGGAAGGTATGTGAAATGGTACGACAAAAAATGGAGGCCTTTCAGCCAACAGCCAGAAAATCTGGATCAGCTGTTTGAAGTGGGTCAGACCTCACAGCATAACCTTTCTTTTTCAGGTGGAAACGAAAAAGCAAACTTCAGGGCTTCTGTAACAGACTGGAGTCAGACTGCTATTATCCCCAATGTAAATTATGATAGAATGACGGTTAATTTTAATGGTTCCGTTAATCTGTCTGATAAGGTACGTGCTGACCTGAGTGCTACTTATTATAATATTCAAAACCATAATCCTCCAACTTTGGGCGACAGTCAGAGTAACGTTGGTAAAAACCTGTTATACAACTGGACAAGGTCGGAAAAATTATGGTTGCGGCTTCAGAATTATAAGAATCCTGATGGATCCAGAAACTCTGACTATCGTGAGGGCCGTGCCGGTAATTATGTATGGGGTTTATATGAGAACAATACTTACAGGGACGATGACCGCTTCATTGGTTCTCTTGCTGTTACCTGGCAAATTACCCCCTGGCTGGGTTTAATGGGTCGTTTAAGTATGGATAAAAACTTCAGTGACAGGGAAACCAGAAATAATCCATGGGATGTTGAAAAACTGAAAGGATATTACTGGCACGGATATCTGGAGCGCAGCATTACCCAGCCGGAATTTCTTTTTACATTTGATAAGCAGATCAGTGAGAAAATTTCCCTTACGGGTAACTTTGGCGGTTCAAGGTATTACAGAAGACAATATTACCTGAATGGGAATGGTACAAATGGAGGCTTTGCCTTCCCGGGCTTATTCTCTTTTTCGAATTCAAAGAATAAAAGAAACCCTGCATCTGAAAGCCTGAATGAAAAAGCCATCAACAGTTTATATGGATCTGTGGATATCGGTTTCAACAATTATCTTTATTTAAGTTTAACAGGAAGGAACGACTGGTCATCTACATTGCCGCAAAACAGTAACTCTTATTTCTATCCTTCGGTTAGTTTAAGTTATGTTTTTTCGGATATGTTTGATTTAAGCGGTACCGCAATTTCAAGTGGTAAAGTTCGTGGATCATGGGCAAAATCATCTGTGGATGAAAATCCCTACCAGCTTACACCTACTTACAGCATCGGCACCTTCTTTGATTATCCCTATTCTTCCGTGAAAAGTACACTTCCTCCGGTTGCACTGAAACCTCAGGATACTTATTCATGGGAAATCGGAACCGACCTCTCATTCTGGAATTATCGTTTAAGTGCAAATCTCACTTATTATAATAAAATTTCCAAGAATCAGATTTTATCAGGACCTTTACCTATAACCAGTGGTTTCTCAGCCAAAAAGTACAATTCCGGTTCTATGAAGAACAGCGGTATTGAACTTACCGTTACAGGTGTTCCACTGCTAAAGAATGACTTCAAATGGGAAGTTATCTTAAATTATTACAGGAACAGAAGTGAAGTGGTTGAACTGGACGATGAAGGAGGAGTTGAAGTATTGAGGCTCGGTGGAATATGGGGAGCTTATGGACCTTCTATTGAAGTTCATAAAGGCGAAGCTTTTGGAACCATCTATGGTTGGAAAAATCTTACAGACGACCAGGGACGGATACTCGTGGCCAGCCGTGAAACGGATAGTAACTGGGCAGGAATACCTGGTTATTATATTACCGGTAAAAAGGTTCCAGTTGGTAACATTACACCTAAGTTTATTGGTGGTTTAAACAACGTATTTACCTACAAGAACATTACACTTACCGCCCTTATTGATGTGAAATGGGGTGGCGATATGTGGATGGGTACCGTAGGTTCTGCAATGGGCATGGGCCAGGCAGTTGAGTCACTGAAATGGCGTGATGCAGACCATGGCGGACTGTATTATTATATCAATGAGGATGGAGTTCGTACACAATTGAACAGTCCTTCTGAGGTACCTTCATGGGAAGATAAAGATGGTAATACAATTACTCCAAGAGTTTATGATAATGGTGCTATCTATACGGAAGGTGTTATTGTGAAAACATGGCAGGAAGATGCTGATGGTAATCCGGTTCTGGATGATAACGGAGATCCGATACCGGATGAAACGGAACCAAATAATATTCTTGTTGAAGGAAGACGAATCCATCAATGGCTGTCAAGCGGATGGGGACCCTCACCTTCGGATAAAAGTATTATTGAAACCTCCTGGATTCGGATGACTGAATTGTCATTGGCTTATACCTTCCCGAAAAACTGGATAAATAAAGCATTCATCCAGAACCTTTCTCTTGCCGCTACGGTTCGTAATGCATTCTTTATTTATAATAATGCCCCTATGAATCTTGATCCCAGTGGTTCAACAAGCGCAGGTCACGTGAATGGTATAGAATTCGGTTCTTTACCTACCAGACGGCAGATTGCTTTAACTGTAAGGGTTGGGTTTTAGTTAAGTCTTAAATTTAAATTTAAGTTAAATGAAAAAGTTTAGAATATATAGTATAGTTTTAATTGTAATACTCGTGATGAGTGTTTCATGTGAAAAGGATTTTGAGGAGATGAACATTAATCCCTCACAACCTACGGAAACGACCATGAACTATCAGTTTACAAATATCTTCAGAAATTCCGCAGATGCGGGAACAGAATGGTATTCTCTTCAGTTGCGCACAATTATTCCATGGGTTAGGGCCGCAGGTCTTCCCAATGAAGTTATTGATGATGTGAGCGGTGATCCTCGTGGTATTGACAGCTACTGGAGTAGTTTTTATGGTAAACTGAGAGACCTCGATGCTCTTATTGTAATGATTGATGATTTTTCACAATCTATTGAAGGGGGAGAGAAGCTCTTTCAAAACAGAAAAGCAATGGTAATGATCTATCGTGCATACTGGGCTTTCAGAACAACCGATATGTTCGGTGATATGCCTTATTTTGAGGCAGGGAAAGCACCTGAGGGTGTTTTCAGGGCAAGCTATGACAGCCAGGAGGATATTTATAAAGATCTTCTCGCTCAGCTGGGACAAGCTGTTGATATGATTGATACTGACTTTAGCGATTTCAGTAATGATGAAAAGAAAGTTCAGGATTATGATATTAACAAACTTTATCTTGGTGGAGGGGATGCCGTAGAACACCTCGAGAAGTGGAGGAAGTTTGGAAATGCAATCAGGCTTAAACAAGCTTTACGTATGTATGAGGTTGATCCCGGAACGGCCGGGCCTATCATTTCAGAATGTTTAGGTAAGCCATTACCGGAATCGAACGATGATATTTTTGCTTATATTCCAATGCGTGTTCAACCGGATGGGTCTCATTATAAGAATTCAGCCTTGTGGGGAATTTATTATTATCCTTCCACACAACCGGGTCAGTATGCTTACAGCATGTTTGCTGAAACACCTAATGATACCAGCACTATTTTTGATCCTCGTTTATATGCTTATATGGCACCAACCAAGGATAATGATTATATCGCAATTCCTGAAAATCAGAAAAAGTTTTCGGATGAAGGATGGGAGCTTTCTTATGGAATGGGTACCGACGGGGAATGGACCCAGGTTATACCAAAGCCATACGGTGGAGCAGGAACAACAAGTGAGTATAACAGAATTTATTTCTGTGGACTTCACCGTCCTACATTTCATATAACTTATGCTGAGGTTTGCTTTATCAAAGCTGAAATATATGAAAGAGGAATTGCAGGGGGCGATGCAAAAACAGAATATGAAAATGGAGTAAAAGCTGCCATTAATGAAATGCTGGACCCCTTATACGTACAGTTCTATGATCAAAACACCGACTGGCACATTGATATTCCTTCGGATACAGAGATTGAAAACAATGTTCTAACCGGAACAAAAATGGAGTACGGAACAGACAATCTGAAGCTTATTTATAAGCAAAGGTGGGCTGAATACCTTCAACGTCCGAATGAACAATGGTCACTGGTACGGAGAGTAGGCGTATCTTATTTTGATTTTCCCGAAGTGCTGTCAGGAGGAAGTCCTCTCAGTATGCCGGGGAGACTTACCTATCCTCAGTCTGAACTCGAATATAATTCAGCGAATTATAGTGATCAGCTGAGTAAAATGGGTGGTGTTGATCAAATTCACTACAAGGTCTGGTGGATGAAATAAGTAATAGCTATTGAATCAACAAAATTTTTCAAAAAATAAAGTTATGGATAAGAAAGTATATTTCCTGATGTTTACACTGGCATTGTTTGTTAATACCGGTATGGTTTTCGGACAATGTAAAGTGAAAGTGGAAGCGCTGCAGGGTTCTTATGAAGGCGATTGTAAAAAAGGCCTCGCCAACGGGCATGGAAAAGCCGTTGGTACAGATACCTATGAAGGAGAATTCAAAAAAGGTTATCCGGAAGGGAAGGGTACTTATACCTGGGCTAATGGTAATGTATTTACCGGTGAGTTCAAAAAAGGTTCAAAAAATGGTAAAGGTACTTTAACTGTTAAGGAAACCGGTGCAAAAACGGAAGGATACTGGAAAAACGATATATATGTCGGACTGGAGGAAAATCCATATAAAGTATTCCAGAAAGCCCCGAATGTGATTAAGATGAGATTTGTAAGAACCGGGGAAGGACAGAATATTGTATTTGAATACTATAAGGGTGGAAAATTAACGACTCCCGCTAATATGGCACTTCGCGAAATGGAAGGAACCTACGGGAATGTTATTAAAACCGGTCAGCGGTTTACCATCCAGAATGTTACTTTTCCTTTCAGGGCAATTGTGACAAGTCCTTTTAGTATGGACTTTCAGATTACTCAAAAAGGAAACTGGAAAGTTTTAGTTGATTATCGATAAAATTATGTTACAATGAAAAAACAAAAATTTTATATTATGAAAAGAACCGTATATTTTATAATCGGTACCTTAATTGTTCTGTTTGTTTCCTCTTGTGAAAAGGAAGCATGGAAGGATATTACAGAGCCATTCTATGAGCCTATTGATTTTGCAGTATCAGCTGATGTGACATCTATGTATGCACTTGATCCGGAGCTTACTGCAACAATTACACTGACGACTGAAGAAAGTATATCCAGTCTTAATGTTGCTAAGAATATCCATGGTGATACAGAAGAAGACCTGGGTACAGTAAGTTTTTCAGGTGGAACCGGAACGTTTACCGTTACCAGGGATCAGCTTGGGATGAACCAGGGAGATGTGAATCTTTATTTCTGGACATGGGTAAATGAGCAGGATAATGTACGTGAAAGCCGGAAAATTACTTTTAAGGTTGAAGATCCTGTTACAATTACCAACAATGGCAGTGGTTATCTTGTCTATGAAGTTTTAGACGGAGTTACTTTGCCAAACAGTGTGGTAATAAAAGTTGGAGTAGATGGTGGCGACAGAGTTGACATTGGTGGATCATGGGATATGAAAAAAGACAGTGTGCTTATTTCAGATCATGGCTCATCCGGTCAACAACTTTCTTTTGAATTCAGACTTTCCAATGGAAATGGTTTGTCAAAGAATATCGAAGATGTTACCGTAGAGTAATTTACTTCACTTATTAGTTTTATAAAAACCCCGGTTTTATTCCGGGGTTTTTAGTTTTTTATTGGTACAATTTTTGTGCATATTGCATTTTAATATAATAAGTTATACATTAAAAAAATGAGAAACTTCCAAAACTGGCTCTTTATTCTTGCAGGCTTGATTGTTTTTGCGCTGGGGAGTAACAAGGTAAATGACTTTACAAGTGATTTGATTGTAAAGCATATAAAATACAATAACAAATTTCATCCGGAGCGAATTTCACTTCATACGGATAAAACTTCATACTTACCAGGTGATACACTTTGGTTTAAAGCATATATTGTTGACTATTCTTCAAATAAATTTTCCTTTTCAAGCAATACAGTTGAAGTTTATTTAATTAATGAAGAAGGTGAAGAAGTAAGAAAAAGCCGGTTTGTTGTAATTCAGGGGAAGGCAATAGGACAAATTGAGTTACCTGAAATAGAAGGATATTACAAGCTCCTGGCTTATTCAAGCTGGATGAAAAATTTCAGTTATGATAATGTCTATCAGAAAGAATTACAGATCGTAAAAGTGAACCCAAATGATTTCCGCTTTGTAGTTGAATTTGATAAACCTTTTTACAGGCCCGGAGAAAATGTAACCGTCAGGGTAAAAACTTCTTTGGATACAGGTTCTCCCTTGCCGGATGTTGATTTCAGATATGAGGTAAGTACAGACAAATCCTATAAACGTGGAGTTGCCAGTACAGACAAAAAAGGAGAGGGAGCGGTGAGTTTTGTTTTTCCCAGGGAAAAGAATTTCTCCCAGCCAACTTTTCGTATTAGTAAAAAGAATGAAGATCAGATTAATGAAGTACTCGTCGTAGTTCCCACAAATATGGCAGATATAGATCTTGGTTTTTTTCCTGAAGGGGGCGATCTTGTGAACGATCTGCGGTCTCAGGTTGGTTTTAAAGCCGTGGATGAGAATGGATATCCCGTTGACATAAAAGCTGATATCCTGAATCAGGACGGGAAAATCATCAAACAGATTACTAGTACCCATCACGGGATGGGGGCTTTTTTCATGATGCCCCTGGCCGGTCAGTCATATTCTGCAAGGATTACCAGCCCTGCTGGTATTCAAAAGGTTTACCAGCTTCCAATGGCAAAAAAAACCGGTTTTGTATTGAATAAAAGCCGGGTTACCAATGAAAATATTGAAATGAAAGTTTTGTCTTCTTTTCCTGACAAAGAACTGATCTATCTGACGGTAAAAGTAAGGGGGCTGATTTATTGGTCGGTTCAGGGAAAAGTGAAGGCTAATACCGAGGTGAAAATACCATTAAAGGATTTGCCTCAGGGAATTGCCCGGATAACTTTGTTTGACAAAACGTATAAACCGGTAGCAGAAAGGCTGGTTTATGTTGACAAAGACCAGCTTCTTCACGTTCGTGTTGATGGAGTGAAATCCGTTTATCAGCCCAGGGATAAAGTCGCCTTGAAAATAAGGGTGTCGGATGCAGATGGTAATCCGGTTGTGACCAATCTTTCTTTTTCGGTTACGGATTCTTTACTGGTTTACAATAATCGTTTGCCCCGGTCTAATTTGATCTCTGATTTAATACTGGAGTCCGGAATTAAAGGCAGGCTGTTCAATCCCGAGTATTATTTTGATAAAAACAATCCGGATGCCCGAAAGAATCTTGATTATGTTTTGTTAACCCAGGGATGGAGGCGTTATGCATGGGACAAATACCTGAATGGAAATATTGACGAATTACCTGATCCGGTAAACTACGACATCATTTCCGGCAGAGTCATTAAGACAGTTACAAAAAAAGGAGTACCAAATGCTACCATTAATATCCTGAACTGGGGAACAGGTGGCTATGATATTACAAAAATCAATACAAATGAGAGTGGTGTATTTAATATTCTTCCGGTTTTTGAAGACTTCACTCACAATAAAATGATCATCCGGGCAACAAGAGATAAAGGAGGGAAAAATGTCAGACTTGACATTTTTCCCGAACCTTCTGATTCCCTCAGTAATAAATTACGGATTGCCGGTATCTCTCTTTCAGCAGAGCAGGTTGAAAAGAGATACTATCGTTTTTTTCCTGAGATTTCCCCCGGGTTTTATTCTGATAAGGAAGTTTATATTGGAGATGATATTCTGATCCCGGAGGTGGTGATCACCGGAAAAGCCAGAATACAGGAAAGTGACGTGGAATTCGGACCTGTTTCAAAAATGATCAAAAGATTCGGGGAGACTTCGAAAGGTGCTGACCTTACTGAATCCAGTGACTTTGGAGGATTGGTCAGGCAGGTCAAACCTAATATAATCATAAATTATGATGCCGGCCAGATTTTTGATACGCGGGGAAGGGAATCTTTTACGCCAACCGGAGGCAGCCCTGCAAATTTCGATGATTTTATGAGTGGTAGCCCAAATGAAGCGGCTCCGGCAGAAGGTGGCCGGCCACCCCAAAGTCCGATGCTGTTTGTGTTAAACAACGTCATTGTAGGAACAAATTATCACGATCTGGATTATATTCAAATTGATCAGATTAAGGATATTGGTGTTCTTGATGGAAAGAAAGCTTATTTTTATTATGGAAAGCAGGGGAATGGAGGAGTTGTCTATGTAACTACTTATAAGGGTAATGAAAAACCACCGGCAAAACCGGATCCTGCTGCTAAAGGGCTGGCAGCTTTTCGTGATTACGATGATATCCTTGAATTTTACAATCCTGTTTACGATACTCCGGAATCCAGACAAATGGTTTCTCCGGATGTCAGAACAACCCTTTACTGGAACCCGATGATAACCACTGATGAAAATGGTGAAGCAGTTGTTACCTTTTATAACGGAGATGTAAAAACTCCAAAAATAGGTATAATACAGGGTATTGGCATTGATGGGGGGCTGGGTTTTACAAGTTTTAAATATGCAGTGAAATACTAATTGGGGCCTTAATAAGGGAATATGTATTGAGTTTCTATAGTTTCTCTGGTTTATATTGTTCCTAAAACCAAAAATAATTATCACTCCAAGCTTGTTGAAGGGTGGGCAAAGTTGTAGATCTCTGAAACAAATTGACAGCTTTTATTCCAATTTTATTTAAAGGAGTATTTTCTTTCATCTTCAATATTTTCTTAATGATAAGGAGGGATTAAAGTCTGTTTAATAAATAATAGAAAGTATTATTAAAATTCATTCTAAATGACATAGAAACGTTTTATTAGCCGGATCACCATTGATCTAGTTAGTTGGCTGTAAATTAATTAATTAATTAATTAATTAAGGAGTTTTGATTATTAGTTCTGAATTTTAATAAAAAATTGAATGGGATATTTTTTAATTTTTAAATTTATTTCGTACATTTGAGAAATGCAGGGAAGACATAGGGTACAGCTTGAAAGGAATCAGGAATGGATTGAGTCATGACAGTAC
>JANTGF010000117.1 GCA_024763075.1 Bacteroidales bacterium | reverse complement strand
ATTCCCCTGAATGACCCGGAATCTCATGGTACCTGGTGGGTTGACTTACCTGATTTTGCTTCCGGTGTAAAGAATATTCAGATTCAACGGGGGGTAGGAACATCCACAAATGGGGCCGGAGCTTTTGGGGCCTCTGTAAATTTGCAGACCTTTAATCTCAAAAAGAAGCCATATGCAGAGATCAATTCATCCGCCGGTTCATTCCGTACTTTTAAAAATAATATCTTATTCGGAACAGGATTGATTAATAACAAGGTCAGTTTTAGCGGAAGGTTTTCAAAAGTGAATTCAGATGGTTTTATTAACAGGGCATTTGCTGATTTGTCATCTTTTAGTCTTTCGGGAGCATGGTATGGTTACAAAAGTATTTTAAAGGTAATGTTTTTGTCCGGAAAGGAAAGAACTTACCAGGCATGGGACGGGGTTCCCGGTTATATTCTGGATACCAACCGTACTTACAACGGAATTGGTCAATATACTGATCAAGATGGTGTAACCCGGTATTATGATAATGAAACGGATAACTATCGACAAAACCACCTGCAGGTATTTTACTCAAAGGAATTCGGACATGATCTGTTTTTGAATCTTGCTTTTCATTACACAAAAGGAGAAGGCTATTACGAGCAATATAAAGAAAATCAGGAATTTGGAGATTATGGAATGGATGATGTTGTCATAGGAAATGACACGATCAGAGAAACCGATATGATACGGCAAAAGTGGCTGGATAATGATTTATATGGAATTACATATTCCCTGAATTACCGCAAAAACAATTGGAATTTTACTTTTGGTGGTGCTTTAAATAAGTATTGGGGAAATCATTTTGGGAAAGTAATCTGGACTCAGGCGGCTGAGAAAGGGAATTATCAGCATGAATGGTACAGGAGTCAGGGTATTAAAACAGATTTTAACATTTATGGAAAAGCCGGGTGGCAACTAAGTTCCGAATTAAGTATTTTTGGAGACCTGCAATTACGCAGGTTATGGTATAACATAGATGGAATCGATGATGATTTGAGGGATTTGACACAGGACCATAATTATCTCTTTTTTAACCCTAAATTCGGACTTAACTATAATTTTGCATCCGGGCATAAAACCTATTTTTCGGTTTCTGTTGCCAACCGGGAACCAAACCGTTCGAACCTGGTAGATGCAAACCCCGGAAGGCCTGCTCCGACTTATGAAACACTCGTTGATTATGAACTGGGTTATGGTTTTAACTCAGGGAAGTTTGCCCTGAAAGCAAATGTTTATTTTATGGATTATAATAACCAGCTGGTACTTACCGGAGAGATCAATGATGTAGGAGCTCCGGTAATGACAAATGTGGATCAAAGTTACAGATTAGGCCTGGAACTTATTACAGGATATAAGATATTAAAAAACCTTGACTGGGAGTTTAACATTACCCTCAGCCGTAATAAGATCCTGAATTTTACCGGGTATGTTGATGACTGGGATACCTGGTCTCAAAGATCTGAATATTTAGGTGTTACCGACTTGTCCTTTTCACCATCTGTAGTTGCGGGTAATTCAGTTTCGTGGGAACCTGTAAAAAACCTGAGGATGGCCGTTATATCAAAGTATGTAGGGAAACAGTTTATTGATAATACATCCAGCAATTCAAGGATATTACACCCTTATTTGGTTCATGATTTTTCTGTTCAGTATAACATTTACACCAGGATCATACCTGAAATTGGATTTAATTTTTTACTGAATAATTTTTCAAATACTTCTTATGAAACAAATGCCTGGATATACAGGTATTATTATCAGGATGTTGAGAAGTATATGGATGGCTATTTTCCACAGGCAGGAATCCATTTTTTATTTGGAATGAAGATAAAATTCAAAAATTTCTGAAAATTATTCAATAATTATTTGCTGGTATTGAAGAAAAATCGTACATTTATCACAACAAATTTATTTTTGTTGCGTTTAATTTATCGGAAGTTAATTTAATTTATCATAGGTTGATTAACTTTAGTAGGTTTTTCGTAAAATTTTAGGTTAATTTTTTTTAGGGTATGAAGCATGAAACCAGGGAATTTCCCTGGTTTCTTGTTTTTAGAATTTCATACTTATGTCTTAAAATTTGTGGATGATAATCGGGGATCAATTGAACTTTTTCGGGATAAATCTTTTTTACCATATATAAACAAACAGTATTTTAAGATATGTTTGTATTATTTCATGGATTTAATATTCACTTTTTTTTACTACTTTTATGGAGTTTAGAGATCTACTGGTACTTGAAATTAATAAACAATATATCAGTTAATTAAAGACACTTCATTTTTGTTGTTTACCATAAATAATTGTTAAAGCTGCCTGAATTAGAACTTTAGTGATGTTTTTTAACTCCGGACTGAATGTAAAATTGTATTAAAAGATAGTTCCAGATATTTGTTCAAAGTATGGAAAATAAATTATTTCTTCTTGCTGTAGAAAAAGATCTGGGAAGAAAAGACCAATTGAGATTATTAATTGAGTCAGAATCACCTGATTTCGACTTACATTTCTGTGAGAATGAAGCGGATTTTATAAAAGGGATTTTCGATAAAAAACCAGATCTCGTACTGGTTGATTACTATAGAAAGGAATATTGGGAATCTTTCATTTCTTCTTTTAAACAGAATGAGATTTTTATTCCTGTAATTCTTTACTCTGATCAGGAGGGATTCCCAGAAGAAAAGAACAGGATTATTCCGGGAATCTGGGATATTGTTTCTCTAAATAACCCACAAAGGCTTCAGGTGATTTTTACGAATTTTCTGATGCTAAAGAATACCGGCACTTTTTTATTAACTGAACAGGCATATTCAAGAGTCAGAAAAGAATACCGCGAATTAATTATAAAAAACGGATCGGAAGGTTTTGTTATTGTTCAGGATGGAGCACTTAAGTATTTTGATCCGCAAATAATTAATTTCCTCGAGGAACCTGAGCAAGAAATTGCAAACACTCCCTTTATTGAGTATGTTCATCCTGAAGACAGAAAGAAGGTTGCTGAAAGGTATAAAAAACGGATTTCTGGAATATCTTTTTCTGAAAAGTTTAACTTTAGAATTGTTTCTAAAGCAGGGAAGCTTATTTGGCTGGAGGTTATAGGGTATCCGATAGACTGGAAAGGGAAACCTGCAATTTTTTATTTCGTTTGGGAAGTAACAGAAAAAATAAAATATCAGGAAACACTTCGGGAGTCTGAAGCTAAATACAGGGGAGTCGTCCATTCTTCTCCTAACGGGATTATTATATTCGACAACAATAGCCGTATAATTGAGGTAAATGCTGCAATTCTTTCAATTACCGGATATAAGGAGGATTATTTTATTGGAAAAACCATTGATGAAATTGATCTGCTTAAACAGGAGGTGCGGGCAATGGGTATGGCAACGCTGAAAGATATTTTTTCAGGTAAAACGGATGTTATTGAACCTTTCACTCTAAGGATTATCAGGATTGATGGCGAATACCGGACTTTAAGAGTTGGCCTGGTATTGATCAATAGTGAGCCGGAAGATAAAAAACTTTTAATGACATGCTCGGATATTACAGATTACCAAAGGGCTGTGACTGACCTGGTAGAATCCGAGAAAAAGTTCAGAGAACTCCATGAAAAAATGCTGGAGTCTGTAATAGCTACGGATATTGATGGAAATATAATGGAGTTTAACAAGGCCCTCATGGATCTTACAGGGTTTGGTGAAGGAGAACTCTTAAAAATGAATCTTTTTAATATGTTTCCTGAAGGCTGGGCTGATGAAGATACGAAAAGAAGAAATGAAATTGTTCAGAAAAAAGGGTTCTCAGAAACTTTTGAGGCTGAACTTGTCACCCATTCAAAAGGACTTATCCCGGTTGAAGTTCAGTCATATCTTAAAGATAACGGAACGGACTCTTTAATGGGCTATTGGTATTTTATTAAGGATATTAGTTCAAAGAAAAAATATGAGAATGAATTAATAGAGAGAGAAATACAATTGCAATCAATGTTGGAATATTTGCCTTTTCCTATCATCAGGGAAGATCTTTCAGAGGTTAAAAAATGCATTGACAGATTCCAAAAAGGTAGTAATGAGCCAATCGGTATATATTTTGAGAAATTTCCGGAGAAGTTACAGGAATGTTGTACAAAAGCCAAAATCTCTTATTGTAATCAATCAGCTCTCCGTTTTTTTAATGTGAAGGATATCCAAGAAATGGAATCTTTTTATACATGTTCAGAAAATGATGGTATATTTTCCACAAGGGGTAGGATGGTAAAAGGTTTCTTAGGTTTTGATTTGGTTTTTGAAGAGGAAGTTTCCTTTAAGGATAGTACTGGTGAAGAAAAAATTGCAATATTTAAGTCCGCGATTCTACCAGGCAGGGAAGAAAGCTGGGATATTGTACTGGTGGCACTCATTGACCTTACGGAAAGAGTTTATCTGGATAATCAGGTAAAGGTCTTGTTACAGGCTATTTCACACTCTCCGGCAAGTATTGTAATTACAGATACAAAGGGTAAAATCGAATACGTAAATCCTAAGTTTTCAGAAATTACAGGTTATTCTTTTGAGGAAGCATACGGGAAAGATCCATCTATTCTGAAATCAGGTAAAACGCCCAAAGAAGTTTATGAAAAACTTTGGGGATCAATTACTTCCGGAGGTGAGTGGACAGGAGAGCTGCTGAATAGGAAAAAAAACGGAGATCTATACTGGGAGCTTGCTTCTATTTCCGGGGTTAAAAACGATAAAGGTAAGGTGACACATTTTGTGGCTATAAAGGAAGACATTACGGAGCAAAAGGAGACAGAGCAAAAACTCAGAAATGCAAAACAAAAAGCTGAAGAATCTGATACCCTGAAAACAGCTTTTCTTGCCAATATGTCCCATGAGATCCGTACTCCGATGAATGCCATTGTTGGCTTCTCAGAATTACTTCGGACCTCAAATGTTCAGGGGCAGGAAAGAGATGAGTATTTTAATATTATCAATACCAGTTGCAAAACTTTATCAAATTTAATTGATGACATTATTGACCTGGCAAAAATTGAATCAGGTCAGACTAAAATTGTGGAGGAAGCCTGCCAGCCTTCGGTTATTATGAAGGAACTTCAGATGTATTATTCAGAAGAGATTCAAAAATCAGGAAAGAATCTGAGATTAATTCTGGATTATGAATTTTCCAAAGACCTTGTTGTTAATACGGATGAGTTCCGGCTGAGGCAGATACTGACCAACTTATTGGGAAATGCATTCAAGTTTACAGATGAAGGCATAATTGCCTGGGGCGGTAAGCTTAATGCGAATAATGAAATGGAATTTTATGTTAAAGATACGGGCATTGGGATGGAAAAAGATCATCTGGATACCATTTTTGAAAGATTTCGTCAACTTGACGGCTCATCTGTCAGAAAATATGAAGGTACGGGATTGGGTTTATCTGTATCCCGGAGTCTGGTAGAACTTTTGGGAGGTCGTATTTGGGTTGAATCTGAGGCGGGCAAAGGATCTGAGTTCAGGTTTACCATTGCCTACCGGCCGGTTTCAGGAAATGATTTTACTCCTGAACCGGAAAATAATAACAAAAAAGATCTTTTTGACTGGCAGGATAAAAATATTCTTGTTGTTGAAGATAACATATCTAATTTTGAATTTATAAAAGCAGTTCTTTCAAAAACAAAAGTGAATATTCTTTGGACTGATAATGGCAAATCTGCTCTGGAAATGTTTAAAAAGCATCAGAATATTCATCTGGTACTGATGGATATACAAATACCTGAGATGGATGGTTATGAAACTACAAGGGAAATGAAAAAAATAAAACCGGATGTTCCTGTTATTGCTCAAACTGCATTTGCGATGAGCAGGGATAAGGAGAAGTCAATTCAGGCCGGTTGTAATGATTATATATCAAAACCAATTAAACCTTTGGATTTACTTAACCTGATGGAAAAATATATTTCTGTTAATTAATCTCCAAATAGAATGAATAGCACATTCATTAATAATCAGGACTTGAATAGAGGTCAGCTTAAAAGGGAAAGTGATTGCTAATCAGTAAATTATTTTGATTGAAAACTGAACTTTTCTGTTTTAGTTTTGTTAATTTCGTACTTTAATTGTATGAGCATTTTCAACGGAAGTTAAATACCAAAACACATGGATAAATCTAAATTACTTAATTTCTTAAAAAGAATTGATCTTTTCTACGGTCTGAAGTTTGATGAACTTAAGTCTGTTGCTGAAAGTTTAATTGAAAAGAAATATGAACCCGGGGAGTTTCTGTTTAAGGAAAATCAACCGAGGAAGAATATATTTATTATTTACGAAGGTGAAGTTGAGTTGTTTAAAACTACTTCCAGTGGCCAGGAAAAAAGGCTTGCTGTTTTTACGCATGGTGATTTTCTGGGTGAAGGATCATGGAATGAAACCAGCCGGCATTATACTTGTGCACGGGTAGTTACTCCTACAATGGTTTTAATCCTTGAAAAATCCTATTTTAAGGGAAACGGGCCTCAGGCGGTAACCATATTTTCAAATATTGTAAGGGTTATTTCGCGACGGATGAGATATGCCAACTTCCGTATAATGAACACTACTGCACAGTATGAATCGGCAAGGGTGAGAAAAGAACATGATTTGTTGGGAGAAAGAGATGTACCTTATGAGTATTATTATGGAATCCAGACCATCAGGGCCATTGAAAATTTTAATATTTCCGGAGTTACCCTGAATTTTTATCCAAGACTGATTAATGCCCTTGTAATTGTTAAAAAATCTGCTGCATATGCTAATTTTGAACTGGGCTTGCTAAAGGAGAATGTGTATAAAGCAATTATTCAGGCTTGTGATGAGATTTTAAGTGGCCGGTATCAGTTTCATTTTGTGGTTGATATGATACAGGGTGGTGCTGGGACATCAACCAATATGAATGCAAATGAAGTGATTGCCAACAGGGCGCTTGAAATTATGGGATATGAAAAAGGTCAGTATAAGTACTGTCATCCCAATAATCATGTAAATCTTTCCCAATCAACAAATGATGCATATCCAACTGCAATTAAACTGGCGCTGATCAGTAGTAATGATTCCTTATTGGTAGATATTGAGAAGCTTATAGGAGCTTTTAGAAAGAAAGCAAAGGAGTTTGCAAATGTAATTAAAATGGGAAGGACCCAGTTACAGGATGCAGTTCCAATGACTTTAGGACAATCATTTGAAGCATATGCGACAACTCTGGATGAAGAAGTAACCAGGCTTGAGGAAAATGCCAAATTATTTTTGGAAGTGAATATGGGTGGAACGGCAATCGGTACAGGGATCAATGCTGACCCGAAGTATTCAAAAAAAGTAATTCAACACCTTAGAAGAATATCAAAACTACCCGTGAAAAATGCCCGGAATCTGGTGGAAGCAACTCAGGATACAGGTTCCTTTGTTATGTATTCTTCAGCAATAAAGCGCCTGGCTATTAAGCTATCGAAGATATCCAATGATTTAAGATTATTGTCGTCAGGACCACGAACAGGTCTGAATGAGATAAATTTACCTCCCGTACAGCCGGGTTCTTCTATTATGCCGGGTAAAGTGAATCCTGTTATCCCTGAAGTAGTAAATCAAATTGCTTTCAAAGTAATAGGTAATGACCTGACAGTTAGTATGGCTGCTGAAGCAGGTCAGCTTGAATTAAATGTTATGGAGCCGGTTATTGTACAAAGTCTTTTTGAGTCTATAGAGATGTTAAAAAATGGTATTTCCATTTTGAGGACGAAATGTGTGACAGGTATTACAGCCAATGTTGAACATTGCAAGGAAATGGTAGAAAACAGCATAGGGATCATTACAGCATTAAACCCTGTACTGGGCTATGAAACAAGCTCGAGTCTTGCCAAGGAAGCACTGGAAACTAACCAAGGTGTATATCAGCTGGTTTTGAAAAAGAAATTGCTTACCAAAAAAGAATTGGATTTGCTGCTTTCACCCGAACATATGATTAAACCTTACAGTCTTAAAACAAAAAAGAAGTAAGATGTTTTTATTATATGGAAAATTCAGATTAATCCTCATCCATTTCTTTAAGAATTTTCTCTACCTCTGCTTCTGTTTTTCTGAGTTTGCCTTTACACAGCTTCATAAGGTGGGAAACTCTTTTCAGACTGCTGGATAACTGATCAATATCGAGCTCTTCATTTTCAATTTTTTCCAGTATTATTTCCATTTCATGGAAAGCCTCATTGTAGCTTATTTCATTTTTTTTTGCCATCATTTGTGCTTCTGATAAATATTTTTGGTGTTAATTCATTTTGGTTTGATTTGTTCTTTTTACAGGGAGGGTAAGCATAAATGTACTTCCTTTACCAAGCTGGCTTTTCAAAACCAGTTTTCCACCATTCAGTTTGATGAATTCCCGGGTTATGATTAAACCCAGACCTGTTCCAACTTCATTTTCGGTTCCGGTAGTTGTAAAATGTGTTTCTGTCTGGAAAAGTTTTTTCTGATCTTCATTGCTAATACCTGTGCCGGTATCCTCTATTTTGATAGTGGTTTCATACTGATTACAAGTTGTGACTATGGTGATTTTCTTCCCTTCAGGTGTGAATTTAATGGCATTTTGAACAATATTTCTAAGGGCTGAGCTTATCAGGTCTTCATCAATAAAACATTTACAATCCGGGGTTAAATGAGTCTCCAGATGAAGGTTTTTTTTGTCAGAAAGAATTTTGGTAATTGACAATACCTTTTTTATCAATTTATTGATATCCGTAATTTTTTTATTTACAACAATTTGTCCTGTTTGACTTTTACTCCATTGCAAAAGATTTTCAAGTAACTGAAGTAAATTTGTAGCTGTTCGGTAAATTACCTCACCGTATTGTTTAATTTCTTTTTTGTTAAGGTACTGGGATTCTTCTTTAAGTAAGGTCGCAAAACCCAGCAAAGCGTTAAATGGATTAATCAGATCGTGTGCTAAAACCGAAAATATTTTATTCTTGGTTTCATTGAGTCTGTTAAGTTTTTCTTTGGATTCCGATAAGGTTTTATTGGAGCGTTCAAGGGCCTTTTTTTTCTCATTTAAAATTCGTAACATTTTTTTCTTGTACAGGTAAAAACCAAAACTGGTAAATCCCATAATGGTAAAAAGTATAAGCGCAATTATAACAAATTTCCGAAGTCTGTCCTGTTTCTCCAATTCTTTCTGACTTACCTCGTATTTTGAGCTTAATAAATTTATTTCATTTTTATATTTATCCAGGTCATACTTCATATCCAGAAATGTAATGAAATCCTGTGCCCGTCTTTTTAGGAGAGAGTCTTTCATGTTATAAAATAAAATCCGGTAATTCAGGGCTTTACTATATCTGTTTTTACTTTCATAAATCTCAGACAGCAGTTGGTGAACCTCCACTTGTAACTCAAGGGAACCCTGCTCAACTGCAATTTTTAAAGCTTCACTTAAATGGCTAATTGCAAGGTCGGCATTGTTTTCATTTTTAAAAAGTATTTCAGCAATCTTAAGAGCGATGTAGGATTTGTAATAAGGCAATTCATGCTCTTCACTTATATCCAATGCTCTTAAATATAAAATCCGGGCATCATAAAAATAATTCGTTTTAGCCTTTGTAGCAGCAATATTGCAAAGGACTACAACCTGGTTTTTATAGTCGGAAGATTGTTCGTAGTACTTCAAGCTATTTTTATAATACTTATAAGCTTCATTGAAATTTTGGGTATTGAAATAAAAATCTGCCATGTCTTTACAAACTCCTCCGGCATCGTGGGTATAACGTTTTGGATTAATATAACTGATGGATTTTTTTAAATAATTGAAGCTGGATGCCGTATCACCCTTGTAAAACGTTGCAACTCCCAGAGAATGAGTAGATCTTGAGATGTATAAACTATCATCAATCTTATTTGATAAAACTTCTGCTTTTTTATAATAATCAAGTGCTTCGTCAATCATTTTTGTTTCCAGATAAATCTGTCCGATTTTTAGATAAGAATCAATGATCCATTTATCATTATTGTTTTTTTTGGCCAGGTTAAGTGCTTCATTCCCATATTCCAGACTCTGGCCTAAGGAGATGGTTTGATATTCATCAATGAGTTCATTTAATATAACTCTTTTTAATGGTATGGAAGATGAGTTCAGAATATTGAGCAAACTGTCAATTCTGGATTGTGCTAACAGCTTACCCCCACTTAAAATAATAGTGAAAGCTAAAAGGATAATATATTTGGTACTGATTTTCACAATTTTTTTGTTTGGAATGGTGAAGGGATACCGGGTAAACTAAACCAGAATGTACTACCTGCATTTTGAGAGCTTTGGACACCTATGGTTCCACCCAGGGTTTCAACAAATTCTTTGCAAAGAATTAAACCCAGTCCGTTTCCCGTTTCTCCGTTTGTTCCTTGTTTCGAGAAATTATTATCAAGTTGAAAAAGTTTATTAACTTCTTCCTTCTTCATACCTACACCAGTATCTGAAATATATATCTCAATCATTTTTCCGGAAGTTTTGGCCGTAAGCGTAATGATTCCATTCTCAGGTGTAAATTTTATTGCATTACTGAGAAGATTTCTTAAGACTGTAGATAAAATATCCGGGTCTGCATAAGCTTTCAGGTACTTTTCTATGTTTGAAATGATCTTAATATTTTTTTTATCTGCAAGAGGTTTGTAAACCTGAATCACCGAATTAAAAATACTGGCTAAGGTTAGCAACTCAGGATTGTAATTCAGTTTACCAGACTGTGCCCTGGACCATTGTAGTAAATTTTCAATCAGATTAAATATGTTGCTTGCCGATTTGTAAATCAATTCTGAGTATTCTTTGATTTCATTCTCATCCAATGCGTCAATTTTCTCTACCAAAATTTTTGAAAGTTGAATAAATGCACCAAAAGGGGAGATCAAATCATGGGCAATTATAGATAGAAATCTGTTTTTAGCCTGGTTGAGTCTTCTTAATTCATCTTTTGATTGTGCCAGGATCTTATTTGCATAAAACAATTCAATATTCTTTTCTTTAATCAACATGCTTGTCTCTGATTTCATCTGGAAAACAATATTGGAAAGAAGAATTGTTGAAAAAGCGATTCCTGCAAGTACAATAAGAAAAATGCCCAGGTACTTTTGTTTTTGTATCCTGAGCTGGCTATATTCCTGATCTTTTTTGAGAATCTGAATCTTTTTTTTCTGATTCTCTGATTCGAATGCAACCCTTTTTTCATTGATAATGTTAGAGGTATTTTCTGCACCAATGCTGTCCATATATATGGTGTAAGTCTTGTA
>JANTGF010000116.1 GCA_024763075.1 Bacteroidales bacterium | reverse complement strand
TTCTCAGAATAAATATAGGAGGGTACCTGTGCTGTTAAATTTACAGCTAAGAGCAGATAGATAGATAGATAGATAGATAGATAGATAGATAGATAGTTCTTTTTTTCATAACAATTAGCATTATAGGTTTATTTTATTTCAAAATTGATTTTTAATTTTAATGTATCTGTACACACAAATTCGCTTTGTGGATGCGGAAGATATTTTCTAAGGCAAAACTGTTGTGTAAATTCTGAAAAATACTTACCCTTTGATAATGGTTGCTGGTTAAGACCCATGAAATAATGCTGAAGAACACGTATAAGATTATCAGCATCAAAAGGATCTTCCGTACCTCTGGTTTCAAACCAGGGAATATCCAAAACCCATTCCTCTCCTAGTTTTATTTGATTTATAGCATCAGATACTTTGTTCATACCATACCATTTAACAGGTTCTCCTGTCATTTCACCATTACTACTAAAAACGCAAAAAAGATTTGGATTTTTTAAAAAATCACTAACAATATACATAGCTGTATCCGGTTTAACATTGTTTTTAATTACAAGGTGAAATTTAAAGCTTTCGCCTTCGTTAAAAACCGTAGCCGGTTCACCCTTTTCATTCAGCAGGCAGAATTCTATTCCAATACCGTTTTCTTCCACAGTTATGACTTTCTGTTTCCCGTCAATTGTAAGTTCGGTTACCGAATTTACAGGTTCTTTCCTGCAACTTGTTATAATTACCGTAATTACGGTAAGAAACAAATAAAATATTTGCAATATCTTTTTCATAATCTAAAATTTAATGTTTGTAAAATATAGAATATTCTTGTGACACTGCATCAGGATAACGTCCTGTGCAGACCCTTAATGAATGAAGTCACGCGGCTTATGAACAGAAAAATAAACGAAATACACAATTCTTTGAATTGATTGCTAACCAGTATTACTGCAATAATCACACCAAATTATGCAAAATCCCTTTCAGTATTTATGCTTTACAACATATATAGTTGGCTTGCAAGTAACTGTCAGGAGATTAATGGCAGAAGACCGAAAGTAGAAAGTTCCAACTTCTAAAATTTATCCAAAAAACATTTTCTTTTATGGATTTTGAATTTGTTTGGCAATATTTGATTTTTCTCTTAACCTTTTCCGTAAAATCATGCCATACCTCCTGTTCAGATCACTCCTTTCCAGTGACCATGCCTTATTTATCCAAACCAGGGCCATATTCAGGTTATCATTTATTTCACTTACGATGGCCATGTTAAATGCAGCATGGGAGGCCAGTTTATTATCTTCTGAGCCGATCAGGGTTTTCCATATCTCCGCAGCTCCAAGCCAGTCTCCGCTATCCACCAACTTAGAGGCTGCTTTCATTTCTTCTGAGCCTGATGTATAGTACACTCTTTTTACATTTATCCAATAAGGAAGGTTGCTTTTTCCAAAATCCCTGCCGTTTCTTTTCATTGCAGTATGCAATACCTGTTCTTCAGGAAATAGCTGGCTTTCCGCCTCAATCTTCGTATCTCCCACCGCTTCCCAGGCAAGTGTATCAGTGGAAGAATACCCCAAAACCAACTTTCCCATAGCATTATAGACCCTCCATTTTGTTCCGGGATAAACATACTCCCTTGCATAATAGGCCCAAATAACAGAGTCTTTAGACCTGCTATCGTATAAGGGATCAATAACCACCGTGTCAAATAAATGGAACTCTTCAAGAGCAATCACTCCATCTGCCTTGTAGAGATTTGTAATATTCCTGATAAAACCGGTATCCAGGGGTGGAACAGATTCGGAAAGGACACCTGAAAGTTCAATCCGGGAAACCGTATCAAG
This sequence comes from Bacteroidales bacterium, assembly GCA_024763075.1. Lineage (GTDB taxonomy): Bacteria > Bacteroidota > Bacteroidia > Bacteroidales > VadinHA17 > JANTGF01. The sequence goes on along the minus strand of JANTGF010000116.1, from coordinate 9,491 downwards.
GATCACATTATCTATTATAGGTGATAATTCCATAACATCCAGGCAGCTGTTAACTGCTATCCATGCAAGCTCTTCAAAATATGAGACATCAATCACGAGTACCCCGGCTTTAACGGAGTCTTTTGCTAAGCTTTTTGTCATTACCGGAATCCGGTTTAAAAAAACATATGTTCCCTTTTTTATTTGGATTGAATCAGGAGATTCCAGCACCTGGATGGTCAGCTCCTTTAGAGCCAGCTGTTTAGTTGTTACGCAAGCCGGCAAGGTCAATGCAATCAGAAAAAATAAATATATAAACCTGCGATTCATTGCAATCAGATTAATACTTATTCAACAGTCGTTCTTCAATTACTTTAAGATAGGCCTCCAATTCTTTTTTATCAGGCCATAGTTCACAGGCATCCCTGATATAACTATGTGCCAGTTTCAGGTCACCGTTTAATTCAGCAACCAGGGCCATGTTGTATGCCGCTTTTGCTTTTGTCTTCAGCTTATTGCTATTTAGATAAGGTTCCCAGTATTTTGAAGCATCCTCCCATCTCCTGAATTTCACAAGCTGGTATGCCTTTCTAAAATCGGGATTCGCATTCTTATAATAATACCGCTCCACGGTTGAATAAGCAGGAGAAATTCTTTTCATAACGCCCCTTCCTGCAATAAAACCGGCTTTTTCAACAGCAGTAACAACGGAAGGCAGTTTCTTATTTGCTTCTTCTTTTGATCTTCCCTGTACTTCGTATGAAACAGAATCCCGCTGATAACCCTGATAAATGATCTTTCCGGTTTTCCCCTCATAAATCCGCCAGCCCAGTTCAATATTTACTTTCATTCTCGCATTAAAATATTCAACTTGTCGTCTGTCATAGGTAATTGTATTGCTCCAGATCTTTTTGGGATCTACAGGCTCTTTTGCCATAAAGGATTCATATTTTACCGATGTTTTATAATCAACAGACTCCAGTGATACCAGCACATCAGCACCGGTCTTTTCACAAAGAGAAATCACCGGTTTTTCAGGTACAGGAGGTTGAAGAATACTTAAACCACTATCCAGTGTAGCAAGAAGAAAGTCCCCTTTTAAATTAAACCGGTAGCCTTCTGTAATATTATCTTCCAGTCCCTTAATGACCCTGATGGCGGCAACGGATATAACTTCATCCTTTCCACTGCCTTTCAAAACGAAATCCCTTTTATAGTTATGTAGCTTCAGTGAATCTGTGAGACGATTATTCAATACAACATCTTTGGCATCAGAAGGTAATGGCAATTCCGGATCCTGAGGCACATCCACCACGATGTAAGCCATTTTGCACGATGAAAATGAACAAAACAAAAATACAACTATTATATTCTTCAGACGAACCATTCAAAATGTTTTGAATCAGTAAATTTAATAAAATGCCAATTTGGTCATTAAAAAATGAGACTATATTTTAAATTCCGGTAAAAAAAAACTGTCATACGACAGTTTTTTTATAAATAAACAATCCGTTTATCTTTCATCAGGTATTCATTCCACCACAAACGTGAATTACCTGACCTGTTACATATGAAGAGAGGTCTGATGCCAGGAACAATGCAGTATTTGCAACATCCTCCGGTGTTCCTCCTCTCCTCAGGGGAATCTGTTTTGCCCACTCTTTTCTCACATTCTCAGGCAGCCTGGCGGTCATGTCAGTTTCAATAAATCCAGGAGCAATGGCATTGCACCTCACACTTCTGGCTCCAATCTCTTTGGCAACTGATTTTGTAAACCCGATCATTCCTGCTTTGGAGGCAGAATAATTGGCCTGACCGGCATTTCCGCTAACACCCACCACTGAACTCATGTTAATGATAGATCCGGAACGATTGGAAAGCATATTGGTCTGAACCGCTTTTGTAAAGTTGAAAACCGATTTCAAGTTCACATTAATAACTAAGTCCCATTGCTCCTCAGTCATTCGCATCAATAAAGTATCTTTGGTGATACCCGCATTATTTACAAGAATATCCACCCGGCCAAAATCCTCAATAATTTGCTTTACGACCTCCTGTGTTTGCTCATAATTACTTGCATCGGATGCATAGGCCTTGGCTTTCACACCATAAGATTCCAGTTCACGTATCACAGAGTTTGCCGATTCATTTACGACAAGGTCGGTTATGGCCACATTTGCCCCTTCTTTTGCAAACCTTTTGGCGATGGAACTGCCAATCCCCCTGGCTGCTCCGGTAACTATTGCTGTTTTTCCTTCTAATAATCCCATTTTTTATTTCATTAAATGATTAATCTATTATTAATAAATTGTAATAATATAAAAAAATCCGGATTTATAAAACCCTGATTTCAATCCGTAAGTAATTTGCGCAGCAATTCCGATAAAATTTCACCGGCTTTCCCTTTTAAAAAGATATCCGTTATCTGGTTTGTATAATGAGATTCATCCGGATTAATTTCAATAATGGTTGCCCCGTTATCTTTGGCAAACCCGGGAATCATGGCGGCCGGCATCACCTCGCCTGTAGTCCCGATCAACAGAAATACTTCGGCATTCTGACTTTCTTCTGATGACAGTAAATGTGCTGTACCGGGGATAGGTTCTCCAAAAAAAACAAAATCAGGTTTCAGTACATTCCTGTCATCCGGACAGAGCGGTGGTAAATTGTTTAAATCTGTTTCATCAGGTGTAAACTGTTTCTGGCAATGAGGACATATCAGTTTCTGTGAATTTCCATGGTACTCAATCACCTTCTTGCTTCCTGCTTTTTGATGGAGATTATCAATATTCTGTGTAATTATGGCTGAAAGAAGACCATTTTTCTCCATTACCGCAAGGGCTTTATGTGCAGGATTCGGAGCTGCCCCGGCAAAAAAATCATAAAATATTTCTTTGATAACCTTCCATGATTCAGATGGATGATTGTGAAAATAGTCGATATCCAGTACCTGCGGATCATATTTACTCCATAAACCTTCCGGACCACGAAAAGGAGGAATTCCGCTTTCCACGGAGATTCCTGCTCCGGTAAAAGCTGTGGTATGATTTGATTTTTTTAAAACTTCAATTGCTTTATCTATTGTTTTGTCCATAAAAGTCATTTTCCATAAACATCTAATACATAGAAAATTCTCAGATACAATTTCTATCAAGATTATCAGGCGTTTTACCATTTATCAATGGGGCAATGCGCCCCAAACCCCCATTTACTTTTTTTCTTCAGCTGAAAAAAGTAAACAAAAAAACCCGCCACTGAATAGAAAATTAATAAAATACTATATAATATCAATATATTCTGACATTACAGTATTAATTTGAAAATTGACCCAAGTACTCAGCAATAAGAAATAAAAAAGGCTCCCAAATGAGAGCCTTTTCTTTTTATTCTTTATTTCAGCAATTCTGCCATTTTACTTCCAATGTCTGCCGGAGATTCCACTACATGAATACCGCATTCCCGCATAATTTCCATTTTTGCAGCAGCCGTATCCGCTTTTCCTCCTATTATGGCTCCTGCATGCCCCATACGCCGGCCTTTTGGTGCGGTTTTACCGGCTATAAATCCAACCACAGGTTTGGTTCCATGCTCTTTAATCCAGTAAGCAGCATCCGCTTCCATATTTCCACCTATTTCACCAATCATAATGATACCGTCTGTTTCCGGATCTTCCATTAATAACTGCACAGCTTCCTTTGTGCTGGTCCCGATAATCGGGTCACCACCAATCCCAATGCAGGTAGATTGTCCCAATCCGGATTTTGTTACCTGATCTACTGCTTCATAAGTAAGCGTTCCTGATCGGGAAATGATTCCCACTCCACCTTTTTTATGAATAAAACCAGGCATAATCCCTACTTTGGCCTCACCTGGCGTGATCACTCCGGGACAGTTAGGCCCCACCATCCGCGTGTCTTTATCGGACAAATACTCCTTAACTTTTACCATGTCTGAAGTAGGAATTCCTTCCGTAATGGTAACGACTACCTTGATTCCTGCATCCGCCGCTTCCATGATGGCATCCGCAGCAAAGGGGGGTGGAACAAAAATTACGGAAACATCAGCTCCTGTTTCTTTCACGGCATCTTCAACTGTGTTGAACACTGGTTTACCCAGATGTGTCTGACCGCCCTTCCCGGGGGTTACACCACCCACAACATTACTACCGTATTCGATCATCTGTGTTGCATGGAAGGTACCCTCACTGCCGGTAAATCCCTGCACAATAATTTTTGAATCTTTGTTTATTAGTACGCTCATTTTTGCTGTTTTTTTTACTTCCCCAAAAGTATATTTTTTATCATTGATTTCAAAGAATGATTTTTAAAGAATTCCAAAATATTTAAATAGTTAGATAATCTGTAATGATAAAGAGGGTTATGCGATGGTTTTTATTGGTCATTAAATTGTCATTCAGTGGTTATTCAGTGGTCATTCAGTGGTCATTCAGTGGTCATTCAATTGTCATTCAATAGTTATTCAATAGTTATTCAATAGTTATTAAATGGTAATGCAAAGGTAATTACTTGTGTTAAGTCAAAAATTATGACATCCCATTTGTCATTTCAAAGGAAGTATGACTTAGAAATCTTTTAATTGAAGCAGATTTCTCACCATCGAATCTCAGGCTCTTAATAACAGCAATATTTTATATCTTTGCTAAAAATTGTCCTCCGGAAATGATTGAAGAATCCACTATTTGTGCTATATCTACCCCTCCGGGAAACGGAGCCATTGCCATCGTACGGCTTTCCGGAAAAGATGCACTTACCATAACGGATAAGGTTTTCTCATCCCGGAAGGAAAGTATCAGTCTGGTAGAACAGGAGGCTAACACCATTCATTATGGCACTTTATCTGATGGAACAGAGATCATTGATGAAGTGCTTGTTAGTATTTTTAAGTCTCCCCATTCCTACACCGGTGAAGACCTGGTGGAGATATCCTGCCATGGCTCGGAGTATATTCAGCAAAGGATATTGCAACTGCTGATCAAAAACGGGGCACAACATGCCGGACCCGGAGAATTTACCATGCGGGCCTTTTTGAATGGGAAAATGGATCTTTCCCAGGCGGAAGCGGTAGCCGATCTTATTGCTTCCGATGCAAAAGGCTCACATCAACTGGCCATCCGGCAAATGCGGGGAGGTTTTTCCAGGGAAATTGCGGGGCTTCGTGAAAAATTGCTACATTTTATTTCCATGATAGAGTTGGAACTGGATTTTGGAGAAGAAGATGTGGAATTTGCCGACCGGACTGAGCTGGTGCTTTTGCTTGATGAAATAAAGGAACTTACCCAATCCCTGATCGATTCTTTTCAAAAGGGGAATGTAATTAAAAACGGGGTTCCCGTGGCCATCACAGGGAAACCAAATGTGGGGAAATCAACTTTGCTGAACTATTTGCTGAATGAAGACAAAGCCATTGTCTCTCATATTGCCGGAACCACCCGTGATGTAATCGAAGACGTTCTGACGATAGATGAATTCCGTTTCCGCCTGATTGATACTGCAGGACTCCGGAAAACAAAAGACACCATTGAAACCCTGGGGATTGAAAAAACCTACGAAAAAATCGATAAGGCTTATGTCATTCTTTATCTTATCGACGCTAACCAGCCCATTGCTGAAATCAACCGGTTGATCGGTAAAATCAAAAAAAGAATGGATAAAACAGACAAAAAACTGGTTGTTTTACTTAACAAAGTCGATTTTCTGACTGAAAAAGAGCTGGCAGAAAGAAAATTAAAAAAGAATTTCCCGCAGCTGGATAAAAGAGACCACCTGTTATGTATTTCTGCTAAAAACAAATACAATCTTAAAACCCTGTATGAATTGCTACCAAAGATTATCAGGGAAAACGGAGCCAGCCAACCGGATGTGATCGTAAGCAATACCCGGCATTTTGAAGCACTTTCCAAAGCTAAAGAAGCCCTTGACCGGGCTGTAACCGGCCTGGATACCGGCATGAGTTCCGACTTCCTGGCCCAGGATATCCGGGAGGTATTGCATTATTTGGGAGAGATCACCGGACAGATCACCAATGATGAGGTTTTAGGGAACATTTTTAAGAATTTTTGTATTGGAAAGTAAGATAGAGTTTATATTTTGACATTTAATCTAATTATTATGAAAAGAGTTATTACCATCCTGATTGCATCCACACTGATGCTGTCTTTGCAGGCTAAAGAACCTTTAAAGAAAGATTTTTCAAAGGTTTATAACACAAAGAAGTTTTATTTCTCCGGTTGGGGTGCCCCCAGGCAGGGAACTGAGGCAGAACAACTGGAAACCCTGAAAAAATGGGCCGATGCAGGAATCACTGATTTATTACCCGGTGCAGGAAAAGAAAGTCTTATTGAACTCATAAAGCTGGGTTCCGAATACGGAATTCGTATTCATGCCTGGCACTGGATGATGAACGTAGGCGGGAGAAAAGAATGCAGAGAGCATCCTGAATGGTACGCGGTAAACAGTCTGGGTCAAAATTGTCGTGATTTTCATCCATACGTTGGATACTATAGTTTTTTAAGCCCCTTTTCGGAAGGTGCCAGAGAATACATCAAAAAGGGAGTCAGGGAAACGGCAAAAATTGAAGGCCTGGCATCGGTGCATTTCGATTACATTCGCTATGTTGACGTAATTTTAGGAAATAACCTGCAAAAGAAATATCCCTATAAAGGAGGAAAACTGATTCAGGACCGCATTCTCCCTGAGTACGATTTTGGATACCACCCAAACGGACGCAGACAGTTTAAAGAAATATTCGGAGTTGATCCTTTACATATGGAGGATCGTGTGGAAAACCCTGCCTGGCAACAATTCCGTATGAATGCAATTACCTCTCTGGTAGAAGAATGTATTGAGATTTGTCATGAAGAAGGTACAGCCGCTTCTGCAGCAGTTTTTCCTTTCCCGCAACTGGCAAGGGAATATGTCCGGCAGGACTGGAGCCACTGGAACCTGGATTATTTTTTCCCGATGATCTATAAAAAGGATCATGATGGCAATATGGGCTGGGTAGGTTTTGCAACAAAGGAAGGTGTTCGGGATATGAAAGAGGGTAAGCATCTCTTTACCGGAATTCTGGTTGGGCATTACGGTGATAATATGGAAGATTTTGAAGAAGCGATTGTCCAGGCACATGAAAATGGTGCAAGGGGCATTACCTTCTTTACCATAAATGCACTAAAGGATGAACATCTTGCCATTATCAGGAAATACAACGAAAAGTATAATAAATAGCGCTTGCTAAAAAACACAAAATCAACTAAAATATTCCATTTCAAGCCATTTTAGCTGAGCTTTGGTTGGAATTGCCCTGTATGGTGCGGGTGGTTCGGGTTGCAAGCAACCTACAAAAGATATTGCCAGAAAAAATAAAATGATTTTTAATTTTACCTGCTTTCTTTAATCATTTCACCAACCCGTTTAAGGGTTTTAACATCAATATCCCGGATTTTACCTTCGTAATCCGGCCCAATATCAATTGAAAAAATATTTCCGTATTTCACTGCTTCTTTATAATCCTGGTATAATTTCTCCGCCGGATGACAAAGTGTATCGTGTTTTGGCAGGGAGTAAAACCAGTCGGCACCACCTTCATGTTTTGGCAAAATCGGATAGGTAAATTCCGCTACCAGATAGTTTTTGTAATTGGTTTCGGCATCTTTGTTGTATTTGGTCGTGGACACATCTCCAATCTTTCCCGGTTTTCCACGTTCTCTCAATGAAAGTCGCCCGGAAGCTTCTCCATGATTGTAACCCACAAAACAATTGGGTTGAAACTGATGAATAAAGGCAGTAGTTTCGGTATGTGACAATCCGCCATCTCCAACAGCATGGTCCATCCAGAAGAATTCTATCGGGCCATATTGAGTGCAGAGTTCTTTTAACTGTGCTTTTTTCAATTCCGGATTATAACTACTTCCGGCTTTCCAGCCTTTACCATCAACAGCACCAGGCCAGTTCCAGTCGCCTTCAGAAAAGTAAAGTGCCAGTTTAATCCCGTATTTATCGCATGATTTACGGAGTTTGGCAAGCACATCAATTCCCAGCGGACTATTTGTTACCTTTTTATCCGTAGTTTCCGTATCCCACAAACAGAATCCATCGTGGTGTTTTGTAAGAAAAAGAATGTAACCCATACCTGCATCTTTGGCAGTTTTGCACCACTGATCTGTGTCACATCCGGTGGCTTTAAAGAAGCTAGCATCTTTATCAAGAGTAGGTGTCCACTCACTTCCGTAAAAGGTACTAAATGACCAGCAGACAAACATGCCCCACTTCATTTCTTTGATTTGTTCAGCGCGAACATTGTCATCTATTTTTACTGTATAATCATTTTTTTGCTGGTTACTGCAATTTGACATAATTAATGCAATCAGAATTGTGAAAAGATTGATTGTTTTCATGGAGTTTAATTTTAGCTGGAATGTAGTGTGGATATTTCTATGTATATTTTATTATCTGTTTTTTTATGTTTTTTTACCCCCTCTGCTTATCAGCATCTCCCCTAATGAGGGGAGAGCGTTCTATACGTGCTAATGATAATAAACATGACTTTTATTACACAATAGGTTAATATTTCTTTCCCTTCGTAAAGAAAATTGGCGAAGCCGAAAGGGTGAAAAACAATTATTCATTAAACTCATTTTTAATTTCCCCGGCAATCTTTTTAAAAAGAAATCCATAAGCCGAGGTTGCCAGCAAAGGGATAACCACCACTATTAATGATGCCTGCAAGCTGAAATGATCGGCAACTGCCCCGAAAAGTAAAGGTATAAAAAATCCGCCGGAGATTGCCATAATCACAAACGAAGAGGCCTCGTTTGTATGTTCTCCCAACCCCTTGGTAGCAAGGGCAAAAATTGAAGCAAACATAATTGAGATGAAAAACCCGATGGCTGTAATGGCATAAATTCCAACCTTACCTCCTGTTGCCATTGAAGTGATTACAAGCAGGGCAGCAATTAATGCAAAGAAACCCAGAATTTTAGCCGGGTCAACCCTGGTCATTGTCCATGCCCCAAGCAAACGGCCTGCCATTAAACCATCAAAAGAAATTGCAAAACTGACACCATCCATAAAATTCATGGATAATGAATTCAAGCACAATCCTTCGCTGGAAGAAATCGCATTAAAGGCGAACCTTGCCCCCAATTATTTTCATCGCATATTTAAAAAGAATTTTGGTATAACCCCATTTAATTATATGCTCAGGCTGCGCATGGAACATGCAATAAAACTACTAACAACTACTGATAAAAACGTTAAGGAGGTTGCTTTTGAATCGGGTTATGAAAATGAATACTATTTCTATCGTCAGTTTAAAAAGCATTATAATTACAGCCCGGGAAGACTTAAAAAGATAAGGCCTTTTTAAAAACAGCTTCATTGTATTAGCTTATTTCATCTGTTTAAAATTTTATAACTTATTGATTTTCTGTTTGTCCGGTTTTGTCACGATTTTTGCTTCCTTCGGGCAAAAATAGCGCCAAAACCTACCTTTAT
>JANTGF010000115.1 GCA_024763075.1 Bacteroidales bacterium | reverse complement strand
AACAAAGCAATTCCAAAATTTCTGCACACATGGAACTGCTTCGCTCTCTCATGAACTTGTTTTAATCATTTTCTTGTGTGAACTTTTGATTAAAAAATTTCATGTCCGTTTCATGTATTTATAATTTTGTATTCTACTACTATTGTGTTCTTTATGTTTTGTCACGATTTTTTCATGCTGCGCGAAAAAAATCTTGCAAAAACGGTTTTTCTATTTTTAATTCCCGGGGTTAAAACCCCGGGTTATTATGATTTAACCCCGATGGGGTTTTATAATCATTTCCTTGTGTGTAGGCTTGGCCGTCATGGATGTTTCATTTGAATAAGTATTTGGTTAACTATTTAATTTAAACCACTATAAATTGCATCCAGCAAAGTATTTTTATAATCCTGAGTATATTCCCAGAACATCATCCCTCCCAGTTCTTCTTTCCGTACGAAATCAGCTTTAGCCTTTAAGGAAGCAGGATCGTCGTAGCTAACAAACATGGCCTTTGATTCACTCCAAAGGTAGGGGGCCTTTGCATCAGGATCCCAGTATCTTTCAAATGACTTGTTTTGCAGATAGTTTTCCCTGATAACTTTATAGGTCAATGCTCCGGCAGAACCTGAATAAGAGCGATATAAACCGTGGTTTTCCTTTTTCACACCCTGCCAGTATCTTCCATAAAAAGCGGCTCCCAGCATTATTTTTTCAGAAGGCACACCTATCGATTTAAAAAGATGAACAGCGGATGATGCGCTATTCCCGGTTCCATTATCTGAAGCTGATTTATACAGATTTGTATGATGTCCGGTAGTAGAACTCCATCCTCCTTTAAAGTCATAAGTCATCATATTTACATAATCCAGTACGGGAATAATTTTATTCATTTCCACCAGATTCAGATACCATTGTGAGGCTCCTGAAGCAATAGTAAGTAAATAGGGATTATCATTTAAACGGCCATCCTGCTCACTTTGTTTATCCAGTTGTTTTCTCAGTTCATAAAGAAGATAAGTATAATTTTGCTTATCCTCCGGCCGAAAAATATTTCCTGGCCCTTCCCATCCCGGAAACTCCCAGTCAATGTCCACTCCATCCAGTTTATTTCTGACCAGGAAATCAGCAACACTGATCGAAAACATCTCCCTGGATGTAACTGTAAGTGCAACATCGGAAAACAAAGTTGAAAATTCAGCACCACCTACAGAAATCAAAATCTTACAGTCCGGATTTCTCTGTTTTAGTTCAACCAGTTGTGAAAGCAACAAAGAGTCGTCCTCCGTTTCCATGTGTATCCGTCCATCTTTAATATTCGCAAAAGCATAATTGATATGAGTCAGCTTTTCTATCTGGATTTCCGAAAAATCCATCCCCCCCCATCCGGGTACATAGGCAATGAGTTTGTAATCGATCCCGGGCAACTCAGGCTCATCCTGTGTCTCATCCTTATTACAGGCAAATACTAAAAGAGATAACAAAACCGGAACAAGTATTTTCAATAACTCTTTCAATCTTTCAGTTTTTGTCTTAATGCGGGTTAATCCCGTTAATTTATAATGATTTCATCCACAAAAAGCCAGGCATTCTCACCAGCACGTTTGTGCCATTCCGGACATACTCCACGATTTTTAGCAACAATTCTGATAAATTTGCATGGTTTACTCCTGAGTTCAGTTTTGAAAGATTTCCTTTTAACCGGAGAAGGACCTTCCAACTCCTCAGGTTTTACAGATAAAACATTATCAAAACTCTTTCCATCCAGCGAAACATAAAAATTCAGTGACTCCGGAAGTAAAATACCCTTATCATAATCAGATAAGAAACCGATTGAAATTTCATTAATCTCAGACACAGAGGCCAAATCCAGCTCCCATACTAGGTCATCCCCTTCCCATCCGGTCCATTTCCCATCCTCAGGATTCAAACTGCCAAAAGTTCCGTCAGTTAAGGCGGTTAAACCGGGATTAAATTTATCCGAGGGCAGGGAGTCCAGTTTCCCTCTGCGTAAAAAAGCCAGATGCTGAATATTTTCATTTACCACAGGGCTAACTTCCATGTTATACTCCCAGGTATGCATCAACCCCTGTTTTGAAACTTCCACCAAACGAAAGCCTTTATAATCCGTTCCCCAGTTTCCCCCAAAATGAGCATCAAAGAAATATGGAATTCTATTTCCCACCTTCATCCCGTCCTCATTATGATCATGCCCGTTAAAAACAGCCATTACATTGCTATGGGATTCAAGACAATTTAAAACTTTCGGGCAATTGATGCCGGCATCCTCCCATTTCCGGGGAGAAATGTGCATAAAAACAAAAACTCCTTTTTTAAACTGAAATTTATCAAGTTCATCCCAAAGCCAGTTGTCATCTGCGCAGACATACTCTCCGGAAACGTTGGATGTGGAAGCAATAACAACAGCATATTCGCCTTCTTCGAAACTAAAATTACTACCATACCCCCAGCTTTCCACCCATCCGGTTTCATCCAAACGGTCATGATTTCCACGAACAACATACCAGGGCATTTTTAGCTTTTTCAGTTTCTTTTGAAGCGGATAAACATACTCAGGATCGTTATGAAAAAGATCACCATTCAATACAACAAAATCAAGTCCGTTTTTTTCATATTCTGTATTCAAACTGGCAATCAACCTGTCATAATCGGCTTCATAATCAGCATTGGGCTGTCCAAAATGACCATCCGAGGCAACCGCAAAACGTAAAGCAATTGAAGGATCCTTGGCGTTAGGTTGATTTTCAATGCAGGAAATAAATGTAAATGAAAAAAAAATAAAATGCAGAAAAATTAAAACCGGTCTGGTTTTAACATGCTGAATTAACTTTCCGGTCATGCCATTCATACTTTTCTGTTTAAGTTTAACAATTGGATTTTCAGTATTCCTGATATTTGCGACCAAAAATAGTACATCTCTCTGACATTTCCCGATCTGTCAGTTAATTAATAATGATTTCATCGGCAAAAATCCAGGCTTTACCTCCTGAACCGGGATGAAAACTAGGACAAACCCCGATATTTTTTGCAGAAAACTTTATATACCTGGCTCTGATATTATGATTCTTCAGAGAAAAATCTTTTTTAAAACTTCCCTCCTTTTCTAATGGAATATCATTCATAATTGTATCTAGAACCTGATATTTTTCACCATCCACAGAATATGAAATCCTTATCGATTCGGGAAGAAATATCCATGCATCAATATTTTGCAGGAATCCTGCAGACACAAACGAAACAGACCGGGTCTTTTCCAAATCGATAATCAGCTCAAGGTCTTCTCCTTCAAAGCCCTGCCAGCCATTCAGGTAGTCAAGAGAATCACCTAAAAGGCCATCCACAAGGCCATATTTACCACCACCAGCATATTTTTGATTGTAAATATTTTTGTATTCAACCGGTTTATTTAAAGCCTTATGAATTACAATTTCGGCAGATCTGTGAATTTCCGTGGGTGTATTCTCAAAAAATGCCCTAACCTTAAGTCGGGTAGTTTTACGCAGCACTACCGGATTGTAATATACAGTTGAATTTATTGTTGGTTCCGACCCATTCAGCGTATAATGAAGTTGTAAACCGGGTTCGGAAATTGCCAGTTTAAATGCAGTAAGATTATTAAAAGGAATGGTCTCTATCTCTATTCCGGCAGTGGAAGTATAAATCCTGAAGCGGTCGGTCCGGAATGAAGACGAAGGCAGGCCTGCGGTATTATACAGTGTAGCCGGCGGAGTATTTGTAAATGCATACCTCACAGCATAAGGTTTTGGAACATGTTCACTCCAAACAACCACCGAATTTCCTTCTGTCTTTGCATCTGCCTTATAAAACAGCTTATCCTTTCCGGCAATGGTAAAACCTGTTTCAGCACTGTCCTTCAATACCAGTCCCGGTGCTGCATGATCAAAATTCAACCGGATTCCTTTCATATCTTCAATCCAGGGAATATCCTCCACCCTGCCCCGGGTATAAACTGGTCCGGAAAACTCAAGATCGGAAAAACCATAATTATGGTGAAGTGCGACCAGGGCAAGCCTCCTCCCCACTGCCTGTTTATTTTTTGGGTGAATGTTCTTGAAATTTCCAATATCCAGTGTCACAGCCATCCCTGTAGCCGGTACTTCAAGCGCATCCGTCTGAGCCTCCCTCAACAATGCTCCCACCATAGATTCCTTGTATCCAAAAGGGGCAATTTGCACATAATAAAATGGCAATAGTTCCTGGTTAAAATCAGATCTCCAGTTCCAGATCAAAGCTTCAAAAAGATCTTTGTAATGACTGGCATCGTTGCGGTTTGCCTCTCCCTGATACCAGATCACCCCTTTTATCCTGTAATTTAAAAAAGGATGTACCATCCCGTTATACAGGACCCCGGGTTTGTCCTTATTTCTGTATGACCGGCTGGTATCAAACCGGTAAAACTCCAGCTTACTACCGGATTCTATTACATCGGGTTTTGTCCATGCTTCTGCCCGGGTCCCTCCCCAGCTTGAATTGATCAGGCCAATGGGAACTTTTAATTTATTATAAAGTTCACGGCCATAAAAAAAGGCAACTGCGCTAAAATCTCCTGCGCTTTTCAGATCTGCGGATTTCCACGACCCAACACAATCATCCTCAGGTTCGGAAGCTGCGTTTAACTGAGCTGTAAACAAGCGAATATTCGAATAATCATTTTTAAGAAAATCTTCTTTGTCCTTTTTATAATACTCCGAATCCCAGCCACCCAGCATATTTATAGTAAAAGCCATATTCGACTGGCCTGAGCAAAACCAGACTTCACCAAACAATATATTTTCCAGTTTTATTTTATTCTTCTTTCCTTTGAAAAAGATGCTTACCGGTCCTCCGGCAGGTCCGGTTTGGATGATTGCATTCCAATTCCCAAGACTATCAGCCACAACCTGAATTTTGTCCTTCTGCCAGCTCAGTTTAATTTTAAAACTTTCAGCAGGCTGACTCCAGCCCCATAAAAGCACGTTGGATTCTCTTTGCAAAACCATATTTGACTGCAATACTGAGGGCAAACGAATTTGAGCTTCACTCTGGAGAAAAGTAAACCCCAGAAATAAAAATGCTATGTAAGTGAACAGGATATTGCTCCTGGAATATCTGGTTTTCATTTTTGAAATTTTAACTTCTAAAAAGTCTTCAATTTTTACTTTCACAGGCTGTACATATTGATCTGTAATTTTTAAATTAAAAGCAAAGTAAGCTATTCCATTTACTCAACCACCACCTCATCGGTGAAAATCCACGCTTTTCCACCTTTGCCAGAATGCCATGGGGGGCAAATACCCATATTTTTTGCATGAACCCTGATCATTTTTGCCTTTGTCTGATCAAATAAAAGAGTAAAATCCTTAATGATGGCACCTCCTTCTTTGGGAGAAATATTATTTTCCACCTTTCCCATAGAAACAAACTTACTGCCCTCCTCAGATGCAAATATTTCCACCCATTCAGGCAAAAAGATCCAGGAATGAATATCCTGTAAGAAGGAAACGGATACTTTTGATATATCTTCTGTTTTTCCCAGATCAATTATGATATCCAGATCATCTCCGTTAAATCCTTGCCAGTAACCACTACCCGAATTTTTGGAGCCTTTTATTCCGTCAACCAGTGCATAATCACCTCCACCGGTATATTTTTCACTAAACTTTGTCTGATAGCTCACATTTTTACCGGTAGCAGTATGTATCCAGACCTTCTGGGTGATAATATTTCCGGTAATTTTGCCATTTTTGATAATGGCTGCCTTTATGGTTGATGTTTCTGTTACCGGGACCGGTTCTTTATAAACCATGGAATTTTCATCGGGATCATTGCCATCCATTGTAAAATATATTACAGGATTAACCTGTTCGCTGCTCAATTCAAGTACTACTTTTTTTGTGTCCGGATCAAATCTGGCACGCATACTAACCTGAAAACTCCCTTCCGAATAATTTACGCCCATTTGCTTAAAGCGCTTGTACATGCTTTCCATCCGGTCACTGAAATCCTCCCAATCCCTGCTTTCAGGAGTTGACCACAGCACTTCACTCAGCGCAGTCATTCTCGGAAGGATCATATATTCCACTTTTTCCGGAGTTTTCATAAACTCAGTCCAGACGTTTCCCTGGGCACCCAGAATGTGTTTTGCTTTGGCCGTGTCCAGTTTTGAAGGAACAGGATGAAAAGAATACACCTTTTTCAGGGTCGTGAAACCACCCCAGGCCTTCGGCTCGGTTGCCGGGTCAGCCTGATAATGATCAAAATAACAATGTGAACCAGGGGTCATCACCACATCATGATCCATTTCAGCAGCGTCAATCCCTCCGGCCATTCCACGCCATGACATCACCGTCGCTTCAGGAGCCAGACCACCTTCCAGGATTTCGTCCCAACCGACCAGCTTCCGGTTATGGCTGTTTAAAAATTTTTCTATCCTTCTGATAAAATAGCTTTGCAGTTCGTTTTCATCTTTCAGTCTTTCTTTTCGAATTCTGGCCTGACATTTCGGACATTTTTTCCATTCGGTTTTATCCGCTTCATCACCTCCGATATGAATATACTCTCCGGGAAACAGTTCCATCACTTCTGTGAGTACATCTTCCAGAAAATTAAAAGTTTTATCATTCCCCGCACAATAAATATCTGTAATTGGCCACAAACCACCCGGGGGAACCGTAATCTTCTTTCCGGTACAGGAGAACTCCGGGTAGGCAGCAATAGCCGAACTCACATGGGCAGGCATTTCAATTTCCGGTATGATGGTAACATTTCTTTCTGCTGCATAAGCAACAATTTCCTTAATATCATCCTGTGTATAAAACCCGCCATAAGTCGCTTTTTCTCCTGGTTTCTGCGGAGCTCTCTGGTCCCATGGCTGATCTTCCCTGTCCACCCTCCAGGCCCCAATCTCTGTCAGTTTCGGGTATTTCTTTATTTCAATCCGCCAGCCCTGGTCATCCACCAGATGCCAGTGAAAGACATTCATTTTATGAAAGGCAATTAAATCAATGTATTCTTTAATAAATTGTTTATCAAAAAAGTGTCTGCTCACATCCAGATGCATACCCCGCCATGAAAAACGCGGATAATCGGTAATGTCCGAGACCGGTACCTGCCAGTTCACTTTTCGTTGTATTTTTTCATTTTCTATTTCAACTGGTAACATCTGCCGCAGAGTTTGTATTCCATAAAACAGTCCCCGGGAAGTTTTTGCTGTAATCAATATTCTTTTTGGCCTGACTTCCAGCCGGTAAGCTTCATCTCCAAAATCCCGGATGTGCATAAGATCCAAAACAATACCTTCAGAAGGTAAATTACCATTATCATAACTCCTCACCGAAAGCTTAAACCCTGTTGCAGGTTTTATCAAACGGTTAAAATATGCGGTAAGTTTGTATTCTTCTTTATTGGCATTTTGAATCCATATCTTTGTTCCTTTTTGGAGTTGAAAATAACCCTCTCCCCGGGTCATTTTTACCGGTTCGGGTATAATACTTATTTTAGCAGTCTTATTCTTTTTTCCGGCACATCCTGAAAGCAAAATAATTACCAAGAGTAAACTGAATATTTTTAGGAATTTCATATATTTTGAATTTTTATATTTATCTGACTATATTATTAAGTGTTTCGCATTTAAACTTTATTGACTGATAATAAATAAGTTATATGATAAAATATTTTTATAGATCCCGGTTAATTAGTTATCTTATCTTTCCCATTTTAAATGTTCTACTTCGTGTTCCTTCGTGCATTTCTTAGTGTCACCTTTGTGGTAAAAGAAAATACCAGCTTTAACCACCAGGGACACAAAGGATATCACAAAGGATTCCCAAAGCTTAACAAACTAAATAACAATATATTGTGTCCATCTATTTTACCTGCAAAACTTTAGTTATCGACAATTTTCAAAACTTCTGCCTTCTTCATCCTCCGAAGCTTCCGCGAAGGAGGATTACTTCTACCTTCTTATTTCTATTTATCCGACAACGAAGGAGGACTTGCATCCGGAGATCTCCACAATTCTTTATTGGGCTGATCTCCCATGGTAATTTCGAGCATTCCCCCTTCTAATATTTCTTCATGATAGATAAAGCTTCTTTTCAAAGTTTCCTTATTTAATTTCACTGACTGGATATAGACATTTTTATCAGAATTATTATGAACGATAATCTCAAAAGTTCGTCCACTGCCCGGATTAAAAGAAACACGGTCAAACAACGGACTTCCGATCACGTAAACACCCCCGGCAGGATTCACCGGATAAAAACCCATAGAGCTTAAGATATACCATGCCGACATCTGACCGCAATCCTCATTCCCGCTCAGTCCGTTTGGGTTGTTATGATACATCTCCTTTAATATCCGGCGAACCATCGCCTGGGTTTTCCACGGAACACCGGCATAATTATACAAATAGGCAATATGGTGACTGGGTTCATTTCCATGTGCATATTGTCCGATGAGTCCGGAAATATCGGCAGAAGAATTTTTACCCCGGACAGCCTCCTTAATTTCAAACAAAGAATCGAGTTTTTCAATAAATCCTTCCCTGCCTCCCATTAATTCAATCAAGCCTTTTACATCATGAGGTACAAACCAGGTATATTGCCAGGCATTCCCCTCGGTATAATCGTCAAAGCGATGTTCAGAGTATAAGGGATCAAAAGGAACTTTCCATGCTCCGTTTTCATACTTTCCACGCATAAAACGAGTGGAAGGGTCAAAATGATTCTTGTAGTTAAATGCACGTTGAGTAAATTCATCGGCAATTTTTGTTTTTCCCATTTTCTTTGCCATGGCAGCAATGCACCAGTCATCATAAGCATATTCCAGGGTTTTGGAAACCGATTCATTTTCCTTTCTGGAAGGAATAAACCCCAGTTTCTTATAATAATTCAAACCACGGGTATCCTGCATACCCGATTTTACCATAGCTTTTAATGCTTCTTCCGGATCAAAACCCGTAAATCCCTTCAGAAAAGCATCAGCAATAACCGGTACCGAATGATACCCAATCATTGTATTCGTCTCATTCCCTTCCAGTTCCCATACGGGCAGGAGACCTCCTTCCCGGAAAAAAGAAAGCATCGAATTGATAAGCCCCGGAACCTCCTCGGGAAGGATCAGGGTGAAAAGCGGGTGGGCCGCCCGGAAAGTATCCCAAAGGGAGAATACCGTATATCTGCGGTCCCCACTGGTTTTATGCACTTTTTTGTCAGGACCGGTATATTCATCATTCAGGTCGGAATAAAGCGAGGGTGCCAGCAATGAATGATAAAGCGCGGTGTAAAAAATAGTTTTGTCATCCGTATTTCCGGTTTTAATTGTTATGCGTTCCAGTTGCTTTTCCCAGATATCCGAAGCTTCTTTTTTCACCCTGTCAAAATCCCAGTCTTTAATTTCATTCTCAAGGCTTTTTACAGCCCCTTCTATACCCGCCGAGGAAAGCCCGACTTTCAACTTCACCTCTCTCTGTCCTTCTTCCGGAAAAGTAAATATACCCTGTACAAATCTGCCTTCCGCCTGATTAGCATTTACAAGTTCTCCATTCACAACTCCTTTAAAACTCTTATATGGCTGATCAAATCGGGCAGCAAAATAGATGATCTGATCGGCAGCCCATCCTTTCGAACGGCGAAAACCTGTGATCAATCCATTCTTTTCAACCTGTATCATGGTTTCAACCGGATGATCCCAGTTGATTCTGAAACCCAGATCAAAGATAATGGCATGTTCCCCCGGCTCTTCAAAAGAATAACGGTGGAAACCTGTCCGCAGCGAAGTTGTTAATTCGGCTTTCACCTTGGGATCTTCCAAAAATACAGAATAATATCCGGGTTCTGCCTGTTCCGATTGATGTGAAAATGAAGACCAGTATTTCCTCATATAAATGCTTCCGTTCTTTATGGTATCCGGTACAATTTCCGTATTTACCGGCAATACTGAAATATCGGCAAGGTCACCTATGCCGGTACCACTCAGATGCAAATGACTGAAACCGGCAATTACGGAATCGGATATATGATAACCGGAACACCAGTCCCAACCGGAAGTACCATTATCGGGACTCAGCTGGACCATACCAAAAGGCAGGGCTGCCCCCGGATATGTATGTCCGTGGCCACCGGTACCAATAAAGGGATTCACATAATTTACCAATTGATCTTTTACTTCCTTATTTGATCCACAGGAGACCATGGAAAAAATCAGAAGAAAAAACGCCACATTTTTGAGAATTCTATAATTCATATTTTTATTTTTAATATTTAAGAAATCGTTTTTCATATTCAAAAGGAGTATTTCTGGCAGGGATCCCCTTTTCTTTTTTAATTTTCATAAAAAGAGAGTCTGTAACATATTGAATAAAATATAAATTACTACCAACTTTTTCAAGTAATTCAAAACCATTTTTATCAATATTTCTAATTCTCATTGAGCAATTAATTCGTTCAACATATTTTGGTGAACTATATTTAATATTACAAATAATACTATCAACACCATTCAACGGCTTTAACAAACCTTCATCTATTTCCAAAGTTTGATAACCAACCATCGAAATCTTAATTTTATGTATCGTATCGGAAATATTAATATTTATCTCACCAGAGCGAGTTCTTATTATGTCAAACGGATAGTCATTAAGAAAAATATCTGCACCTAGAAGTGGTTTTTGATCACTTCTATATACTTTGAGGATAAAACCATTCTTTTTAGTACTACCTCTATATATTTTCACCAATTCTTCCTCAGGTTTTCTATTAAAAAAAAGAAATAATGCATCATTCTTAATTTCCCACTTTCCCAGTGAATATTTCTTACCCATCATTGAGTATTCATTCCACTCAAAACTATCTGCGTGGAACACAAACTCTTTGTTAACATCAATCCAATACATTGGAATTTTATAATAACTACCATTTCGAATTTGAGAATAAATATTTAAGCTATTATATAATATCAGCAATATTAATACCTGAAAAATTTTCATAAAAATTGATGTGTAATTAATCTGAAAAATCAATATTTTGCAAGTTCTAGTGCCTTCACCAGATGTTCGCCGATCCCGATTCTGTATCCCTCAGAAAAATAAAGTATCTTTCCTCCCGGACTGACAATCAGGATCAGTGGCAGATTAAATCCGGAACTACGGCCCATCTCCTCTGCCAACTCCCGGATCACTGTATTATCTGTATCTTTATAGAACGACGTTTTCAGGGGTAATCCTTTGTACACTCCCGGGCTGAACGAAGCAGTCAGCCTGTCTTCCGGAACAATAAAAACCAGGTTGGAACCTATTTTGTCAAAATTCCTTTTCAATAAGGGGATATCGTTCAGGATATGCTTTGTGGGTTCCTTGTCCGGTTCAATCCAGGCAAGAATTACATTTTTC
>JANTGF010000114.1 GCA_024763075.1 Bacteroidales bacterium | reverse complement strand
ATGACTGGAATAGTAATTCCAAAAACAGGCGTAAGGCGTACAGAGATTGTTGTAGTGTCTTTCACAGCCTGTTCTTCTCCCAAGGGATTTACTTTTGGTACAGATCTGAAATAGAAATGAGACCGGTATTCCCCGGGAGATAACTTGCTTGCTTTTACAAGTTGAACTTTCACAACCTGTGCCTCATTCGGAGGAAGAGTTACCGAGCGGGGAAAGTAACGAAGATTCTTATCTGCAAATTTCTGGCCCGGATCAGGTTCTGTAATGGTTTCAAAGGAGCCTTCCTTTGTCATTCTTATCTGCACAAATGATATGGAATAGGTGGCCGTATCATTTCCGATATTTGCCAGATTAAGGGTAATTGTTCTTTTTGAACCGTCAAACACGACCCTCCTGGGGGTAACCAGCAGGTTTCCCTGTGCGATTGTATTTAACGGAATCATAAAGATAAGAGCAAAAAAACTCAGGAGCGCAGGTAAACGAAACGAATTTCCAAAAAGTCTGGAAATTTCCCTTTTGTGTACTGATTGACTTGATAACATAGGGTTTATTTTTAAAATATTAATGAGCTTAATTAAAGTCAAATGTAATAGTATAAGAACCAGTATAGACCCCAACGGGGTTGTCAGTAAGGGTTCCTATTTCTAGTGTAGCACCAACATATACGGTCTGAAATCCCTCCTGTAAAGTAGCCCCTCCCGGGCCCGGAGATGGTACAGACACCCAATTGCTTACAAGCATTGTTCTTGCATTTGTCGTGTTGGTAATGGCAATAGGTGTATTTGGCAGGTTGATTGAGTAAACAGTATGACTGTCACCCGTAATGTAAAAACTTGCCGCATTGGGTACCCCACTACCAGTAACCACACTTCCCATTGCAGAAACAGTGCTCTGGGGAGTAATTACCAATTGTCCACCAAATGGTCCGGGTGAAAAGCGCCCAAAATTCATTTGTGCTGTTTCAACGGCAGTGAAGGCAGTTATAACCTCAGCCAAAATATGACCGGTTGCACTGGCCTGCTGGGCATTCTGTGCCTTCAAGCCGTTCATTGAAATGGACAATATGAATAAAAATCCTGTTAGGAGTTTATGTTGTTTTCTCATAATGTCGTCTGCAAATTGGTAATCGGGAAATGAACTGATTACAGATCCCGGAAATCATTTCACTGTGATGAAATAAAGAGATAAATCACCTCAGTTAATGAATCTTTATAGTGTTGTAACTAGTTATAATTTACGGTAACATCAAAAGGCGTACCGGAAATATAGGTTCCTGCTGCCTGACTTGCACCAACATTCAAAGTAGCGCCTACCGTAAGTGTTTCGGTTCCTCCGGTAAGGGTTCCGGTTGGGGTTGGACTGCTTGTCCAGCTATCCACGGTCATGGTATTTGCTCCGGATGTAATTGTTAATGCTCCGGATGGCAGTGTAATTGAATAGGTTGCACCTGCTAATCCGCTTACTGTAAAAGATGCTGCTGTTACGGTTCCGGGTGAAGCTGCCAAAAAAGAGACACCACCTGTTGCTGAACGGGTACCCGCTGGCGTAAGAACAACGGTTCCTGTGGATGCATTTACCGCAAGGTTACCAAAGTTCATGTCCACGTCTTTTGTAATTGCAATGGGTGTTACAATTGTGGCTGATGCTGTTGCAGAAGCTGTAACTTGTGCAAAAGAACTTGATGCAAATAAAAGCATCACTACTGAAACAGAAAATAACTTACTAAATAATTTCATTTTTGATTTAAGTTTTAATTAGTAATAAAAAATTAAGAATATGGTAAATAATCATTTGAGAGAATGTTACGTGTATTTTTTTAAAAGGATACATAAAATAATAATTTTTCTCAGTGAAAAAAGGAGATGCAGCTTTTTCTCCTTTATCCGGGTGAGCCAGAATTTTCTAAAAAAGGGAATAAAATTTTAATAAAAAGTCCGGATAAAAGACTCAACGCAGGTTGGAGTAATGATTTTTTTTTACCAATCAGTATTTAAATGTGTTTGCCATGTATTTGTTATCTGAAATTGTTGATTATTTGAGAAATTTTCGTATATTATGATGAATTTAACCCTTAGACACATTTTGAAAGATTTTTTTTAATTTAAATTAACCCATTATGAAGAAATTATTCATCAGTTTTAGTTTAGTGTTTGCTGTCAGCATCGCTTATTGTCAAAAAGTACATGAAACACCTGCTGCCATTGCCACTGTTACAGGTGAAGACCTGGTGCAAATTCCATCCGGATCATTTACTGAAATTCTTAGGTCATTACAACCCTCAGTTTCCGTAGGACCCAGCTGGGCAACCGGGAAAGATTCCGGGCCAAATTGGGAGTACAAGTTCGCCCCCGGCTTAGAGATTGTTGCAGGAGCCTATAGAGATTTTAATTTTAGTGAAAATTTTAATGGTAAATTCAGGACAAGAGCAGGTTTGAGATTTAGGTTTGGAGGGACTACTGAGAAATGGATGCTTAGGGGAAGTCTGGAAGATTATGAAGGGAAAGGAAAAATTAACTGGGGTTACATAGAGGTCCCTGCAGAAATTGATTACAAATTAAATGTATTTGGAAAAAGGACCTATGCTGGTTTTGGTTTGACACCTGCATTCAAATTATACGCCAATTGGAAGGCGGAGGATAGAGATAAAGAAAAACTGGAAGAATTTAAAGGTTTCAACCTCTTTCTTTCTCCTAAAGTTGGCATTCAACTATGTGATCATGGAGAACTTGATTTGAGTTATGATTTTGGAACGATAAGCTGGGGTGGTTCAGGAGAGGATAAGGCACATCACATAAATTCTGTAAGTATTAGATATATTCATAAGTTTTATTAGACTCACTTATTTTAGTCCTTACAATTGCTTTGCTTGTAAATCTATTATAATCAAACAAACCACACGACACAATCGTGCAGGGGCGGGCTTGGTTAAGATTTATAATATCTGACAAAAAAAGTCCGATCTCTTTCCAAGAATACCGGGCAGAGATCGAACTTACTATTTCAATTCCACAGTTTTACAGACAGCCTAATTTGTTTGGATAGTTGCTGTCCTTTAACAGCTCCTATTGTTTTACAATCCGGGTTTTGTAATTAATTCTGTTTCCTTCAATTGAAAGAATATACAATCCGGGAGGTAAGTCAGATACCGGGATATTTAACACTCCTTTCTCCTGAACCAGGCCTGGTTGTAGTATTTTAAGCATAGCTCCGTCTATTCCAAAAATCCTGATTTTCACATTTTCACCTGTAGCCTTGTCAAATTTCAGATAAAGCTTGTCTGTTACAGGGTTGGGATATAATGTAAATTTTTCAGACTCTGTCAGCTCTCTTCGGCCTGTAATGTGTGAAACAGTTACAGAAATTTTCATGTTAATTAAGGTTGCGGCTACAAAATATTCCTGGCCTTCCTCTTCTATAAAGATACTGTCATTGTTTTCATCCATTGGATTATACCAAAAATCCCCATCAAAATAATAATGACCAGGGGGGATACTGTCAAAGTGAAATCTCCCCTCATTATCCGTGACATCAAATTTAACGATTTGCCCTATGTTATCAATCAGGAAAACCCATTTATTATACAGGGCACTGCTGTCAGATGAATTTATTACGGTTCCCGTAATAAAACTATTGCCTATAGTCTTATGCACCCTTTGTGTGTATATTTTCACACCGCTTGTATCCCTCTCCAGATCAAACCACGCAGCTTCTCTGTAAAAAACAGTTCCACCGAGATAGGTTTTAATGAGTTCAGGATACAGTACTGTATCGGGGGCAAAACTTGCGGTAACATAACCCCGCGGAAAATCATTCACCACTCCGGAGCCACCGCTCATTATAGTTGTCCAGACATAATCACTGCGCGGACCTTCTCCTTCCCGGTGAGCTGCCAGGAGATGCCCTCTGGTCAAAGGTAAACCGTCCGGGTCATAAAATTCAAATCCGATATCAAAAAAGCTTTTTAATACATAAATAAATACCCATGCTGAGTCTTTCATGCCTCTTTCATCGCTGATATAATAGATCACCGAGTCGAGTCCTGCAAAATCACTTTGTGGAGTAAGGTAGGTAAGTACCCCGTCAACTATTTTGGTTATCTGACCTTGTCCGGGGGTTCCTGTATCCAACACATAAACAGAATCATTATCCGGATCGCTGTCATTCAGTAGTACTTCAATATCTACACCAGAACCCTGGTACACTTCTGCCGTATCGTTCAACGCTACAGGCGGGTGGTTCTCCGGCATCCAGGTAAACTCATCCGCACCTATATCAGGATATTGTTCATTCCTTAGATCACCGTCATAATCTGTCAGAATCCATGAAATAGGTGTACCTGCACTATCAAGGTAAGCGGAAGATACATGCAGGTTTGTATCGGCTGCAAAAGCCGGGTTGGCAAAAACAGAATGTTCATTTTTCCTGCTGGCTGATTTTATTGCATCCAAATCGGCACAATCCTGATCCCAATAACCCAGGTTAGTTCCTTCAGAATAAAAGTTATTGTAATCAAATGCTGAGAATGTGGCTGTATTCACATTTTTAATGTAAAAAGCATATTCTAAACCCTTATTGCTGAAGATATTGTTTCTGAAATAAAGATCTTGTCCGCTATATACATAAAGTGGCCTTGACTTATATGAGTTTGAGTGGCTGGAAATACTATTGTAGTAAATCTCAATAAACCCGCAATTCATAAATTCCATTACAGACCGGTTTGGGTAGGCCCCATTACACACAATAAAATTATTGTAGATAAATCCGTGACGGTCTAATGGAAGTGAACAGGAGTTTAAGTCAATTCCCGATCCATAGACTGTATGAATATAATTATTATTGATTTGTAATTTTTCAGTAGCATGACTAATTGATATTCCAAAATCGCTTCCGTATATCCGGTTATCAGAAATAACCGGCGACTCTATCTTATTTAAATAAATGGCCTGATAACCGTTACCCGGGAATTCATTATCTGAAATAATCAACTCCCCAGGTAATGAATTTGGTTGAGTTAAGTTCAGCAGGAGAGATGTACTTCCGTTATGGAAAGAATTGTTGCTAAAAACCATATGGTGGAAATTAATGTAATCTGAAAAAACAAGTCGGGCACGATTGTTTGCATCCCCCTGTGATATGCCTGAAATCACACAGGACTTTACCTGCAGGCTATCAACCATCCCCCTAAGTTCAAATACCTTACAATACAATGGGCCAGTAGCTTCTAATGTCAGATTTTGGATATGGAGAAAAGAACTTCCTTTAAGTTCTATAACAAAATTATCCTCCGTACTGTTTGACTGATAACGGATTTGTACATCATCCGGATTACCTGATGCTGACTCCAGAATAACCGGATGAATGGAGGAAGCTCCGGCAATGGGAGTAATAATGCACTGTCCTTCGTGGACACCATTTAAAAACTGCAGTTTTAGGCTGTCTGATATCCCCTTGATCTTAGCAGCATCGATTGCCTCCTGTAATGAAGGAAAATCTCCACCAGCCCCGATGGTTTTTGTGCCGCCAAGGGGAGGCTTAACATCTTCCGAGGCTTCAAACTCATAACAACCCATGTCCGGTGGCTCGTTTCTTGTATTTCCATCAATGTCTTCAGCTATTCCTGTAATGACAGTTCCTGCTCCGTCCAGCCATGCCGACCGGGTGTGAAGATCTGTTTCACTTTCATAATACGGAAAAGCAAAAACAGAATGATCATTATCACCACTGGCAGATTTAAAGGTTCGGAAATCTTCACATTTGCCGCTATTATTCCAGTAAGCAAAGATACTTCCAGGAGTATAAAAGTTATTATAATCGCACTGGTTGAAATTTCCGGTGTTTGTCACGTAAATAGCATATCCGTTATTCAGAGAAACCAGATTATTATTTAACATCTTTATTGTACTTCCTACGCAATACTCCAATGAAATTGCTTTACTTTCAAAATAATCCCTGTTAACAAGAATAGAATTGTTGTAAATATTCAAGTAGTCAGAACCTCTGAATTCAATTCCGGTTCCTCCGTTCTGATTAACTGCAACCATGTTGTTAATTATGTTTGATTCAAAACCGGTGGCTGATTTCAGATTGTTTAGCTGCATTCCGGTATGGGATATATTCATCAATTTATTTGACTTAATATTTGTTGCATTTGTAGCTTTGGAAATATATATTCCATAGGTGGAATAACTGATCATATTTTTTGATATTTCGGGTGCTTCCGATGTATTAAAAAATACAGCGCAATAACCCAGGCTATCAAATTTGTTGAATTTGATAACCGGATAAAGATTGTTCTTTCCACTACTGTTACAAACGATCCCAAAACTCCCCCTGCTGAACCGGTTGTTATATACCCTTAAATGATCTAATAGCGCATTCTCTGCATGAATATGGGCACCACGAGCAATGGCATTGGTATTATAACTTCCTTTAAATACACAGTTTTCGAAGGAGATGTGATCCCCGTAATCTTCCATAGTGATAATCCGGTTATAAGTCTTATCCAGGGCCCAGAAAGTTATCCCCTTTAAGGTGACATAACTGCATCTTTTTAACGTTATTAAAAAATTATCATCATTACCCTCAGCATCATACTTTAGTACCACATCCGTTGAATCGCCTGTCAGGGATTGAAAGGTAATGGTATTTGTCTCATCAGCATAAGGCACATAATCCAGGGTAAACTGCCCGGTGTAGGTTCCTGACAGTACGTTAAAAATTACAGGCCCACTTACACCATTAGTTGTCAGGTCGGTTGCGGCTGATGAAAATGTTGTATAGTCACCGCCTGTACCAATTGTGTATGTGCCTGAAAGTTGGGAAAAAACCGATACGGAAAAGCAATAGAATAAAATAATCAATAATAGTGTGTAAAGCTTCCCATTTTTGTTTTGAATTAATGTAAAACCTGTTTTCATGATGGTATGTTTTAAGTTTGTATTATTCTTCGCGTATAATTAAAGATATGGTTCCCTCAAAAACTTTGATACGTATTTCCTGTCCCTCTTTCCAGATAAATGTACCGGGGACTTTTTCTCCCGGATAAAGTCTGGAGGTACGGTATTTTTCAGGTCCCTGGATTTTTTCGGATAACTCTTTTCCATCCCGGAAAGAGTAACGGATGATTTTCGCAGGTTTATCCGTTTTGTTTTCGGCAATCATTTTGTAATGGGCTTCTTTGTTTATCGAAAATATTAGCAGAGTCCCCCGGCTTACCTCACTCTGAAATGGCAACTGCACAGATTTGGTGGTCCATTTTTTTGGTGCAGGCGGTTCGGGGATTACCGGCCGCATACGCTCATCTACCTCGGTATAGCCTGAAGGAATTTCAAAAAATGCAGGATCAACTTTCCATTTCTGAATATCTTTCAGGTTCATGTAAGTATTTTCATAAAGGTGATTGACCATCTTTACCGGAAAATTTAAAGATTCGGCGAACCAGGCGGTTATAATCTTATCATTGTCCGCATATATCTCTTTTTTGTTGCATGTAAATCCCTCCACATTTTCTTTACCGGCATTTTTCTCAGTATAATCCTTTTTCATTGAAATGTAGGACTGTACAGGATCATTCCGGCGGCTATT
Source organism: Bacteroidales bacterium (assembly GCA_024763075.1). Classification (GTDB taxonomy): domain Bacteria; phylum Bacteroidota; class Bacteroidia; order Bacteroidales; family VadinHA17; genus JANTGF01. The sequence goes on along the minus strand of JANTGF010000114.1, from coordinate 3,816 downwards.
CATTCCATCACAGGCTTGTTGGATATAGAACTTTTTATCCGGTAATAATATTATTGTTTTATTAATCTGTGGTTTGACAATGATTATCATCTTTTGATTGTCCTGAACAAAATCATACCTGTATTGTGTTTTATCGGAATATACAGTATAAATCTCTTTGTTACCGGATTTGACATTCTCCATGCTTGCTTTAAACTGGGGAAACACCTGTGAACTCAGGGATGAGATAAGAAGAAAAAATGTTAGTCGTTTCAAAATATGAGAGTTAAATTTAACCATTTAGATTTAACATTTATTTTAATTATTCTGTTTCCAGAAGAAAGTGATTTATTTCAATTATAAAATTAGAATTTTGAAAAGGAGCAGTCAATCCCATATTCATGGGATATTTCGGATAATAAAGTAAGGGGATGATTGACAATCACATCCCCTTACTCCGGATTTGGTTTTAAAATCATGAATACCGGAAACATTTTTCTATTTTGAAGTAATAATACGACCTGTCAGTCTTCCATGATTACTGGTTTCAATAAAATATAAATACATGCCTGCAGGAACAAACAAGCCTTTTTCATTTTTCCCATCCCAGCGAATGATATGCTCCGTATTTGCTGCTTTGAGATTTTTGTTTAAAAGTATGCGTACTAATTTCCCATTGATATCGTATATTTTAATGCTTACCCTTGCGGTAGTTTTCAATCTGTAATGAATGGTCGTTGATTCAATACCCGGATTAAACGGGTTTGGATAAGTATAAGCATCACTATTTGCAGGATTGCTTTGTTCTTTTATTCCTGAAGCCTCCGCCAGGATTTTGAAAGAACCATCTGTAGAATATGTTTTTGCGTTGGATGAGTGTATTTCCGCCGTCCAGGTTCCCGTAGAGTATTCAGAACTGAGGGCATTAACGGTCCAGGTGTAAGTAGTTGATTTCTCTCCTGGGGGTAAACTTCCGATATAAACACTATCAGTACCGGCAACTTGAATAGCCGGGTTGCTTTTTAATACCAGACTTATATTGTCTGCGGGTAAAGATCCTACGTTTTGTACCTGTATTTGTAAATTCGCTGTTTCTCCCGCTTTCATTCCGGTTTTATCCTGTTTGCTGACATTGGCTACCACAACGGCAGGGATTTCCATGCCAGAGACAGTATTCAGTACAGCTTGTATCTGATTTTTTAGGGCATGGTTCATTTGCGATGTTTTTTCTATCTGTGCAGAAACGGAATCTCTCATTGCCTGGCTGGTGTCTGTCGGGGCAAATATGATATAGATATAATTCATCATACGATCTTCCCCTGCTTTGGCATAGATGCTTTTCAGTGAATCATATTCAGTCTGGAAACTCACGATACTATCTCTTGCAAGAAATGCCACGGAGCGGACCGGTGCCAGCCCTGTATTGAATGAACTTCGCAAATCTTCTTCCGACTGCATCAGATCTTCCAGTGCCAGGGCAGCATGAACTGCATCCCCTGTATTAACCAAATCTTTTATCCTGAAAAGAATGGAATCATATTCTGCAACATTTGCTTCAAGATTTTCTTCCAGCTTTTTGGTAACAGATGGAATAGCTTTGCTTCGCTGAAAAGGGTAAGCCGGTTTGTAAATTGCTGTTGATTTCAGCCTGTCCCGAAGATATATACCTTCTATTGCATTGTCCAGATCACCGGGCAAAGTAAAGAAAGTATATCCGGATATGCCCATCGCCGTTATTACACTTCCATAGGCAGAAACTTTCATTGCTGTTTTGATGAGGGTTACATATTCCAGCCCGGGCAGATATTCCATCACTTCATCAAGAATACTGAAAATCGCACTTGTACCTTTGTATAAGCCGGCAATGCTACGTAAGCCTTCACAGGTACTTTCTGTATTCTCAATACTTTCCAATTTGCCGGCGATAAATATATTGCTGTTATTACTGGCATCCCGGAAGTTCCCTCCATATTGGAAATCCCGGGAATAATTCATGGCTTTTTCCAGTTTACTATCTGTTAATAAGTTGATATATACTTCCTGGAAAACAGGGTCCCGGAGTTCTTTATAAACTTCACGAATGGTTTGCTCCCAGTTGGTTTCGGAAAAATTGCCGATAGACCAGGCCGAATAGTTACTCCTTACGAGCTCCCATGCAGAATTAAAGATGGTCTCCCCGGGCATTCCCAGCTCGGCTGTTAACTGATGAATGCCATCCGTAATCAGATTCATGATCATACTTTGCATAACTTCCCTTAAAACTTCCATAAGGATATCTTTAAGCAGGGGTTGAATATCATGTGTTACTATTGCAGTGATCAGATCCAGACCGATCTTCCAAATTTTGGTTCCCCATGAATCAGAATAATAAACCAGGTTGATAAGCTCTCCAATATCCATCATAAATTCATTTCCCATAGTATATCCCCCTTCAAATATCCGGTATGTGAGATTCTCGGCCAGAATCAGCCGGCTCAGGGCTGTTTCTGCTTCGGGAGGTATTTCTCCTTTCCAGGTATTCAAAAGCGAACGAACGTCCTCTTCGACAGGATAATAAAAGGTATAAGGCTCGCCTCCTCTGTTTTTTGTAATATGGTTCAGATTATAGATGTCTTGATATTTTTCGGTAAGCAGTGAATCAGGAAACTGAAAAGTCAAAGTATTTGTTCCGGGGCCAAGAATAATGTTTCTTGTGATACCGGCATTGTCCAAAACGGTGGTTCCCGGTGCATCCCCCGGAATTTTTATTTGTTTCACAATCCTTAATTCGTATCTGCCTGTATCCAGATCATTCAGGGATGCTATCCCTGCAGAATTGGAGGAAACAGGTCCGTATATAAGATTTGAGTTCTGGTATAATTCAATAGAAGCATCCATCAATGGAAGATCATGTTTCAGCAGCTGGTGTTCATGATCAATATAGATGTTTTCCAGATTGATCTGCAGGTTCCCTGTTGATCCACTGTTTGTACCTCTTCCTTCCAGGGCAATTTTAACGGCAGGATTCAGTGAATCGTTGGTAAAAACAAACAGTGTATCCTGATATGTCTCCTCTGCATCCGGTGTAAAACGTACCGACATGGAATCCTTTTTTCCGGGCAGGATGGTAAGAGGAAAAGGATTGTCCGCCAGACTATAATATCTGTTCATCCAGGAAGACTGAAACTCATAATCGTCAATGATCAGCGGGGCATCTCCTGTATTTTCAAAAGTAAGGTTCCAGTCTGCATAACTCTGGGTCCAGACCATGCCAAAATCATGAGAATTAACAGGTATGTTGATATGCGCATCTCCGGGCCAGTAACGGTAATAGAACAGGCCGGTGCGACCCGGCATTGTTCCCGTAACAGCAATACGTGGATCGTTTACAGAATCAAATGCCAGCGAGGTATGCCATATCAGACCGGTATGCTTCTTGTAATTATTTGCTTTCTGATAAGTCCACTGTCCATTATTTTTTGTGTAATAACGTAATTCTTCACTGAAAAAGAAATTCACTATGGTAGGTTTGCCTTCCCGGTCAAGGGCAAGGGTAAGTCCGGGAGAAGAATAAGCTCCCGCATACTCCGTCACGGTTTCGATGTTCCAGTTTGTTCCGTCATACACAGCCAGGCGTATCGTATCATTTCTTAAATAGGCAAAATAGTAATTACCATCCGCATCCATGTCAAATCCCACCTCATTTCCCGCAACATAAATCCTCTCCGGAACATTTACCAACGACCATTCTCCCCCTGCATTCTGATACCGGGCCATACCGAATTTGTCCTGATAAACCGTGTCAGTATCATCCAGATAAATATAACCGATGACCGGCTCTCCGTTACTGTTAAAGAT
>JANTGF010000113.1 GCA_024763075.1 Bacteroidales bacterium | reverse complement strand
TGAATTTTATTGTTTTCTGTTTCAACAATGGCAAATTTTTCACAATGTCCAAAATGGGCACAGAGTTTTTCATCAATGGTAGGAACTGCGAATAACATTTTCAATTTCTGTTATTTTATATAAGATTAGCATTCATTTTTTCAAAATATCAGGGCACAAAGGTAATGAACATATGCTCATATAAAACAGAAAAAATTATGTTATTGAACATCCATTTTAAGAGAGGGTCTTAAGAAGCATGAAAGAAATAAAAAAAAGGTACTTTTCAGAAAGGATTAAGGAGGTTACCGTAGGGAGGAAGCCCTTTTTACAAGCTGGGTTTCAATAACTTTTGTTATGGACGGGTAGTTTTCTTTTTTATGGAGCCTGTCAATTAACAGTTTGGCTGCATTTTTACCAATCTCACGTCCGTGCTGCTCAACAGAACTCAGTTCAGGATCGGTTAACATGGAAATTTGTCCGTTTGTGAAACCAACAATGGCAATATCCTCAGGTATTTTATATCCGTATCTTTTGGCAATTTTTAAAGTTTCTATTGCGGTAAGATCATTCACAGCAAAGAAGCCATCCGGTCTGGGTGATTTTGAGAGAAGATCGGGAATGATCTTTTTTGCTTCATCAATTACATCACATTTAATAATAAGTTCAGGAAGAACAGGCATGTTATTGGTCCTGAGCGCCCTCAGATAGCCGTTAATTCTATTTTTTGCAATTTCCAGGTGATCCGGAGCACTTAAATGCACAATTCTCTTACAACCGATTTTTATCAGATGATCCACAGCTTCAAATGACCCCGCTTCATCATCCACTATTACCTTATCCGTATCAATATCATCCGGTACACGGTCAAAAAACACCAATGGAATACCAGTATTCTGAACTTTTTCAAAATGTTTGAAAATCCGGGTTTCTTTTGTGATGGAAACCAGGATACCATCTACTCTGCTGGACAACAGGGCATCAATATTTTTTACTTCCCTGTCAAATGACTCTGCTGATTCACAAATCATTACATTATATCCGGAAAGATCGGCAATGTCTTCTATACCATGAATTACAGTTGAAAAGAAATAATGAACAATTTCCGGTACAATTACACCAATAATATTACTTTTCCGGCTTTTCAGGCTTAGAGCGATAGGGTCAGGTGAATAATTCAACTTTTTTGCAAGATCATTAATGGCCTTTTTGGTTGAAGCACTAATATCAGGATGATCTTTTAAGGCTCTTGAAACAGTAGACGGAGAAACCCCAAGTTGTTTAGCAATATCCTTTATTGTTATTTGTCCTCCACTCATTGATGTGTGTATAAAAATCTTTTAAAAGTCCTTTGTAAGAAGTAAAAAATAAAAATACAATAAAAAAATTTGAAAATGTTAAAATCGAAAAAAAAACTAAAAAAAGAACTTAAGTGATTTTGAATTTCTTATAAAAGCCCATTGCAAACGTTTGCGGAATCGTTTGCGGTAATTAATTGAAAATAAGTGCAATAATGTAATTTATTCTGATTATTTTTGCAACGTAGATTTTTTGAAATTGATAAAACTTAATTCAGTATCAGGTTAGGATATTCTTTTTAATTGAATAAATAATTCCCCTTAAATCCGAAACATGAAAACATTCATAAATTATTTCAGAAGTGTTTCAATAGTAAGCTTGTTATTATTTTTATTTGCCGCCTCTGTGTCAGCCCAGACATACACTGTATCGGGTACGGTTACAGATGCCTCGGATAAATTACCCATACCGGGTGCTACCGTAGTTGTAAAAGGAACTACTGTAGGGACGGTTACCGACATTGATGGCAATTATACCATTAGTATACCTGAGGGTGAAGAAACGCTAGTTTATTCTTTTGTGGGTTATGCTACTCAGGAAGTACTTATAAGCGGAAGACAGTCCATTGATATTCAGCTTAAGGTTTCAGCGGTGGCGCTTTCAGAAGTTATTGCTATAGGTTATGGTACACAAAAGAAAAGTGATAAAACAGGGGCAGTTGCCAACATTAAAGCAAATGAGTTAAATGGAGGTGTTCTGACAGATCCCATTCAGGGTTTGCAGGGAAAAACTGCCGGGGTATCTATCACAAAAAAAGGGGGAGATCCCAATGCCGGTTTTTCGGTAAAAATCCGTGGGTCTTCTGGTTTGTTTTCAAATACTGAACCCTTATATGTTGTTGATGGTGTGCCAGGCGTTGATCCTACGACTATTTCTCCTGATGATATTAAAAGTTACGACATATTAAAAGATGCTTCATCAACTGCTATTTACGGATCGAGAGGTGCCAATGGTGTAATTATTATTACTACTCGTAAAGGATCATTTAAAAAAGCCAGTACGGTTGAGTTTAATTCTTATGTTTCATTAGATAATGTAGCAAACAGACTGGACCTTTTATCTGGTGACCAGCTTCGGAAATATGCCAGTGACAATAATCTTACTTTTAATGATGGAGGTGCCAATACTGACTGGCAGGATGAAATTTACAGACCAGCACTTTCCCAGTCATACAATCTTGCTGCATCAGGAGGTAGTGAGAATTCCAACTACCGTGTTTCCCTGACCCATAGTAATTTTGAAGGGGTTGTTATCGGTTCATCCAAACAGCGGGATCTGGGCCGGATCAATGTCCAACAAAAAGCCATTAATGGCAAACTGAATATCCAGGCCAGTCTGGCTGGTACTGTTGAATCAAATAATTATATTCAATATAGTGGCAGCGGCCCGAATGATATTCTTTATCAGGGAATTCAGAGGAATCCAACAGACCCTGTTTACAATCCTGACGGCACATTTTATGAGGTACAGAGAGATTTTAATTATTATAATCCTGTTGCCCTGGCAGATGAAATTCAGAATGAAAGGGATGCAAAACGTTTTGCGGGTAACCTGAAGGCTGATCTGGAAATTATCAGAGGACTTATATTTGGTGTGAACCTGGGTTATATCCGGGATGATTCTGAAAGTTCTTATTTTGAACCCAGTTATGTAAGGAACAACAGCTCTACAGGTTATGGCAGAAAAGGCTATGATAATATGTCCTCTAAAATACTTGAAACTACCCTCAGTTATACAAGAACATTTAACGGGGTCCATAATTTGAACTTTGTCGGAGGTTATTCCTTTCAGGAGGATATTTTCACCGGATTCTTTGCCCAGGGAACCGAACCTCTTTCAGATTATGTTAAGGCTTATAATCTGGGTGCTTTAAATAATGTTGTGGTAGGGGATATTGGTTCGTACAAAAGTTCAAATCGTCTGATTTCCTTTTTTGGCAGAGCTGTTTATAATTATAATAGTAAGTATTACTTTACAGCTACCTTACGTAGAGATGGTTCCTCAAAATTTGGAGAGAACAACAAATGGGGTTGGTTCCCATCTGCATCAGTAGCCTGGAATATTAAAAATGAAAGCTTTCTTGATAATGCTGATTTTCTTTCACAACTTAAGTTAAGAGCAGGATTAGGGTTAACCGGAAATCAGGAAATTGGTACTTACCATGCGATTTCCGCGGCAGTAGTTGCAGGGCCCACAATAAATCCGGAAACCGGGCAGGATGCGATTTTATTTACAATTCAGCATAATGCAAATCCTGATTTGAAATGGGAGGAAAACAGAGAATTCAATGCAGGAATTGATTTCGGGTTTCTTGATAATAAAATTTCCGGATCACTGGAATTATATAATAAAACCACTTACGATCTGATTGCTCCATACGCTGTACCTGTTCCTCCCAATATTGTACCAACAACCTGGGGGAATGCCGGTGAAATCAGCAATAAAGGAATTGAACTTTTTGTTCAGGCTTTTGTTGTCAGTAAAAGTAATTTTGACTGGAAAACCTCTCTGACATTTTCAAAGAATCAGCAAAAGGTAATTTCACTTTCTGATACAATAAGTGGATTCAACTGGTCGGAAGGAGATAAAAAGCAGGGTTGGCTGTCAGGAAGAGGACTGGTTGGTGATCAGAACTGGACACAGCTGGTAGAAGAAGGATATGAGTTGGGTACTTTTTATATGCCTGAGTATGCTGGTTTATCAAGTGATGGAAAGTTTTTATTCTATACGGAAGCCGGAGGAGTTACCCGGAATGTGGATGAAGCCGAAAGACGGGTTGTGGGACATGCTTTGCCAGACTTTGAAATTGGCTGGTCGAACTATTTTACATTCTTTAAAAATTTCGACTTTAGTTTTGCTTTACGGGCGGTGGTTGGATTTGACGTACTGAATGTTACAAGAATGGTGTTTTCAAATCCGACGGTCTTACCCTCTCTTAATGGCTTAACGGAAGTCCTGACTGAGGTTGAAAGAGGAGTTACGGATTTCCCAAAGGTAAATTCTTATTACCTTGAGAATGGGACATTCCTGAAACTTGACAATGTTACCCTGGGATATAATTTCCCGGTGAATAATGTCAATTGGCTGCAGAAGCTACGGGTTTATGCCGCTTCCAATAATCTTCTTACAATTACCGGGTATTCAGGAATTGACCCGGAAATTACCTATACCGGCTTGTCATTCGGCCTTGATCAATATAATGTGTATCCCAAAACCCGGACTTTTACTCTGGGTGTAAATGTTACCTTTTAAATTATCAGCATTATGAAAAAAATATTTATAAGCCTGGCAATAATTTCTTTAATGAGTGCCTGTACGGACCTCGATACTCAACTCTATGACCGGATACCGGGCGACCTTTATCCTGAAAATGACATTCAGGGTGCGGTGGAAACCATCCCGGTATATAAACCCATGCAGGATTTCCTGGATTGGGGCGGATGGTGGTTTTGCCAGGAAATCACATCAGATGAAATGACTGCACCTACCCGGCATACCGACTGGGATGACGGGGGAAAATGGAGAGTTTTGCATCAGCATACCTGGACGAATACCACAGAGGCAGTTGCAAGTATGTGGTCCAGATATTATAATGGAGTAGGAGAGGCAAATCGTTTGATTGAAAAGTTTGCTCCCTCCGCAGATGAGCCGGGTGGTGCCGCAACCGTTGCCAAACTAAAAATAATGCGGGCTTTTTATTATTATCTGTTGATTGATAACTACGGGGATGTTCCGTTTGTTACCTCATTTGCCGATGCAGAGGAGTTCCCTTCCAAAACTCCCAAAGCTGAAATTTTTGCCGGAATCACTAAAGACGTGGAGGAAAGCATTCCGCATTTACAGGCAACTTTTTCCAAAACAGCTGTTTCCAAGGGAATGGCATTCACCTTACTGGCAAAATTATACCTGAATGCTGAAGTTTATACAGGTACACCACAGTGGGCAAAAGCAGAACAGGCCTGTGACAGCGTGATTGCTCTAAATTTATATTCTCTTGAAGGTGATCCACTTGGACCTTTTGTTACGGAGAATTCATTCTCACCGGAAAATATTTTTACCATTCCTTATGATGAAGACACTTACCAGGGTTTCAACTTACATATGCGTGTGTTGCATTATATCAGCAATCTGACTTTTAACATGTCAGCAGGACCATGGAACGGTTTTGCTGTAATGGAAGATTTTTATGACACTTTTGATGATAATGATATCCGGAAGAAAAACGGCTTTCTCATTGGCCAGCAATATTCTTATACAGGCGCCAAATTGTTTGATGAAACGGCTGGTTCAAACCTAATCTTTAATAAACATATTCCGGCACTGCTCATGGATGCCAGTTATACATTTGAAGAAATCAGAATGTCGGGAGCCCGTCCGGTTAAATTTGAAATTAAAATGGGGGCAAAAGCCAACCTGAGCAACGACTTTCCTCTGTTTAGATATGCAGATGTTTTGTTAATGAAAGCTGAGTGTATGATTCGCCAGGGGGGAAACGGCGATCAGTATGTGAATCAAATCAGATCAAGGACCGGGCTGGGAAATCTTACCAATGTCGATCTTGAAACTTTACTTGCAGAGAGAGGGAAAGAAATGTTTTTTGAAGGACACAGGAGACAGGATCTTATTCGCTTTGGGGAGTTTAATAAGCCCTGGTGGGAGAAACAGGAATCAAGTCCTGACAGAAATACTTTTCCGATTCCGCAGTGGGTAATTGACTCCAACCCAAATTTGGGTGATTAAAATAAATCACATTATTAAAAAGTGACACGCTATTTGGTAATGTCTATGACTTGAATAATTATTAACTTAAATTAAATGTAATGAAAAACAAATTGTTAAAAAAAGTGCTTAATTTTTCTTTTATTGCAATTGCTGCATTAATGATTCTAGCTTCTTGCAAGAAAGAAGAAACTACTCCTCCGGTTTTAATTGAGGATGGCGTTTATGTAAAAGGTGCCGGAACAGCCCTAACCGATTATGATGCCAAAGGATTAATGACTGCCACAACGAATGAGGCAGACAATAATGCTGCCCGTTCTGGTCTTTATGAACTGTATGTGGCTGTTAAAGGTGGTGCTGATGGGTTCAATATTGTTATTGTTACCGGTGGCGAACCAACTGTATATGGCCCGGGTGCTGATTTTGCAGCCATTGCAAATGATGATCGAGATGTTGAGGAGCCTCAGAATGTAGATTTCTGGCGTGGTGGTTATTCAGCTTCAACAACACCATTTACTGTTAATAAAGATGGTTTATATCATGTAGTTCTTGATACCCAGTTAGGAATTGTAGCAATTGTCGAAGTGCAATGGGGTATAATTGGTGGTGCAACACCCGGTGGCTGGGGAGGCAGTACTGCTCTGGATGCAGGTGCTTTTGATCTTAATAAAATCTCTTTTGAAAAATCAGAAGTTATTATGCTTGCCGGGGAATATAAATTTCGTTATTCAGATGGCTGGAAAATAATTCTTGATGGAGAAAATGTTCGCGCAAATACTAATTTTGGTGGAGCTATTGATGCACTGGTTGCTGGTGGACCAAATATAAATAATGATGTTGTTGGTATTTATACCATAAATGTGACATGGGAATTAGGAGTTGGTACAACGGCCACCTTAACTAAAACAGGAGATTATACACCTCCTGCATTCCCTGATGCTATGTTTATTGTTGGTAGTGGTGTTGCATATGGCTGGCCAACAGTTGGTCCTGGCGAAGATACACTATCTGCCATGCACAAAGCTGCAGGTGGAGCACCTAGCGAAGGAATCTTCTGGAAGATTTGCCACATTACAGCAGGTGAAGGATTTAAATTATCAGCTGAAAATTGGGGAGATCCAAATTTAGGTTTTGCTGATGTGGACCTTTATGATGCTAATGGAGTTACCGTATCAGATAACGGAGGTAATATGTCAATTGACGTTAGCGGAATGTATATGGTTGTTTTAAACTTACAAAATGATTCTGTTAAGGTTTCTATTATAGCACCTAAAGTTTATGGTATTGGTGATGCTTTTGGTGGCTGGGATGCAGCAGTTGCAACAAACCTGTTTACTGTTGACGACGTAGCTAAAACGATTACTTCACCGGCACTTCCAGCCAGCGGAAACATACGTATGTATGCAGATCATGCCTGGATTCCGGATTGGTGGAACGCTGAATTTAATGTTTATTCTGACGTAATTGAATATCGCAATGATGGAGGTGACCAAGAAGCTGTAGCCGGTACTGCCGGACAGGTCATTACTTTAAAATTTGATGATAGCACAGGAGCAATTAACTAATCTTATTGATATATTAAAAAGGCTGTCCCTGAGACAGCCTTTTTTTTTCAATATTGATTTAATAAATTATCCTGTAAATTATTAAAAACTTACCAAAAAAAGAGTCATTTTTGTTTCATTACTTATTAATCCTGATGAAAAAATCAATCCTGTTAGTATTTACCATTCTTTTTATTAATAATTGGATAATTGGACAAGTTGTAACAAGCGATCCTTCTCTGCCGACAGAGGCCGATCAAGTAACGATTTTTTTTGATGCTTCCCTGGGAAACCAGGGTCTAAAAGATTACACAGGCGATATTTATGCCCATACCGGAGTGATAACCAATCTGAGTAATTCAGGAAGCGATTGGAAATATGTAATTGCCGGATGGACTGAAAATACTTCTAAAGCTAAAATGACAAGGATCTCCAAAAACCTTTATTCACTTTCCATTACACCAAACATTCGGAGTTTTTATGACGTTCCGTCAAACGAGGATATTCAGAAAATGGCCTTTGTTTTCAGAAATGAAGACGGCACAAAAGAGGGAAAAACAGTTGAAAATGGTGACTTTTTTATTGATATTTTTGAACTGAGTCTGAATATTAATATTACCCGCCCGGAAGAACGGTCTCTGATAGTTGAATTAAACGATACGATTGAAGTACAGGCCTCAGCCAAACTTTCCACTTCACTTTCCTTGTATATTAATAACACCTTTGTTACCAACGGGGATACCGATTCAACACTGAATTACACCATTAATGCAGATACGAATGGTGAATACCTGGTTCGCATTGAAGCAACCGACGGGGATAGTACAGTTGCTGATTCATTTTTCTATTATGTCAGACCGGCTGTAACTATTGAAGAACTTCCTGACGGTATGGAATATGGTATTAACTATGTTGACGATCAAACCGTTTTGCTTGCTTTGTATGCTCCCTATAAAAATTATGTTTTTGCGATAGGAGACTTTTCCGATTGGGTGGCAAAAGAGAGCAATTATATGAAGAAAACACCCGACGGAACTACCTGGTGGATCGAAATCGGTGGCCTGACTCCCGGCAGGGAATATATTTACCAGTATTTTGTGGATGGAACACTGAAGATCGGAGATCCTTATGCGGATAAAACTTCCGACCCCTGGAATGATAAATGGATCTCAGATGAAACTTACCCGGGATTGATCCAATACCCTGAAGGAAAAACAAGTGGTATTGCTACTGTCTTTCAAACAGCCCAGCAGGCATACACATGGACTAATACAAGTTTTGATGCACCCGCTGAAGAGGATCTTATCATTTATGAATTACTTGTCAGGGATTTTACGAAAAAACACTCTTTTAAATCGCTGATTGATACCCTGGGATATCTTGTGCGGCTCGGTGTAAATGCCATTGAGCTGATGCCGGTAAATGAGTTCGAGGGAAATGAAAGCTGGGGTTACAACCCTTCTTATTATTTTGCACCGGATAAATATTACGGACCAAAAAACGACCTGAAAGCCTTTGTGGACAGCTGTCATTCCCTTGGTATTGCAGTTATCCAGGATATTGTATTAAATCATGCTTTCGGACAGAACCCGATGGTTCAGCTTTATCTGGATCATTATGCAAACGGTGAAATTATAAGTAAACCGGAAAGTCCCTGGTTTAATGTAAGTTCTCCGAATCAATCTTTTAAGTGGGGTGCAGATTTTAATCATGAAAGTCCGGAAACGAAAAAGTTTGTTGACCGGGTAAATACCTATTGGCTGACCCAGTATAAAATGGATGGTTTCCGGTTTGATTTTACAAAAGGCTTCACAAATAAACCCGGTGATGGCTGGGCATACGATGAAAGCCGGATAAATATCCTGATTAGGATGATGCATGTAATAAAATCGGTGAACAGTAATGCTTATGTAATTCTGGAACATCTTAGCGATAACAGCGAAGAAAAAGTACTGGCCAGAAATTCCATGTTGCTCTGGGGGAATATGAATTACAATTACAATGAAGCCACCATGGGATACAATGAAGAGGGTAAATCTGATTTTTCGTGGATTTCTTATGAGAAAAGGGACTGGGATGCCCCGGCTGTAATTGGCTATATGGAAAGTCATGATGAGGAAAGGCTGATGTTTAAGAATCTTTCCTGGGGAAACAGTTCCGGAAATTATAATATTAAGAACCTGAATACTGCCTTATCTCGTGTAGAATTGGCAGCTACTTTCTTTTTCACCATTCCCGGACCAAAGATGATCTGGCAGTTTGGTGAACTGGGTTACGATGTATCTATCGACGATCCTTGCAGGGTATGTAATAAACCCATTTTATGGGAATACTATGACAACATCCACCGCTTCAGATTGTATCAGGTATTTTCGGCGCTCGCTGAATTAAAAACCAGTCAGGAAGTTTTCTCTACAGCAAATTTTGAATTAAATGTAGCCGGAAGGTACAAAAGGATAAACTTATATCACAACTCCATGGATGTGGTTGTTCTGGGTAATTTTGATGTAGTAACCGGATCACTGGACCCATCATTTAGCAAAACAGGATGGTGGTACGAATATTTTTCCGGAGATTCTCTTGAAGTAACAGATGTGCATGCCACCATTGATCTTCTTCCGGGAGCATACCGGCTTTATACAACAAAAAGGCTTACAACTCCCGATATTGTTCTGGATGTAAAACAAGCTACGGAAAACCTTCCTGATTTTAAGGTTGAGGTATTCCCAAACCCTTCGGACGGAGATTTTAATTTTAATATTCGTACTGATAAACCACAAAAGATCAGTCTCAGTATCTATGATTTGTCAGGCAGGGAAGTAAGCCGGGTAGTACCTGAAATGAATATTACAGGTACACAAATTATTCAGTGGGATGGGAAAAGCAACACCGGCCGTGATCTTGACAGTGGGATATACTTTGTGAATATACAGTCAGGTACGGGAAACCGCGTGTTAAAAATCATCCGGCAATGAAATTATTCCAGTCAGGAGGTAACTGCGAGTCACCGCCTGATTTTTATTCATTCTTGAATTAAAACCTTATAACCCCAGGCTTCCAGTCCTAAACTGTCCTTTAAAGGCAGACTTACTTTGTTTTTTGTCGAAAAGTCTGAATAATTTCCTTCATATGCATCCAGATCAGGCTGAATTTTAACTGGTTTTTCACTGAGATTTAAAAATACAAGTAACCGGTTACCCTCTTTTTGTCTTGAAAAAGCAAAAATACCGGCTGGATGTGCTGTTTTAATCTCATTCATCGGACCACCGCTGGTTCCGTTCCAGAGCGAAACATTCTCTTTTTTCAGCCGAATCAGGTCTTTATAAAAACCGGTCATGTTACATTCCTTCCACACAATAGGATCTCTTTCAAAAAATTTCAATCGTTTATCCAGGCAATCTTCCTGGCCGTTATAAATCAGTGGCATCCCGGGTACAGTGAACATAAACACAGCAAAAGCTTTTTGTGATTCACCCATACGCTCATTGATGGTTCCGGCCCAGGAATTCTCATCATGGTTGGTCATGAAAATAAGCCGGTAAACACTGGGAGGATAGGTCATTTCCTCTTTTTTAAAATATTTTCTTAAGTCGTTCACATTCCTTTTTCCCTGTGCGATTTCATTCATTATATGGTGTAGCTCCCAGGCATAATTCACGTCGAAACCTTTCTCCATAAATTGAAGCTGCTCTTCATTTTCGGCCAGCATCAGCACCGGTTTGATCTTTTCAAGCTCAATCCGGGCACGCTCCCAGAATTCCGGCGGGGTTTTGTGCGGATGATCCACCCTGAATCCGTCCACTCCCGCATTTACCCAGAATTTAAATGCATCAATCATATAATCCTGCAATCCCTTTTGCGACCAGTCCAGTTGTATAACATCAGTCCAGTCGGTTCCCAGCGGAGGAATAAAGTTCCCTGTTGAATCTTTCATATACCAGTCCGGATGCTCAGCAG
>JANTGF010000112.1 GCA_024763075.1 Bacteroidales bacterium | reverse complement strand
ATCAATACGTCAAAGAACTTAAAGTAGTTATTTAAACTACTAATTATTTATTTTAAAAAATATGCATTTTTATTTGCTTAGCCATATTACTTTATCTCTGGGGTTTTACTTCTAATTTCCGGATTATTTCTGCCTTTCTGCTTTTAACCTTCTTCAATTTAACGACGGAAAGCATTCCGTCGCAACGATAATACAAATATTTGTTCATCATTCATCTGCCGAAAATCACCAAATTATATTTGGTTAGATTTTCTCCCCAAGGACTCCTTTGGGGGAGGATCCCCGCTTGAAATCGGGCAAACTTGAAAAGCACAGCAAATCACCCTTCTCCCACAGGGATCCCTTCGGGGGACCCGGCTCAGGGTACTAACATTTACAATTTTACGAGACTTCTGCCTTTTTACTTTTTACTTTTTTTTCAGGATTGTCTCCTTGTGGTCGGCGTTCCCGCTGGGGCGGTCCTTACAACATTCAAAAAGTACTGCTATCGCAGTATTTTATATTTTAAGCCTGCAAGATTCTGTGCAAGCTCATTCCTGCAGGCTTAAAATACAAAAGCACCCACTCCGTGGGTGCCTTTTTGATTGTTGCGGAGAGAAAGGGATTCGAACCCCCGGTACCTGTAAAGGTACAACGGTTTTCGAGACCGCCCCGTTCGACCACTCCGGCATCTCTCCTAATGCAATTGCAAAGATCATATAATTCCACGGGATTTCAAAAATCTATAACCCTGAATACTTTTAAAATAACGCTCCCTTCTGTAGGCCTCTGATTTTGTCTGAAACTCTTCAGTATAGTGAACTTTCCATGGCCTCTTGCCTTTGGTATATTTCATCTCTCCTGCATTATGCTGACGTATTCTTTTGGCAACATCTTTGGTATGACCGTAATAATACGTCCCGTCAAAATGACTCCTAAGGATGTAAGTATAATATGTCATTATTCTTCCGGTTTTCGAGACCGCCCCGTTCTCCCTAAGCTGACTCTGTCAGCTGGGATCCCTGAGGGAGACCACTCCGGCATCTCTCCTAATACAATTGCAAAGATCAGATAATTCCTTCGGATTTCAAAAATCTATAACCCTGAATGCTCTTAAAATAACGTTCCCGCCTGTAGGCTTCGGATTTTGTCGAAAACTCTTCAGTATAGTGAACTTTCCATGGCCTTTTGCCTTTGGTGTATTTCATCTCTCCTGCATTATGCTGACGTATTCTTTTAGAAACATCTCTGGTATGACCGTAATAATATGTCCCGTCATAATCGCTCCTAAGTATATATGTGTAGTAATTCATAGGTTTTACTTATGGGCAGCCCCGTTCTCCCTAAGCTGACTCTGTCAGCTGGGATCCCGGTGGGAGACCACTCCGGCATCTCTCCTAATACAATTGCAAAGATCAGATAATTCCTTCGGATTTCAAAAATCTATAACCCTGAATACTTTTAAAATAACGCTCCCTTCTGTAGGCCTCTAATTTTGTCTGAAGCTCTTCAGTATAGTGAACCTTCCATGGCCTTTTGCCTTTAGTGTATTTCATCTCTCCCGCATTATGCTGACGTATTCTTTTAGAAACATCTTTAGTATGACCATAATAATATGTCCCGTCGTAATCGCTCCTAAGGATGTAAGTATAATATGTCATTATTCTTCCGGTCTTCGAGACCTCCCCGTTCTCCCAAGCCAGCTCCGCTGGACGAGATCCCCCTGGGAGACCACTCCGGCATCTCTCCTAATGCAATTGCAAAGATTATATAATTCCACAGGATTTCAAAAATCTATAACCCCTGAATACTTTTAAAAATATATACAAGGCTGAAACGGATTGATTCTTTTTAGTCTCAGGTCTAAATCTGGTTGTGAGGTCTGATTCATCCCATCTGTTAACACAAGAGCTGCACCTAACGCACTGGCATTATCTACTTTGGAGGTAAATACCTCTTTGTCAGGAAAGAAATTTGCCAATAATCGAATAAAAATTTCATTTCGTGCAAATCCACCGGTTATATAAATGCATTTAATATCATCCCCACCGGTTAATATTAAATCAATAGATTTTTTATTTAAGATTGCTAAATCGTAAACCAATCGATGATAAGCTTCTGAAAAATCTGAGAAAAGAGACAGATCTACCTGTTCATCAATATAATTAACCGGTACCCCTGCTTTAAAAAACATCTGGACTTGTTCTCTTCTTGCCAAAAATATTTCAATCAATTTTTCATCCGTTTTTACTTTTTTAAAATAATCAGCCGGTACTTTAAAAAAAGAAGTCAGTAATTTGGTATTAACATCATGAATATGACCCAGAAAAAAGCGCGATGCCTTTACGGATTCCTTATAAATACTTAAAAAAAACAAACAGTCATTCTTTAATTGATCATGTGTTAATGCGGAATGATTGAAAGGATTCATATTGATACACCATGTTCCGGTTGAAACCAATAAAAATTTTTCTTTGCTGCCAATCAGGTAAGGAACTAAAGAGGATGAACTGTCGTGTATTCCAATTCCTGATGTGAGCTTTTTTCCTTTCAGCTTGAAATCTATCTTATAAAAATTAGATTTAGGATCCGGTAATTTGATTCCTTCGTCTTTCAGCCAGGAATGATATTGATTCTTGTCAAAATCCCACAGGAAGGTATGACACCCGATGGAAGTAGAATCAGATAAAGTATTTTTAGTAAATAAATAAGATAAGTATTGGGGTAGGTGTAAAATGGAAGTTACCTTATTGAACATTTCAGGATGTTCTTTTTTGACCCAGCGTATCTGAATGCCGGAATTCAAAAGATTTCCCAATGCAGGACTGGCAGTTTTCCTGCAAAATTCAGCCTCACCCCCATACTTCTCAAACAATTCATTCTGAACAGATGGAGAAATACTCTTTAAATAATTATATACAGGTGTCAAACGTTTTCCTTCAGCATCCAAAAAAACCAGCGAGGCTCCATAGCTTGAAAAATTTACAGCAACTACTTCATATGCATCACTCTCCACCAACGATGATAATGATGACCTCATCCATGTTTCTATCAATTGAATATCATCACATTCAAACCCATCTTCATCTGTAGTAGTTTCAAACTTTTCTTCTTTCTGATAAACTACTTTAAAATTTTCATCAAAAAGGAGGATCTTCTTATTGGTTTTACCAATATCGAAAACCGCAATGGTTTTAATTTTATCCAATTTCAACCTCCTTTCGATATTTTTCTCCTGTAATTCTCAACTTCCCAGTTATCAATAAAGCTTATTTGTTTTTGATTCAAAGGACGGGGTCCTCCAAAGCTTTGCGAAAGGTAGCTAACTTTCATCATGTCTTTAAAAACATCCATGACAATATGAGCAGATTTTTCACTATCTTCCAATGCCAATATCCCCTTGCCCTGTAAAGCAATGATTTTGGGATAGTAGCCGAACCTGGATCTAAATGCAAGATATTCTAATGCAAGATCCCCTCCCTGCTTCAGAAACAGGTAACTTGATTTGCAATAGACAATATTATCAGGTGTAAATGGTTTGGCTATCCATTTAAAACTATCTTCATCTTTCACAAAAAACTGAGTTAGTTCATCAGCATCAGAAACAATAAAAGCGGAATCATTAACATCCCGGATTTTATTTATAACTGAAATAAAAGAATGAGGAACTGTATGATTACCCGGAAGTTCAACCAATACCCTGAGTAACTTTCTTTGGATATCAGAGTAAATTTTTTGAACAGATTCCGTTGAATCTCCCGCCACAAAGACTCCGTGATTTTCCAGAAAAATAATGTTAGGTTCTTTTCTTTTTTCTGTTCTGAATATTTTCAACTCAGTTTCTACTGCTTTAAATAAAGTATATCCGGGATCGGTGTAAGGAACATATATTACTTCATCCCCAAACAATTGATGAACAACTGATTTTGAATTTTTTGAACACAACAGGCCATTTACCAGAGTGGGATGAGTGTGTACTACAAACGGATATTGAATAATCTCATGCATGGAAGTTTCTACAGAAGGCCTTTTATTTTTTGACGATAAAATGGCATTGTGTAAGTCCGTTTTCACTTCTTGTTCTCTTATGTTTGGAAGATCACTGTATTTATTATCTAAAATGGCCTGTAGCTTCTTCCGGTCGAGACAAACAAAGCCATCCTCGTCAATATCTGCCATTGAAATTCCGCTGGCTTTTACCCATAACCTTTCATTATCCTTATAAGAAGTATTACCTCCTCCGGCAATGACATAATCAGGATTTTGCCCGTATAATCTTGATATCCGGATTAGTTGTTTTAAGTTTGTTTCCATAAAAATAATATCAATGTAGTCCTTAGCTAAAGAATTGAATATCTTTCTATTAGTGTCAGGTCATATTTAATCTGTCATTTCGAACCTGAGGCACGATGGTGAGAAATCTACTTGACTCAACATTAGTTTACAAGAAGAAAAATACATCATCTTTTGTTTAATACATTTTTTTCATACTGTTGAATTTCTTTGATATAATCTTCTCCAACCGATACATCTTCCCGAAGACAATAATAATCCCATACCGCACCAAACAGCTTGGTTTTCATCTCTTCCAAAAGAGCAAGGCGTTCAAAATGCTGACCCGCCTCTTCATATTTCTTTAAAATAGCAGTGGGTTCAAGCATAGCTATTAAGAATGCTTTTTGAGTTGCTCGAGTACCAACAACATAGGCGCCAATACGATTAACAGATGCATCAAAGAAATCAAGCCCGATATTAACCCTGCTCAAGAAATTATTACGTATGACTTCTGATGCAATTAATTGCACATCTTCATTCAGGGTAACCACATGGTCAGAATCCCAACGAACAGGGCGGGTGATATGTAATAATACCTCGTCAATAAACTGAAGACATGCTGATATTTTATCCCCTATTTGCTCGGTAGGGTGAAAGTGCCCGTTGTCCAGGCAAACCAATATATTATTTTGTATTGCATAACCCAGATAAAACTCATGTGAACCTACTGTCATAGATTCCAGGCCTATCCCAAAAAGTTTACTTTCAACAGCATCTTTCATATACTCTTTTGGATAATCAGTTTCCCTGGCCTCATCCAATGATATCTTTAGCAGGGAACGATGGCCATTTCTGTCAACCGGAGTATCTTTTGAACCATCGGGTATCCATGTATTGTGCACGCACGGGGTTCCAAGCTGCTTTCCGATTTCTGCTGAAATTTTACGACAACGCTTCAGATGTTCAACCCAAAACCTCCTGTCTTCCTCATTTTTTGATGACAAAGTAAAACCCGATGCTGCCCGGGGATGCGAGAATAAGGATGCATTAAAATCCATACCTATTCCCTGAGTTTTACACCAATCAATCCAGCTTTGAAAGTGTTTGATCTCAATCTGATTACGATCTACCTTTTCTCCCTTAAAATCGCCATAAATAGCATGGAGATTTAATCTTTGGCGACCAGGCAACAAGGACAAAACTTTTTCAAGATCTGATCGCATTTCATCAATGGTTGTGGCTTTTCCGGGATAATTTCCCGTAGCCTGAATCCCTCCTCCGGACAATTCCGAATCTGGTGTTTCAAAACCGCCGACATCATCCGTTTGCCAGCATTGCAAACTTATTACTACATCTTCCATATTCTTAATTGCGGCATCTGTATCGACACCTAATGCCGCATATTGTTCTCTGGCAATTGCATATGCCTGTTCAATAAGTTTATTTTTCGTCATTTTTATTTTATTTTAAGTAAAATACTTCTTCCAGTTCCACAGTAACAGGAGAATTATCCGGATTTACTTTCATAATATCCGACATATAATCCCACCATTTTTTCACCATATCATTTTGTCCAAGTTCCTGAGATCCTGCATTTTTACTAACTTTTTGAAAAGCGAACAAGGTATTTGTTTCTTCATCCAAAAAAATAGAGTATTGGCTAATTCCTGCATCCTTCAGCAATTTTTTAAGCTCAGGCCAGATTTCATTGTGCCGTTTTTTATACTCGGCCTTATGCCCTTCGTTCAGATACATTTTGAATGCAATCCGTTTCATAATAATCTGAGTATTATTTTATTGTATATAAAGAGTTGCCGATTCCAACAAGAGCCACAGAAGACAGGATAACAATTATCCCTAGAGTGATGGTTCTTTTTGTTTTTAGTGACACTCCGGTCCATTCTCTGCGGTAAATTCCCCACATATTTGCAGTTAAGATAATGGTGGACATATGAAGAATCCATGAGCTTGCACCATTCCCAAGTTTACTTTCCCCCATGCCGTAAAAAAAGAACTGAAGGAACCAGGTTGTACCCGCCAGTGCTGAAAACATAATATTTTTAGCAATAGGGGTTGATCTGTTTACAAAATCACCATAGGAGCGATTTTTAATACTTAAAATTGTGGTCCAGATAAGATTGGTTGTTAATCCGCCCCAGAGAATGACCACAAATATCACGTTATTTTGAAAAAGAGGATTGAGTCCGGCTTCCACAGCAGCTTCAGCCATAGGTTTGCCGGCTTCAATTCCAAAGTTAAAAAATGCACTAAGTATGCCCGATAGTACGGCAATAATCAATCCTTTTACAAGATTAAATTCCTCTACACTGGCCTCTTGTTCTTCTTTTGACAGCTCTTTTTCCTTCATCATTCCCGCTTTACCGGTCAGGGCAATTCCGGTAAGACTAATTACCACGCCCAACAAAACAAGTTGCCCTCCCGTACTGTGTAACATATCAGTAAAGGAAATTTTTCCTTCGGTCGGATTTAAATTGTAATAGATAGAAGGAACAATGGCTCCAAATGCTGCCGTAAATCCAAGGACCACCGAGTTTCCAAGAGACATTCCGAGATACCTGACACCCAGTCCATAAGACAAACCGCCAATTCCCCACAACAAACCCATTATAAAAGTAAGAAAAAGTATTTGACGCGAACTGTGGGCTATTATTTCAGCAAACCCCGGTATAGTGAGATAAGCTGCTAAAGGAGGTACAATAAGCCAGGAAAAAAGCCCGCCAATGATCCAATAACTCTCCCATGCCCAACCTTTCACTTTATTGAAAGGCATATAAAAACTTCCAGAAGCAACACCCCCGATTGTATGGTAAAAAACACCTAATAATGCATGCATATTCTAATAAAATTTAAAAAATTTAGTTCAGTATCGATTTGTATGTATAATTAATATTTGCAAAATGTTTGGTTACTTACAGCTTATTTATCCTGATAAATGCAAAAATAGTAGTTTAAATATGTTCCACTATATCCTGCAATGAACTTCATACAAAGAAAATTTGTTATTTTTGTCCATGATTGATAATAGCAAATTTCAAAATTAATCTTATTCACAGTCAATTTCAATACACAATATGATGCAAATGTTGCATATTATGATCCAAACTAATGAATGATTTTTTCAAATATCTCACACCAGGCGAAGATGATAAAAAATGGGGATTATATTTAAATGTGGCTGGGAAAAGCCTTATTCCTCCAGAAACTGAATACCCCCCACAGAATCATCCAACAGGTTATTTTTTTACATGGAAAGTGGGTAGAGCACTTGGAGAGTATCAGATTCACTATATTACTATGGGATCAGGTGTCTATGAAAATCTTAATGGTAAATATGATGTAAAACCAGGGTCATTAATTATTACAAAACCAGGCATGTGGCATAGATTTCGTCCCAATCAAAAAACAGGATGGATGGAAAACTATGTAGGGTTTAATGGAACGATTGCCGGGAAACTATTTAATCTGCCATTTTTTTCATCTAAAAGACCAATAAAATACATAGGTAACAGAGAAGAGATCATTGATACTTACCATAAAACATTTGAATATGTTTGTGAAGAAAAGCCTGGATTTCAACAGGTAGCTGCAGGAATGATCATGAAACTTCTGGGGTATATTGTTTCTTTAGAAAAACAACGCGATTTTTCAAATAAACGTGTGGAAAAGATTATTCAAAAAGCCCGGTTTGAAATCCGGGAAAATATTGAAAAAGAAATTGATTTCAAAGAATTTGCTGAAACTAATAATATCAGTTACTCCTATTTTCGGAAAATGTTTAAAAAATATACCGGCGTTTCACCTGTCCAGTATCAGCTGGAGTTGAAAATAATGAGAGCCAAGGAGATGTTGCTTTCTACCGATAAGATAATCAAGGAAATCAGTTTCCAACTTGGATTTTTATCGGTGTATTATTTCAGCCGGATGTTTAAGAATAAAACAGGAGTCTCTCCTTCTGAAATTAGAAAAACTGTTAGACGTAAAAGAATTTAGAAAAAGAATACCCGTACATCTCTTTTCTTTCCGTGAAAGGTTAATCATAAATCCTAAATCTCAATTCTTTGTACAATACTATTTTGGTCCTAATATTTCCGAAGTCAAATGTGAAGTCTCATGACTGACGCATAAAGAGCTTAACAAATCATTATAAACTTTCACCAGACAAATGCTTTAACACTAACCGGGTTTTTTCATCTTTCTTCGTACTCATTTATAAAAATATCTTTTCTGAAAAATTTATTCATTTTTCTGTCCACAAATCAACGCAGATTCTCTTTTTAGTATAAACAGAAACGTTGTAATCAGGTGTTTTATGTAAAATCAGAAGATAGAAATATGAAATACACATTCTTCATTGTTATACTTTTCATGGCAAACGCTGGCATTGCCTTAAGTCAAAATTCAATTAGTGGAAAAATTACAGACGAAAAGGGAAATCCTTTGCAATATGCAAATATTGTGGTAACACATTCTATCAAAAATGGAACTGAAACTCCATTAAAATCTCAAATTGGTGGAACTTCAGACCAGGAAGGAAACTACATTCTGCTTTCAATTCCCGATGGTGAATTCATTGTAAAAGTTATTTATGTCGGGTATAAAGAACAAACTTTTAAGGTGAGCCTGGGAGGCACAAACCGAAATATCAGTCACAATGTTTCATTAAAAAGTTACTCCCGTAATTTAGAAGAAGTTGTTGTAACAAGTCAGGTGAAAGGCCAGCTCTCAGCCATCAACCAACAGTTATCCTCAACTGCTATTACAAATGTGGTTGCATCCGACAGAATCCGACAGAATCCGGATGCCAATGCAGCTGAAGCTATCGGGCGTCTTCCAGGAATCACCGTATCCCGTTCAGGTGGTGAGGCCAGTGATATAATTATCCGGGGGATGCCATCTCAATACAATACAGTCACACTGAATGGAATTGAGCTTCCAGCCGCATCCGGTGACTCCAGAACTGCCAGTGTATCTGGTATTTCGCAGTATTCACTGCAAGGAGTTGAAGTCTATAAGTCCATTACACCTGACATGGATGCAAACACCGTTGCAGGTGCGGTAAATATGAAATTAAGAACTGCCCCCGACACTTTTAGCACCAGTATAATGGTTCAGGGAGGTTACAATGCACAGAACAATGACTTCAAAAACTATAAATTGGCTTTTAACTTAAGCAATCGATTTTTTAACAATAAACTAGGAATGGATCTAAGTCTTTCCAGTGAAAGAACAAATCGAAGCACTCAGAAACTGGATGCAAGTTACGACTGGGAATCCGGAGTTCGTCCAGAAGGAGAATATGTTCCATTATATAACACCTTTATCGGTCTCACTAATGTCTCAAGAATTGTTCGCCGTAATTCGGGCACTATTGTCCTGGATTATCGCTTCTCCCCAAAATCCGGCATACAATTCTCCAATTTTTTTGCCAACAACCCACACGATCATATGGTCATAAGTAAAACATATTTACCTATGACAGGAGAGGTATTGTATAATGTTAATCAGAATATTGGCGGGAGGACCAACATGTATTCCGGTACCATACTCGGAACCCAGATCATTGGAAGATTTGAGATTGAATACGGAGGGTCATATACCATGTCCAACAGTCAGAATGAAGACCGGGTTGTTGATGTAAGAAGCTATCAGGGCTTTGAAAAAGGGGCGCTGGATCAAACAGACAGGAGCATGCCACTGGCTGATATTATAGATATGGCGAATAATGAACAAACACCTGAAAATCTCAGAACTTATGGTCTTGGCGGTAGATCTGTAATAGCTCCCAATTTTAATAAACTTCTCAATAAGCAAAACGAGAATCAATATGAGGCACATTTGGATGTAACCTTACCATTTCATATCACCAATGCTATTTTAGTAAATCTTAAGGTTGGTGGCCAGTACAAATATAAAGACAGAAACCGTGATTTTGATCAAATTGTCTGGCACAGTAACGTGTTTCAGGACTTCATCACAGGAAGTACGACTACAGGCGACGGAATTAACTGGATAGAAGGTCTGGAATGGGTCACCCTGAATGATAATTCTGCTGTCTCAATGGAGAATATGGTGGGCGGAACAATAGATAATTTTCTGGGTGGAGGTTATGTATTCGGCTGGTATCCTGATGTAAATAAAATAAATCAAATGTATGACTTTTGGGTTCCCATGGTTGAATATTACCGTGCACAGGGAAAGGAAGTTTGGGAGCCCCTGTTTGGTTTTGAAATTGCCATGGGTAACATTCTCCCCAGGCCCAGTGTGGCTCATGACTATTCTTTCATTCAGAATTATTACGCCGGATACATGATGCCGACAATCTCAATTGGGAATAAATTCACCCTGGTTCCCGGATTCCGGTATGAGAAAATAGATGCTAAAATGGAAGCATGGTATGTTGAACGAAGAGTGAACGAGACCATGGAAATTCCAGGATATGAAACTTCTGGTCAGCGGGAAAACGACTATTTCCTGCCCATGGTTCATTTCAAATACAAAGCATTGCGAAGTTTGCAATTCCAGGGGTCATACACTCAAACCCTTAATCGGCCGGTTTTTAACATTGTAATACCCTATGTTTATGTTGACAATGCAAATAAACCATTTAAACACGAATCCGGAAACACCCAATTAAGACCTGAATTATGGAGCAATTATGATATAAATATAGCCCTTCATAGTAGTAAAGTGGGATTATTTTCAATCAACGGTTTTTATAAAAACGTGAAGGATAAGATATGGAGCAGAACCTGGACACGTTTGGCAGAAGATGAACCCATACCTCCCTTTTCTGACCTTGATGAGGTGGATGTTACCGGATTTTACAATCATGAATACAAAGTTACGGTAATGGGATTTGAAACGGAGTGGCAAACCAACTTCTGGTATCTTCCAAAGCCTTTTAATCATTTTACTTTATCATTGAATTACTCCTATATTCATAATGAAACCAAATATCCCTGGGAGGAAGTAAATCTAGTGCCTTTTGACACAACTGACCGTGGTAGAATTATATATAAAAAAGTACGATTGGATTCTGCCTATGTCGGCCCTATGATCAACCAGCCTACACACCTTGCCAATGCATCGCTGGGTTTTAGTTACAAAGGTTTTGATGCCTGGCTTTCATTTCAGTATATAGGTGATGTACCGATTAGCAGGAATGGAGCCGAGGAGAAACATGTTGATAAGATTGCTTTTGTAAGATGGGATTTTCAGAGCAGGTTGAAATTACCGCTAAAAGGGATGGAGCTGATGTTCAGTGTTGCAAATATCAACAATATACAGGAAGAACAGTACATGAAAGGGGATTCCCGGCCCATACATGTGGAGAGGTATGGCTGGACAAGTGACTTTGGGCTCAGATATACCTTTTAATGATAATGAAATCAAATATGATATTAAAAAAAGAAAGGAGGCAACGAAAGAAAGAAATATATAAGTCTATTTTTACCCGGTTTTTATTACAAATTTTAACTTTTTAAATTTAATTATTATGAAAAAATCAATTACTAAAATCATTTTCTCAAGTGTATTTTTATTATTTAATGTATTTATTTTTGCTCAGGACACTCTTGTAGTTGAGCAAGGCATGGGTACATTGAATACTGCCATTGATGAGAATGGCGGTGATGTCGTTTATAAGCTCAAAGCAGGCAACTGGTATGGATTGGATGCGATTATTGAAGCCAGCGACACAACCCTTGGAGAAGGTGGAACACTGACTATTATTGGTGAAGAAACCGATGATATGCCAGCCATGATCCAGGTTGGGAATGACCTGGATGGTAGTGTACTTTACATCCTTATCCG
>JANTGF010000111.1 GCA_024763075.1 Bacteroidales bacterium | reverse complement strand
ACAGATTTTCTTTCTTAACGCTTCATTCATTGATTTTTTTAACGCATTTTTCCCAAGGCGGAAATCATTCAACTTATTTACTTATTGTAAAAAAGTGATTTGATTCTGAATTTATATTTACTCTTCTATAATAAATAATATTTTAGCTTTTAATAGAATTCTAATAATTTTTTATAATACTGTATATTAATAATCGCAAATAAAATTGACCTTCTCCGATAATCAGTATTCTATTGAACATTGGAAACATTAATTAATAATGTAAACTTCAATCTTCAAATGCAGCATCAAAGGCAATGCCTGATGCAGGAAAATCCATATCCTTCACAAACTGACAGGCTTCCGTTGCACCTGCCTCCCTGTCCATACCACTGTCTTCCCATTCCACAGAAAGCGGCCCTGAATAGCCAATCCGGTTCAGTGCACGAATGATCTCTTCAAAATCAATATCGCCACGCCCCAGACTTCGAAAATCCCAGAACCTTCTCCTGTCACCAAAATCAATATGACCGCCAAATACTCCTGCTTCTTTAGGGGTAAGCGACCAGGCAACGTCTTTCATGTGAACATGCACAATTTGTTTTGCAAAACGGTAAATAAACTCAACATAATCTACCCCCTGGTAACCAAAATGGCTGGGATCGTAATTAAATCCAAAGGAAGGATGGTTATTGATGGCTTCCAGTGTACGTTCAGCTGAAGCAATATCAAAAGCAATCTCTGTAGGATGTACCTCCAGCCCGAATTTTATTCCCAGCTTCTCAAACTCATTCATAACCGGTGTCCAGCGCTTGTTGAAATCTTCATACCCGCGGTCAATCATTTCTTTTGAAACGGGCGGGAAGGAATAGACCAGATGCCAGATAGAGCTGCCTGTAAAACCGTTTACAACAGATACACCCATTCTTTTGGCAGCCTCTGCTGTCCTGATTACTTCCTCTGCAGCTCTTTTCCGTACTCCTTCGGGTTCACCATCACCCCAGACATAATCCGGCAGAATGCTTTTGTGACGCTCATCAATATTATCGCATACAGCCTGCCCGACAAGATGGGTTGAAATAGCGAATACTTTTAATCCGTATTTATCCAGCATCTCCAGTTTTTGCCGGCAATAGGCATCATCAGCTTTATCAACTTCGAAATGATCGCCCCAGCAGGCCAGTTCCAGACCATCATAGCCAAAGTCTTTTGCTTTCCGGCAAACCGTTTCAAAGGGCAGATCGGCCCATTGTCCGGTAAAAAGTGTAACAGGTCTTGACATATTTTCAAATTTTTAGATTAATAACTTAAATAAAGTATTGAATTCATAAAAAAACAAATTCACCACCAAGGCCCCGAAGGGTTTCACAAAGGATACTCAAAGAACAAATAAGATCAGGTTTCTATATCGCCTTCGTCACTTTCAAAACACCGGCAGTTAATACTTTGGTAATTTCCAGGGTTCCCTGTAAGTTGGAGTAATCAAATCATTGGCTTTCTTATTTTTCAGAAACATCCCCTTTGACGTGTCCCAGGCCAGTTTATCACCGGTTCGGTAGGCAATGTTTCCCATGTGCGCAAAAACAGCCACATCTCTTCCTCTTTCAACGGGACAATGAGGTTTCGCACCCAAGCGAATGGCATCCAGAAAATTCGCCAGATGCTCGGTAAAACCACCTGTTCCGGCCTGATGAGGAATTTCCTCCAGCTTTTTCTCATCTTTATTCAATTTTTCTCCACTTACTTTCCATCCGTTCCGGTTTACCAAAAGATTTCCATTTGTACCCTGGAACATTACTCCATGGCTCAGGCCTTCAGGACTAACCCCCAGGTTAACCGAATGTTCCCAGTTAATGGTAAAATCATCAAATTCATATCCAATATTCAGTGTGCCGGGTGTTTGCCTGGCTCCGTCGGGATAAGAAAATCTACCCCCCGAGGCAACAATTGTTTTGGGTGTGATGGCATTCATTCCATCCATTGCATAATCCAGCATATGTACACCCCAGTCAGTCATAAGGCCACCGGCATAATCCCAGAAATACCGGAAATTATAATGAAACCGGTTTTTATTGAATGGCCTTTTTTTAGCCGGGCCCAGCCACATATCATAATCCACTCCCTCCGGTACAGGACCATCAGGGGCTACTACCAGTTTTGGTTTTCCGGTATAAGCCCAGGCTTTCACCCTGCTGATGGTACCCAGTTCACCGGAATGTACATATTCCATAGCATCCTGCCAGTGCCTTCCGCTTCGCTGCCACTGGCCCACTGTTACAACCAGTTTCCGGTGCTTTACCGCAGCTCTGGCCATTATACGCGCCTCTTCAATGGAATTTGCCATTGGCTTTTCCACGTACACATGTTTCCCTGCTTCCAGGGCCATAACCGCGATCAGGCAGTGCCAGTGATCCGGCGTACCCACAACAACGGCATCTATATCCTTATTTTCCAATAGCTTACGAAAATCTTTATATAAGGGAGGCTTTGCCTGAAATTCTTTTTCAACCTGTTCTGCCCGGCCTTTTAATATCCTGTCATCAATGTCACACAGCCCGCCACATTCCACATTTGGCTGGTGTAACAGCCCATTCAGGTTTGCCCAACCCTGGCTTCTCAGTCCGATACCCCCTACTACAATCTTATCATTCGGATTTGAGCAGCTTACCTGTGAAGGAATAGCTGAAACGATACTTGTTACTGCTGCAATTTTTACAGAATTTTTAACAAATCTTCTTCTTGATGGATTCATGTATTTTAATAATTTAAACAGTGATTAACATTTATAATTCAATATTTCTTACCCAGATATTCCTGTAACGTACGGGGTTTCCATGATCCTGTAACATCAAAGGAAGTTTAGCTTCATGATATTGATATTCGGGAGTTCCAACATACAGGGTTGGTCCCTTCAATTCTACATGAAACTGCACCAATACGCCATTCTGGATTACTGTAACATATCCCGGGCTAAGCAGTTTGTGATCTTCAGAAAAAACCGGCGCCTTGAAAAGGATATCATAAACCTGCCATTTTCCGGGAGGCAGGCTGGCATTTACCAAAGGTATATGCTGTTTGTAAATGGAAGCAGCCTGGCCATTATAATATGTTTCATTCTGCCAGGAATCAAGTACCTGAACCTCATACAAACCCATCAGATAGATCCCGCTATTCCCCCGGCCCTGTCCGTCACCTTCCACTTTTTTGGGAGTCCTCCATTCAATATGCAGCTGAATATCACCAAAACCATCTTTTGTCTTAATACTTCCCGCTCCTTTCACCACTTCCATAGCTCCGGATTTTCTTTTCCACTGAACTTCTCCTTTTGCAGAGGTCCATTTGGAAAAATCCTTCCCGTCAAATAAAATGATGGCATCTGAAGGAGGCTTATTTTTTTTACCAGGTGTAACTGTTTCCGGTTTTCTTGACCAGTCTTCTGTATCTTTCGGTTCCTGCGAATATCCGGAAAGTGAAAAAGAAAGAAAAAACAAGGATATTACAAAGTACTTTTTATCAGTCTTCCAAAACATAAGTTCAACTATTTTTTAATATTCTACTCTGATTTTATTCTTTTTAAAGCAAAGGTAGCCATTTCAGCCGTATCCTCCGATTTCAGGAGCTTTTCAAGGACGGGGATGGATGTTTCTGTTCCCATCCAGCTGAGCTCTTTCATTACATAGTTTTTACTATCGGTGGTAGCATCTGAGTCCAGGAATTTTAGTAATTTATTTTCGTATTTTTTCAATTCTCCCGGATCATCCGATACCCTTCGTATTCTTTCTGTAAGGTCTGCCAGGTATTTCCGGCTCATACCAATGTTATACTTTCCGGCTTTTTGTAAAAGTTCCTCCACTGTAAGCGGACTTAATTTATCCCAAATTACCACACTTACAGAATTTGGCAGGTTATCCGGAATAGCAAGGGTGACGTTTCCCGTTGCCGCCCATTCAGCACCCCTCTGAAATGTTGTTATAAAACCGGCTCCATGCATAGCAGGTGCATCATCTCCTTTTCCACAGTGGCCAAGAACGGTATGAAAAACTCTTCCTTTCCCATAACTAATGGTAAACAGAACAGGTTCCTCTCTTCCCGAACCACCTTTAGTAGAATCGGAATAGGCAGTTGACAGAACATTTATATTCTCAGCCGGACCTCTTAGCCAGGAATATAATTCATCTTCGGAATGCATCCACTTCTCAGGAAGTCCCCTGGTAACCGGATGTTCCGTATCCCGGTTAATAACCAGAAAAGGATGTCTGGCACCGTGACCTCCGCCTTTTCCGGGGGAAGTATCCTTTATCATTTTTCCATCCTTCCAGTAGTAATACGGGCCTGATTTTTCATTGCGGTTTCCCCAGCCACCCAGGCCAATCATCTCATTGTACTCTTTCCATTCCGGGAAAGCATTATCAGCCGCATGGTAAATTACCACTCCTCCCCCGTTTTTCACATAATCCACAAAATCTAATTTTGCCTTATCCGGCCATGGATCACCATTATAATCCAGGATAACGACTTCAAATTTATTAAACTCCGGTAAAAACCCGGACATACTCTCACCTGCCGGAGGACTTAAAAGGATCTCTGTTTCAAAAATACCTGTCTGATCAAGGATATCTTTAATAATTATCGAACTTTTTTCCCAGTTATGGTTATTCTGTCCGGTAATGATCAAGGCTTTATGTTCGGCTGTGGTCCCACAGGATTGAACCATCAGGAAAGTTACTACAAGACTCAGTCCTGCCAAAAGTTTTAATATGTTTCGCATTTTTTTATTTTTAATCTGTTTCAACTTTCAAATTATTTTGAATATCTTGATATTTTTAAATCATATAAGATTATTCAGTTAGTTTCCACGGGCTTCTCATTGGTCTTGAGAGCAATCTGTTGGCATGGTTGTTATCATTAAACACCTCTTTTTCAGGATCCCATGACAATTTCTGTCCGGTCAGCATTGCAATTTCACCCAAAAGCCCCACGCTAATAGACCGGTGTGCAATTTCAGCGGGAGTAATCGTTTCTTTGCGGCTTTTCAGACACTCGATGAAGTTCCTGACATGATCATAACTTTTGTAAAGATGAATTTCATTATCTCCGATCGTTTCTTTCAGTACTTCCGGATTTTCAGCAATTAGTTTACTGCGATCCACATGTATCCATCCGTTTTCACCATACCAGGTAGTTCCCATGTCATAGGGCAAGCGACTTCTGTTCGCTACCCGTATTTTAATCCCGTTTTCATACTTACATGTAAAGTCAAATTCTACAGGTACATCATAAATCCCTTCATCAGGATACACTCCCTTCCCTTCAATTTCAACAGGACCATTCCGGTCAAGTCCGAGCCCCCAGTGAGCAATATCTATATGGTGTCCGGCCCAATCCGTCAGCTGTCCGCCGGAATAATCCATGATCCAGCGCCAGTCCCAGTGGGAAACACCCCTGTAGGGTTTTGTAGGTGCAGGCCCCAGCCAGAAATTCCAGTCCAGGCCTTCTGGTATTTGCATAACCGGAGGTGTTCCGATCAGTTTATGCGCATCCGGGAGCCCTACTTCCGCATATTTCACTTCACCAATTTTTTTATTGATTACCAGTTCGCAGGCTCTGTGAAATTTGGCAACAGATCGCTGCCAGCTACCCGTTTGCCAGATAATATTGTTTTTCTCCACGGCATTCACAATAGCCCTGCCTTCTCTGATGGTCCGGGCCAAAGGTTTTTCTCCAAAAATATCAATGCCTTTCGAAGCAACGGCTGTAGCGATTACAGCATGCCACTGATCGGGAAGGGCAATCAGCATAGCATCCACTTTTTCTTTTTCAAGTAATTCACGATAATCCGGATAAGTTCGCAAATCAGAATTCTTATTATGCTTATCAATTACAGCTTTAGCCCGGTCTCTGTGATTTGCATCGACATCGCAGGCAGCAATAAACTGAATTTCCTTGTTTTGGTTAAACCAGTTCACGTTACTCATTCCACGACTGCCCGACCCGATTACGGCCATAGCAATCCGGTCATTCGGAGCAATCGCTCCGCTCCGTCCCAGTGTAGAAGCGGGAAGTATCTGCGGGAAAACGGTTATACCTATTCCTGTAGCAACCGTTTTCTTTAGAAAATCCCTTCTTGTTGATCTTTTTTCCATTCTGTAAAATATTAAATGATATGTAATTAAACTTTCACTGCAGTTCCGGGAAAAGGTACTTCAAAGGGCATATTTACCGGTCCCATTTTATATTCCACAGGGCCAAGCCGGAGTTTGGAATTATAAATTTCATCCCAGCTTATTCTTTTACCTGTATAGGCCGCTTCCCTTCCCATAATGGCTGTAAGTGTTGAAAGAGCCGTTCTTTCCGCTTCATTCACATACATCCCTTCGGTACGGATGGCAGTAATCAGATGAATATGCTCCTGGATGTAGGCTGTTATCCCCGTGTTTAGCTTTTTACCCTCCTTGTCTTTGGGAGCTTCATATTCCCAGATCACTTCCCCGTCATGGCTAAATATTTTGTTCCGGCAATTTGTATAACCTTTCGTACCCACCACAATTTCACCAACTCCATTGGCACAACTGTCTATTTGCCGGCACATACTATGAGAACTGAAACCCTGTCCGTAATCAAAGTCCACGCTAAAAAAATCATACTGATTTCCTGTCACCCTTCTGGCTCTTCCACCATAACCAATGGCAGCTTTCGGATACTTCCCGGAAAACCAGTTCACAACATCAATGTTATGCACATGGGTATCAAGAATATGATCCCCGCTCAACCAGATAAAATTATTCCAGTTCCTGATCATGTATTCCATATCGTTCCAGTCGTCCTCCCGGGAACGATACCAAACATGTGACTGATTCCAGTATGCCTTAGCTCCGGTTACTTGTCCGATGGCCCCGTTCGCCACTTGTTTATATGTTTCAATATAATCCTTTTGATGTCTTCGCTGAGTACCGGTAACTATATTCAGGCCCATGGCCTTCGCTCTTTCCGCTGTACTTATTGTCGAACGAATGCCAACCGGATCAACTGCCGAAGGTTTTTCTGAGAAAACATGTTTTTTTGCATTGATCGCTGCCTTTAAATGTTCCGGTCGGAAATGAGGAGGAGTAGCCAATAATACAACCTCCACATCCGTTTCGAGCAGTTTTTTGTAAGCATCAAAACCGGTAAAGCAATTTTTTTCCGGTATATCAATTTTGTATTTCTTGAATTGTTTTCTGCAACTGTCTATTTTATCCTGGAAAACATCAGCCAGTGCAATTACCTCCAGATTAGGCCCTGCACTTAAAAAGTTAAAAGCAGCACCTGTTCCCCGGTTTCCGGTACCTATCAGGCCTGCTTTTAATTTGGGCCCGTCCGGTGCATGTTTCAGGAGCGGAGGCAGTCCCAGTTCTGCATTGGATTTCTTCCGGGTGCTGCAGGAAGACAACAGTGAACCGGCTCCAATTGTTCCTGCCATGCCTGCCAAAGCAGCCTTTCCAATAAATTCCCGTCGATTGAAGTTTCCCGCTTTTTTGCTCATTATTAAAGATTAAAACTGTTACTTAAAATATGCTTCGTCGTATTCGCAAACTACCCGGAATCCCACATTGATACAATCGGAGTACCACCAGATACTTTTTGGTATCTGCGGGTCTGTAACCAGCCATTTCGTAGTCTGCGTAGGTTTGCGTGCGGCACTTCTGAGATCAGCTGCATCGCTATCGTAGGCACCTCCCCTGATCACATGTTCGGTTCCCCTGGGGGGGCCTTTCGGATCTGTAATTACATCGTTCTTATACAAAGAGTAAATATCCGGTGAATACCAGTCTGCACAAAATTCATATACATTTCCCAGCATATTTTTCAATCCGAAAGGGTTGGGCTTTATTACATCCGGTGGATGTGTGGTCCCTTTGCTGTTCATGGAATAAATCACATATGAATTAATAACGGAAGTATCCGGTTTCATAATCTTTTTCAGAAAACCCTTTGATGAAAAATCCTTAGGGTCACCTTTAAAAAAGTAAGGGGTTTCCGTCCCGGCACGGCAGGCATACTCCCATTCCGCCTCGGTTGGAAGGCGATAATGCTTACCTGTAACTTTAGAAAGCCACTTACAATATGTTTCTGCAGCATAATGCGACATGGTAATGGCAGGATATTTTCCTTTTCCCCAGCCCTGGTCAGGGGCACCCCATGGCGGTGTGGGACCAGTAATGGCATCCACATTCCCTTCATTCGCATTTACATCAATTTCTTTTCTTCCTTCGGAAGTCGTTTCCTGAAAAAAGGCAAGGTATTCATTCCAACTCACTTCCACCTCTGCCATCCAGAATTTACTGAGCTTTACTTTTCTAACCGGGCCCTCGTTGTTTTTTCTGAAAGATTCGGACTTTGGGCTTCCAATTTTAAATTCTCCCGACGGAATAGCCACCATCCGGAAGGAAACATTGGTACCTCTGATTTTTTCCGTAAAATCCTCAAACTTCTGCAATTTTGCAGGCTCTTTAAAAATAAGGGTATCAGCAGTTTTCACCTGGCCGAAATCCTTATTATGGGCATGGACAGCATTTGCATTATAATGCCCTGTATTCAGATGGCAATTAATACAAACAACTTTATCCTTGTGCTGCCTGTAATACAAATGTGCATCTTCACCATCCGTGGACAAACCCTCCGTAAACAAGTTCTGATGGCAATTTATACAGCCTTCATTATAGGTGTATTTCCGGGCATTCTCCAGTTTGGACTTCTCCTTCCAGTTAAACTTTTCAGGATCTTTAAAAAGCTTCCCGTACACATCTTTTGAACCATGTTTTATTTTGGCAGCTATCATTCCCTTCCCTGCAGGTGGCAGGTGGCAGTCCGTACAATGCGTTACAACTCCTGAGTTATTCTGAAAATGAGAAGATTGTTTCCATGCCATATCTGCCTGAGGATGAATGTGACAGGAAATGCAGTATTCGTCTGTTGAAGTATATTTAAGCCCTTTATTCGCCAGGAATATGATCAAAATACCCGCCAGTATTCCTGAAACCAGAAAAATCCAGATGGTTTTTCTTCTGAAAGGTTTTGGTTTTGATGCTTTGGTACGGATTTTCATCACCAGCTAAAAGGTTAAAAACTTTTTCGATTCCGGAAAAGGAAGTTCTGACCAACAAAGATAATGTTATCTGTAAAAAACCAAGGATCTCCACGGGAAAATAATCAACATTGTATTAATTCCCATATTTTAAAAAGAAAACTATGAATTTTAAAAGGCTGTACTTTTCAATAAATTAAACGGTACTTCAATACCTGTCACTTCAAAGAAAGCATGAGCATGGTCATTAAAGTTTGTAAAATCAGAAACGGTTCTGTTTTCCGTGATGTGCCCTTTCCAGTAAATTATCAGGGGTACCCTTGTCCCAAAATCGTAAAGGTTTGCCAGTCTGCGGGGCATTTGCCATCCGTTGTCGCTGCATATCACAATCAAAGTATTGTCCCATTGTCCGGTTTCTTTAAGTGTAGAGAGCAGATCGTTGACCTTATCGTCAAATCTCTCCATGTCGTAATATTTATAGTTGACTTAGTTTAAACTAATATTGTAATTCCCGGACTCCAGGTTAAAACATCCATCTTTAATCTCAACTTTCAAATTGTTCTGGGTATTGATATCCAGAACTTTACAAGAAAGATTTTTAAATTTTTTAGGAATAATAATATTAGCTGAAGAATTCTCCGGTATTTCCACAATAAGTTCAAAGGATTCTCCTTTCATTTTCCATTGTGAAGAAATCATCCCCCCGGTTGATTCGAAATCACATTTGACCCACTTAATATTTCCAACCGGTTTTGGGGCAATAATTATTTTGTCATAAGCCATCGAATTTTTATCCTGGTAAATACCCCCCAGTCCGGAATAAAACCACTCCATTAAATGCCCGAGCATTAAATGATTGTTCGAATTATCCCTAAGAGCCATCCAGCTTTCTGTCAAGGCAGTAGCGCCTTTTTTCAATTGGTATCCATAACCTGGCCGGTCAGTACGATTGTTCATCCTGAAAAGGATATCCGACCTGCCGTTCTCACTTAAAACACGGACCAGGAAATGATAGCCAATATCACCTGATGTAAGCGCATAATCATTCTTCTCAATGCTATTGACCAAATTTTGGAATACCTTCTCTTTATCCCCGCCGGGTATCAAACCGGTGTAAAGCGACATGGCAAAAGCAGTTTGACTACCGGTTGAAACAATCCCGGTTTCCGGGTCATAGAACTCTTTCAGGAATGACTTCTTTACATTGTCAGCCAAGGTCAGGTATTGTTCTACATCATCCTTAAAACCCAACAGTTTTGCTATCCGGGAAGCAAGCTGCAGGTCATAATAGAAAATGGATGTTGCCGTTACGGCCTTTGGAGTTAACTGAGCACTTCCCGGACTTTTGGGCCCCAGGTCATACCAATCGCCCAAACCGTGAGAAAGAATATAATCATCAGCTTTACTCTGAAGATAGCCTGCATATTTCTTTATCATCGGATATGCTCTTTTCAACACCTCTTTATCCCCATACCAGCGGTACAACTGCCACGGTACGATCACCGCGGCAGAACCCCACTCTGGTGAATCACGAAAGCCACCTGCAAACTCGACATACTCGGGAGCAATATCAGGAACCAGGCCCTCTTCCGTTTGCGAATCGTTCATATCATCAACGATTTTATTGTACAATTTCCGGATATCATAATTATAATGAATCGAAGGCCCCATCAGATAAGTTTGTTCCAGCCAGCCCAGTTTTTCGCGATGCGGACAGTCGGTCAGCACACTGGCCATATTACTCCTGATCCCCCAATTAATCAATTTGAAAATTTTATTGAAAAGTGTATCAGAACAACTAAAAGAACCCACAACAGGAGATGAGTTACGTGTGTGCAGCATCTTTAACTCTACAATCTTTGTTTTTGTTCCGGCATTTTCCGGTTCAGTGATTTCTACTTCTACATACCTGAAACCATAATAGGTAAACCGGGGTTGCCACTCTTCTACTCCTTCACCCTTAAGAATATAGTTAAATTCATACGGGCCCCTGCCGCTTAACTGGGTAACTTCACCATCTGCATTCACAAGCTCATCCGGCCGGATACGGATATGAGCCCCTTTGTTCCCGGTGACTTTTAACGAGATAATTCCTGAAGCGTTTTGCCCGAAGTCATAAATAGTTTTACCCGATTTTGATTTGAATATTTTTTGAACTTTAAATTCCTGCATAAATTTTAACGGAAAATCTTTCTCTGGTACCAACCTGTCATCAGAAACACCTGCAGACACTGCATTCTTCCATTTGGAGTCGTCAAACCCTGCAGTGTTCCAGCCCGGTTGCTCCAGGCGTGCATCATAGTCTTCACCACCGTAAATGCTGCTGAAAGTAATGGGTGACGAACTTACCCTGCAATGCTCATCAGAAATGACATTCCGGGTTGTTCCATCATTATAAGTGACAGTAATATTGAAAATAAGCTGCGGATAGCCATAGGCGATTAGTAATTTAAAGTACCGTTCATTGTTAATGTTGAAAAATCCGTTACCAACAATTGCTCCAATAATATTTTCCCCCTTTTTCAGATATTTTGTAATATTAAAAGTATTGTACAAAACCCTATTTTGATAATATGTCCAGCCCGGGGAAAGGAACCGGTTTCCGATTTTATTCCCGTTGATATAAAGTTCGTATTGCCCCAGTCCGCTGATATTGATGGTTGCTTTGGAAATGCTTTTTTTTACATTAAAAACTTTACGGAAAAGCGGAACGACAGACCGCTTCTTATATTTGTTCTCATAAGCTTTGCTAAGGCCGTGAATACCGGGAATTATTTTCAGACTGTCAGGCAGTTTATCGAGCCCCACCCACCTTGCACCAGACCATGTACTGTTTAAATTCTGTTTTTGAACCGGGCCTGTGCAACCCAGTAATATTATTCCAAATAATGTGAAGAAGATGTATTTCATGCATAGATGGTTTTTATTTATTTAACTGATCTTTCCTATGTCGATTTAATATGGGTTATAAATAACTCTATTCTCATATTGATAATTTGTCCTTATGCCGGACGGGCACTTACTTTTTTGCTGCAGCTAAAAAAAGTAAGCAAAAAAAGCCGCCGCTGCGGGAAAAATTGCTAAAAATAAA
>JANTGF010000110.1 GCA_024763075.1 Bacteroidales bacterium | reverse complement strand
AAATTTACTTCCCGTACAGATACCTTTGATGTGGTGAATGGAACGGAGATCAGTAATTGCCGGTATTTTGCCGTTCAGTATTCCGATACCTCAGTCAACCTTGAGGTATATGGCATTGATCCCCCACAGGCGAATCCGGATACCATAAGTTTCCGGCAGGATCGACCGGTTGAAATAAACGTGCTGGCAAATGATACCGATCCGGACGGAGATACCCTTACCGTTCTTTTTGTGGGTGATCCTGCCCATGGCACAGCGGTTGTAAGCGGGGACAGTACCATTACCTACACTCCTGAAACAGGCTTTGTTGGCTTGGATACAATGATTTATGTGATTCAGAAAAGGTCGGGTTGCATTGACTCCTCCATGGCAATTGTGGATGTTTTATCCACGGTAGGAATAGAGGAATTGCCTTTTGATTCACCAAATTCCTTCAAAATAGAGCAGAACTATCCGAATCCTTTTAGTATATCCACCACATTTAATTTCTCCATACCCGAGGAAGCATTTGTGGAATTACGTATCTATAGCATCCATGGTAAGCTGATGAAAGTACTGGTTTCCAAAAAACTACCGGTGGGTTCTTATAACTATGAATGGGAAACGCCAGGGCTCAAGGAAGGAATATACCTCTACAAATTCACTGCCGGGGAATTTAATCAAACCGGTAAGATGTTTAAAATGAAATAATTTTCAGTCAGGTGGTGACTTCTAGTCACCACCTGACCCGAATTTAAAGAAAACACCCTTTGGTTTGTTTTGTGACGGTGGAATAATAACTTATTGTGGCGCGGGGAGGCAATATCCTTCCATTATGCATCCTGGTGCGCCGGGTTTTCTTATGTGGTATCTTTTTGCCACAAATATATCGGTGCAGTGCAGCTTAATTCAAAGTCGGGAAATAAGGAGTAAAAGCTCCGGAGCGTAATATTTTTAGCCCCGACTTTTAAGTCGGGGTTTATATATGCATAAAAAAAACCGGCGCAATGAAATGCCTGGCAAAAAACGAATGCTATGCAGCGCCGGAATGGAACATCAGAATAATAAATCATCCGGTATCTGGTGAAACCGGCCTTCGCACCGGCCGTACCTCCCCGTCATGACGGAATTCCTCATGACACCCCTCCTCAGAGAGGAGGGGAATACACACTTGTTTTGCCTGGCATTGTGGATAATTGTAAATGGGAAATAACTATTTAATAAAAAAATTGGTTAGCCAGTCAGGGGATGACTTTGAGTCATCCCCTGACTTCTCTCCCAGCCCTGTAAGGGCATTTTAGCCCCGACTTTCAAGTCGGGGTTATATGATCAAACACAAAACCCCGGCGCAATGGAATGTCCAATAAAATAAATAATGCCATGCAGCGCCGGAATAGAAAAGCTTTTCGGTTGTAACACCTAAATTCGACCCCCGGACAATCCAGCGTGTTGTATGTAGAACAATACCACGCGAAGGATTCGCGCGGTAGCGGGGGAAATGCCTGGTAAAAGACCAATGCTTTGCAGCGCCGGAATGGAATATTGGATTATAAAACAGCTCCGGTATCTGGTGAAACCGGCCTTCGCACCGGCCGTACCTCCCTGTCATGACAGAGTACGTCATGACACCCCTCCTCAGAGAGGAGGGGAATACACACGTGTTTTGCCTGGCATTGTGGATAATTGTAAATGGAAAATAACTATTTAATAAAAAAATTGGTTAGCCAGTCAGGGGATGACTTTGAGTCATCCCCTGACTTCTCTCCCAGCCCTGTAAGGACGTAATAATTTAGCCCCGACTTTCAAGTCGGGGTTGGAGATTTGTTAATACGAAACCCCGGCGCAATGGAATGCTCCGCAAAAAACATAATGCTGTGCAGCGCCGGAAAGAATTACATATGTCTCTAGAATACAGAAAAAAATAGTTTTATTTATCTTTGGGTTTAAAATCAATCCTACCAGAATGCTATGGATTTATTAAACCCCTTATTTCTGATTCCGATTACCACCGGGCCATTTTTCGTACTTACAGGAATTATCATGCTGAAGTCCCCTCCTAAAAAGATTAACAGCTTATACGGATACAGGACAATCAGCTCAATGAAATCACAGGAAAGGTGGGATTTTTCCCAGAAATATTCCGCATGGCTAATGATAAAGTCGGGCATTGCTTACAGCCTGATATCCCTTCCGGGTTTATTACTAAAGTTAAAGACTTCGGAAACAATCAGGACCCTGCTGGGAATAGGAATGCTGATTGCATATGCAGCTTATCTCATTCTGAAAACAGAAAAGGCCATTAAAGAAAAATTTGGAGAAAAATGAGAAGCCTGATGTTATGAAAAGGCTTTATTCCAATGATTTCATTTTTTCCTTGTAAATTCCTCAGGTACTCTGGTCCAGACGGAGTTTTTACCAAGCAGGCTGATCCCAATATAGCCCCTGACAATCAGGGTATCATTGCATGGTAAGCTGATCTCTGCTTTATAGGAGCGTCCGTCACGGGGATTATACACTTTACCGTTTTTCCATTTGTCTTCTTTTTTTGCGGGAACAAGATCCCAAAGAAATACCTTATTCAACAGGGGCTGCCTGCGCAAACTTGTATCGGGATTATTTGTGTCGGTGATGGGATTTCCTTTCTCATCATTCGGTTCCTCAAACCACACAAATTTCCCAAATAACTTACCGTCCTTATAAAACATCTCAACTTTACAATCTTTTTCCGGAGTGTACCAAATTCCTGTAATATCTTCATTGTTGTTCTCCTGAGAAAAAAGACTAATATTACTAATCGTCAAAAGAATAAGCCATAAGAGCCACATTAATCTGTTCATATCTTTACCTTTATTGTTTTTCAATAAAATCAATCGAAAACATTTCATCCTTCAGGTTTTCATTTATTTTAACTTCGTTCATTCTGATCTCTGATTTTCTGTTATTCTGATGATTTTCCATGCGCATGAACATGGCCATTTGTTTTTCTTTTGATTTATCGACTACCTTAATGTTACTGGCAGTTAGTGATTTCAGGAGTTCGTCGTCCTCATCGAAAAACACTACCTTCCGCAAAACCTTATCCTGTTTCCCCAGGTAAACGATTTGCTTTGAGTAACCTGTTGATTCCATTACATCATCGTTTACGGGAATGCTTTCAATTTTCCAGCAATCTGTTCCATTCACCATTTCACTTCCCAGCAGCTTGTAGCTGTAGTCATCAAGATTTGAGGTGGTCATATCTGCATTGGAAAATTCAGATCCCATAAAGCTTTTCTTTTTTTCACTGCTTACTATTCTCCGCGTTTTCCTTATAGCTGGCATATAGATCCAAAG
Organism: Bacteroidales bacterium; assembly: GCA_024763075.1. Taxonomy (GTDB): domain Bacteria; phylum Bacteroidota; class Bacteroidia; order Bacteroidales; family VadinHA17; genus JANTGF01. Next base: position 8,944 of record JANTGF010000110.1, on the reverse strand, counting down.
GTCATCCGGTTTTTTATCATAATCGAATATAAGCAAGCCCGTTCCTTTTACATCAGCCGGAGCAAGAAACAGAATGATCTTTTTCTCTATATTTGTCTTATCATAGGATTTTGAAGCCATGTACAATTCCCGTATTCTCTCCCTGCCTTTTTTATCGATAATTTTCAAAGTGGAACGGGTTTCTATGCCTTTAAATTTGCCATTGTCAATGGATTGTTTCATCAGCTCTTTCGCGTTTTGAGCAAATAACAGATTGCCCGCATTCAAAAGAATGAGTGTTATAAAAATTTTAACTATTGTTTTCATGTTCAGGAATTTTTTACATTAATAAGCAGGTTTATGTTTTTCCCTTTTAAGAGATATCTGTATTCCACTGTTTTTGAACAGTTTCCAGGATCTGATTTTCTTCCATGGCTCCACATTTACATCAAAAACAATGAGTAAGGAAGGAATGATCATTAATGCACCGATCAGACAGGCCGAAATAGATATGATCACCAGGAATCCAAAAAACCGGATAGGCGGAAAGGTTGAGATTAGAAGGACGGAAAATCCGATAATTACCGACAATGCATTAAATACAATTCCTCTGCCTGTGGTTTCCAGCGTTTTCCTGATGGCCAGGGAAGAATTTAAACTTGTGTGAAACTCTTCTTTATAACGCCACAGGAAATGAATGGTATAATCCACACCGATACCAATCATCATAGACGATAACAGTGCAGTGGCGATATCCAGCCGGATGCCAAGGATACCCATCAAACCGAAAAGAAAAATAATTGCCAGTAAAAGTGGTACACTGGACATCAGTCCTATCCTTACCGATCTGAAAATGAGCATGACCAGGAAAATGATGGCTGCCATTGCCAGTAATAGAGAGATCATTTGTCCTTTAACCACAAGATGTGCCAACTGGGAGGAAATGTATGTATAGCCACCAATCAGTTTTATATTTTTATCTCCTTTGGTAAGCTTACGGATGTACTTTATTACTCCATTTACATTTGTATTGCTGGCATCTTTCAGTGTTACCATAATCAGCGCATGCTGATAATCAAAATCCACCAGTTGTTCAAAATCATCAGGGTCTCCACTCATTGAATATAACTCGAAATACTGTGCAACAGCATTTCTGGTTCCGGGAATCTTATTGTAAAGAGAGTCTCCTTTGTCATTGATGGCCTTGCTCATTTCCTTAACCACATCCGTAATGGAAAATATATTCCCGACTCCTTCATGGGTCTTGATCGATTCTTCATATTTTTCCATGCGTTTTAAAAGAGCGGGATCTTTGATATCACCCTCCACAAGTACAGACAGGTTTTGAGACCCGCCGAAATTATCATTGATAACCTTTGCTCCCTGCCTTACTGCGTGGTGTTTTGGGAAGAAGTTTTCAATATTTGTATCTACCTTTAAGAAGATGAGTCCAGTTCCGGTAAGAATAACCAGGCTAAGGGCAAAAATCAGGATCTTTTTCGGTTGATTCGTAACCAGAAGTCCGAATTTCTTCAGGATACGGTCCATAATGTCGGTTTTATGCTTCTTATTGAAAACGGGGGGGCCTTTCTTTTTCAGAAGGCTGAGGATTGCTGGAATAAGGACCAGACTGAAAAAGAGGGCAAAGGTAATGCCGGCGGCTGCCAGTACGCCAATCTGCCTGGCAGGGATCATCCGGTGGGAGAGAAGGCTTAATATCCCGACAATGGTTGTTAAACCCGTAAGAATTATGGGTAATTTTAAACCGGAATAAGTTACTTCAGCTAACTTCTTCTTGGCATATTCACTGCCATAATCTTTAAACAACTCCTGATACCTTGCAATGAGGTGAATTCCATAATCATTTGCCACAGCTATCAGAATAATAGGAAGTAATAAGGTTACAATAGATAGCTTCCACCCCAGCACAGGAATAAGACCCATACTGAAGACAATGGACATAAGGACGATCAAAAAGGGCAGTAGAACACCCCGTTTCTGTCTGAAAAAGAAATATAGCATGAACAACATAATTGCTATTCCAACAGGTAGCAATATCTTGAAATCATGACTCAGGTCTTTGGATACTATGGCTGTCAGATAGGGGATACCTCCCATATAAACTTTTTCACTTCCCGGATTTTCTTCCATGATCCGGTTAACTTTTGCCATAAATTCTTCTTCAATAACCTCTTTTTTTACCGTAGCAATAATGGCTGTCATTTTAAAATCCTCAGAAACCACTTTCTTATACACCATACTATTGTTTTCCAGTTCTTTTCTTAATTTCTCACGGCCTTCGGGGGTTTTAGGTATATGTGGCACAGCCGGGTCAACAATCATCGCACCATCTTCACCCTTAATGCTTTTTAAATCAAACAGGGAAAGAACCTTATTCACATCATCCAGCTTTTTAAGACTTTTTGATATTTTTTTCACCCTTTTTAAGGTTTCCGGATTTAACACATCCTTTGTCTCAAATGCTATTACCATTGGATCGGAGCCACCAAAAATCTCCTGGATTTTATTTGTATTTATCCTTGATTCCATTTTAGTGGGAATATAATTATCCATATTCGGATCTATCTGCGATTTTGGAATCTGGAGTCCGAAAACCAGTGTAATGGTCAGGGCAAATCCCATGATCCACCAGCGGTATTTTGTTATTAACTTACCTGTTTTCATATCTTTATCCTTTTATTCAATACCTTTTATTGTTTATGTTTGTGTAAATATTCAAGTTCCAATGTTTGAATTCATTATTTTTTACATTTAATTACCGAAACTAAAAGAATGCTTTCAATTGCAGAAAAACCGAATTGAAAGGGTTTTCCACTAAATCATACAAAGTATTATCACCTCCTGTGTACCATTCCATTCCTGCAGCAATACTTAAACCGTCGCTAATGGAATAGGTGATTTTGGGGATCATCATATATTCATCCGTAGTAAAATTCATCAGACTGAATACCTCCAGGTTTAAGGTCTCATAAAACAAGCTTTGCGATGCCCTTACACTCAGGCTGTGAGACCATTCGTTTTGCTGCATCTGGAACATCCGGTTACCCTGCTTAATGCCGTAAATCAATTGTTCCATTTCATCCACAGGTGGTTTTAACTCTTCAAAATCAATTACATACCTGCCAATGTACTGAACAATAAGTTGGAAGTTACCAAAGCTTCGGTCTATTCCCAGCACATACCAGATATCCGGATTTGGAACCTGTATTTCTGTTTTATAATCATCTGTGGGTATCATCCAGGCTGCCTCACCTCTTAAACCAAATTTCCCGACTGTTGTGGAGAAATCAACTCCAATAGTTTGCATTCTGTATGCTTTTGTAATAATATTTTGAATGATCAAAGTATCACCCGGGACAAATTCCGGTGTTCCCAGGGTAAGGCCCGGATTTAATCCATAACCATCAAAATATGAAAAGGAAGCGTCAATGGCCGGGTAGTTCAGATAGAGCTTACCAACAAAGGAACCGTTCTCCAGACTGGCATCCGGGTAAGTACCTTCTTTCAGGTTTATTCCCGGAGGCAATTCTGAAAACTGCCAGGGCAGGAGTGAAGGTTTGTATTTTGGCACCCAGATACCTTCCAGCCTAACTGTAGGTGTAAAACTATAATACATTTGTATTAGAAAGTTCCCCATTCTCATGTCGTCTGGATCAGGAGAACGAAGGAGCGTATTTACAGGCGTAATATTATTAGTAGGGTTAATGCCGTCGGCCTTTCCCCAAACGATGATCTTCTGGCCAGCGCTCATGCCAAATTTGCCGGCATTAAATGATACCCAGGCTTCTCTCAATGCAATACTTTGTTTATCCATTCCATATTCCAGACCTTTGTACATTCTTGCTTCAGCATAGGCTTTACCAAAACCACCGAAGCTTGATTTTACCCGGAAAGAGGCATCTCCGTAAATGCTTTTGAATTCAGCTGAACTGTGATCATCTGTTCTTCCAAGGTAACTTACGCCCCTCACAAATCCTGAAAAATCGGTTTGGTATGTTTTTGATAAACCCTTATCCTCTGATTTTATATTATCCAGGAGGCTTTGTGCGGAGACAAGATTTCCTGTGATCAATCCAAAAAATAGGATTATATGTATTTTCTTTAAAACCATACCCAAAAGTAATTTCCATAATCCGGAAAAGAGTTCAGACTAAGCGGAACGAACGTCTAAATTAAAATTTGCAGGTTCGGGTTAAGTGGGCTGAACTATAAATTGTTGGTTAGTGGCTCATAATAACCCCCAAATGCGGCCATCCTCTTTCAGAAATTGGAAATCCGGCTTAGTTTCCTTATATTTACATAAAATCAATTTGTTTAATTTAAAAATTATATAGCTATGAAAAAAAACATGGGAGGAACGGATAAGATTATCAGACTGGTAATTGCCGTTGTCATTGCGATTTTATACTTTACCGAAGTTATTGGTGGTACATTGGGAATTGTGCTGCTGGTAGTTGCAGGGATCTTCCTGCTTACCAGTTTAATTAATTTTTGTCCTTTGTATGCAATATTCGGGATAAGTACTTGTCCGGTGAAAGAAAAAAAGGAAGAATAACTTAAGGTAGAGATATACAAAACAGGAAAGCAGGGGAGTCCCTGCTTTTTTATTATTAAAATAATTCATGTAAAAATACTACTTTTGCCATTCTAAAAACCGATTTCCATGTATAGTACTCTGTTTTACATAATTATTGCCATCATTCTACTCGATTTTATTTTTGGCCAGGTCCTGGACTACCTGAATTCCACCATGTGGAGTGATAAGCTGCCAGAGGCCTTTGAAGGTTTTTATGATCCTGAAAAATATAAGAAATCGCAGGAGTATTTTAAAGAAAACCAGAAATTTGGCCACATAAGCTCAGGTTTTAATCTGGTTTTGATTCTGCTGATGCTGTTTTTAGGCGGATTTGCTCTTGTCGATTCCTGGGCTACTTCCATCAGCGTGAATCCTATTCTTTCTGCCCTTTTGTTTTTTGGAATACTGGGAATTGCCATGGATATTTTAGGCACACCTTTCTCTTTATACGACACCTTTGTGATAGAGGAAAAGTATGGTTTTAACAAGACCACACCAAAACTTTTTTTTATTGACAAGCTGAAGTCATGGCTGCTGGGTGCGGTTATTGGTGGCGCAATTCTGGCACTTATTGTCTGGTTTTATACTGCAACGGGAAAGTGGTTCTGGCTTCTCGCATGGGGTTTTGTATCTGTTTTTATGGTATTCATGACCATGTTTTATTCCAGTCTGATTGTTCCCCTTTTCAATAAACAAACACCATTGGAAGAGGGTGAACTCCGGGATGAAATAGAAAAGTTTTGTCAGAGGGTGGGTTTTAAGCTTGATAATGTTTTTGTGATTGACGGTTCGAAACGTTCTTCCAAGGCGAATGCCTATTTCAGCGGACTGGGCAAAAAGAAAAGAATCGTTTTATACGACACCCTGATCAACGATATGACAAAGGAAGAAATTGTAGCTGTGCTGGCACATGAGATAGGCCATTACCTGAAAAAACATACAAAAAAAGGCATGGTATTGTCTGTTCTTCAAACAGGAATAACTTTTTACATTCTCTCGTGGTTTATTAGTAATCCATCCTTATCGGCAGCCCTGGGGGTGGATAAACCTTCATTTCAGGTGAGCCTGATCGCATTTGGTATACTCTACTCCCCGATATCCACCATTCTGGGACTTGGAATGAATATTATGTCGCGAAAAAATGAATTTGAAGCCGATGCATTTGCGAAAGAGAATTATGGAGGATCATATCTCGCAACGGCTTTAAAGAAACTTACCGTGAATAATCTGGGAAACCTCCGGCCGCATCCGCTGTATGTATTTTTCAATTATTCTCATCCTCCGGTACTGGAAAGGCTGAAAAAGCTGGAAGACTGAAGTTTAAAGTTAAAAGGCAGAAGGAAAAAGGCAGAAGGAGAATGTCAAAAGTTTGAAATCCGGACAAAAACCGAAAATAAAAATTATATTTTTTCCATTTTCCTTTTAACTTCTTATTTTTGCCTTTCTTTTGCCTCCTTAGCTCAGTTGGTAGAGCAGCTCATTCGTAATGAGCAGGTCGTCGGTTCAAGTCCGATGGGAGGCTCAATATATATTCGGGAAGCAGGAGCAGGTCGTCGGTCCTGATGAATTTCTCATACTGGAGAAATTATCAGGATACTGACCCATAAAGGCGACAGTATTCAAGCTCCGAAAAATAAAATTCCGTTTTGCGGAATTTGTAATTTTTCGAGAGTCCTCGAATCGATAGTAAAATTAGTAATTTTGGTCGATTCGGGATCCGAAGGGAGGCTTTTCGTATTCATTCCAAACGTTTCCATGTCCAAAGGAAGATGGAAAGTTTTGCACTTAAAACGTCCGGAAAGTTCATTGGACGTTCCTGTTTGTAAATGAAGTCAAAGATAAACTTTGAAGAACACATCCATTAGAATCTGAGGGTTGGTTTTTAATTCTGAGGCCTTATTTATATCTTTGTGTTTTAGCATGATAATTTGTGTTTGCCACTTTCCTAATATACTAAAACTTTCAAATTAGGTTAATTATCTGCGATACCTTATTTAATCACTCATTTCAGGAATTCCATCCATGAAAAATATAATTGAATATTGGTTGGAAAAACATTTTTTTCATTCCAGGGAGACCCCGGAGATACTTGCCTTAAAGAAAAGGTTTTTGCATTCTGTTGTACCAGGCATACCTAAAATGGTCTTGCTTGGATTATTGCTGTGGGTACTTAAATTGCCAACCCTCGCTAAGGGAGTATGGATCTTTTCCGGTGTTGAGTTGACAATTATAATTGCGTTTATTTTATTACATCAGCATGTGAAATTCTTCACAATAATAAACCAATATTTTTTTGTGTTATTCTCTTTTATCGGAGTTTTATATTTCGGTGGTATTCTTCATTCAGGAGGAATTGTATTGGTAGGATTGGCCGGAGTCCTGCAATCCTTATATTTTCTTAAACTAAACCAGGTTCGATACATATTCGCTTTTTATCTGATTACTGTGATTATTGAAGCACTGCTGCAGCCATTCCTGACGCCCGTACCGGAAATTACTCCGACTGTAAATTTGGTATTTTTTGTGCTTCATCTGATAGTTGTGACATACAATTTATACATTCGGCTTTCATTTTATATCAATCAAAATATTCAGATCAGGAAACTGGAAACTCAAAAACTGAAGGAATTAGATACCCTGAAGACTAATTTTTATACCAACATAACTCATGAATTCCGAACACCATTAACAGTAATACTGGGAATGACGAATCAGATTCGCAGCAATCCGGGCAAATATATTGAAAAAGGGGTGCATTTGATTCGTAAAAACGGATTTCAACTTCTTCATCTTGTGAACCAGATGCTTGATCTTTCAAAGTTAGAGGCAAAATCTATGCAAGTTAATCTAATTCAGCAAGATATTATTCCTTTTGTTCGGCAAACCATTGAGCCATTCTCATATTTGTCAAAAGAAAAGAACGTAGCTTTTTACTTTCACACAGATTTAGAAGAGTTATGGATGGATTTTGATTCGGAGAAAATGGAATCATTGATTGGTAATCTTTTAACTAACGCCATTAAATATTCTCCTTCCGGGGCCAGTATTCATTTTGATGTTTCAGAATATTCAAATCATAAATTTGAAAATATAACGGGGTTCTCTCCCTTGCAGGGGAATTACATTTGTGCTGAAAATGGCCTTAAGTTAACCATCAGGGACACAGGGCAGGGAATTTCTGAAAATGAGCTACCCCTGATTTTTAATCGTTACTATCAGGTTGAGAAGAAAAATTTACCTCATCGGGAGGGTTCAGGAATAGGACTTCTTTTGGTGAAAGAAATAGTTCAGCTTTTGAATGGAAATTTGTTTGTTGAAAGTGAGCCGGGTAAAGGCACTAAATTTTCTGTTTTTCTGCCGATAACGAATGAAACCGGAAAAACTTTTATTCACGAAAAGGATTCAGAATTTGAACTTATAGAATCCATTCCCCATGTGGATAAAGTTGACTCTGGGCAGCTTAACAAAAACCTCCCGAGCCTCTTGATAATCGAAGATAATGATGATGTGGTTACTTATTTGCGATCAATAGTGGAGACAACATACCAGGTTAATCGGGCGAAAAATGGGGAAGAAGGTATTGAAATGACTTTGGAATTGATCCCTGACATTATTCTCTCCGATGTATGATGCCAGGTAAAGACGGATATGATGTGTGTAAAGTTTTGAAGAAGAACTTTCGAACCAATCATATTCCAATTATTCTTCTTACTGCCATGGCCAATACTGAATCTAAAATTACAGGGCTTGAATATGGAGCAGATGTATATCTGACAAAGCCATTTGATCCGAAGGAATTAATGATTCAGATGGAAATGCTCATTAAATCCAGGGAAAAATTAAAATCTAAATATTTAACACTGGCTATTTCAGCGACAAATAAAGCAATTGAGCCTGTCAACCTTGATGAATTATTCCTGAAGAAACTAAAAGAAGTTCTGGAAGAGAAATACAATGATGAGGATTTTGATTCCAACCAGCTGACTCTTGAAATGGGCATGAGCCGTGTTCAGCTTTTTCGTAAACTCAAGGCATTAACCGGTATATCAGCATCTCATTTCATTCGCTTTTTTCGTTTGTCTGTGGCCAAAGAAAAAATTCTTAAGACCAAGCTGACGATATCTGAAATTTCTTATGATGTAGGGTTTAAAGATCCGGCCTACTTCACACGTGCCTTTTCAAAAGAATTTGGATTTACGCCTACCTCCCTCCGCAATTAATTAGTGCTTCTAAGAGAACTCTTAATTTTTTAAGTGGCTTCTTAGAAGACACCAAAGACAAGGCTTTCGAAGCTTTGAAAATCAGGGAGTTTACTTTTGTAAATGACCGTTTTCAAAACGAGAATAACGCAGTATTTGGCGTTTTCTA
>JANTGF010000109.1 GCA_024763075.1 Bacteroidales bacterium | reverse complement strand
TAAAGTTTCGCACTGGATTAAAAAATTTATATGTCTGGAATATATTATGTTAGTACAATATAAACCTTTGCGGTTCTTCGCGACTTCTTTGCGAATCTTGGCGGAATAGCTGTTACGCGAAGTTACGCAGAGAAAACGCAAAGTTGCGCCAAGTTGGGTTTAACAAGAAAATGGAATCTGCAAGATGTAGATAATCAATGAAATATAAAATCTGCAGTTTGTTTGATAAAATAATTCTTAATCAAGAAGCAAAATGTGCGAAACTTCAATAATTAATTATTTGGATATCGGGATTTAACCATTGAGCCCTATTCAGGGCATTAACACCCTTCCTTTCACGTAAAGGGAAAAAGGATATCCCGAAAAAGATCTTCAAATAGGAAATAACTCCCTGCGAATAGGAAATAACCCCTTGCGAATAGGAAATAACCCCCTGCGAATAGTCATTACCTCTTGCATGTTACAACCTGAAAGCAGTAACTTATGGGAAAAGTATGTACTATTCTTTAACTAAAAACCCCTATGAAAATGAAAACAAAAGCTTTTCTCTTCCTCCTGACCCTGGCCATGGTCCTGTTTTCCTGTAGTACTCCTCAAGTCACAGTGAACAAAGACCAGGCACTGGCCGACTCACTTCTTGTTAAAGATGTAGTTGCCTGGAATTCCGGTGATGGTCAAATAATTGCCGATCTGTTTACAGATAATTGCCTGGTTATTAATAATGGGCAAATCGTCTGGACTAAAGATTCTTTACTGATGTTTACAAAATCAGTTGCTCCTGGAATTAAAAACTTCCAGGCTGTTCTGGGACCGACCACCGTGTCAGACACTTGTGTCTATATGCAAAAATACTGGACCTTTGATTATGTTGTAAATGGCAATCCTATTTTTTTTACAAGAGGCATTTCTACCCTGATATGGGTAAAACAACCCGATCACTCGTGGAAAATAGCACTCGAGAAAAATGCCTCCAGTCATAAAACTTATTAACCCCAAAAGTTTACCACCATGAAACCGCTACGTTATTTAGCCGCCAGTTTAATGGTTATTACAGGAATTTTACATGTAATGCCGATATTCAAAGGTCTGGAAGACCCAAATGCTTTACCGATGCTCATTTTCGGAATAGGATTCTTAGCAACTGGAGTATTGCTTTTTTTGAATAAACAGAGTGGTAAAATTTTAGGAATAATTTTGCCACTATTAGGACTGGGCATTGGGTTTGTTAAAATTGGTATTAAAAATTTTGACACAATGCTTACTGTCATGTTTTTGATTGATGCAATAGTAATAATTAGCTGTATTATACTTTTACTAAACAAAAATAGAGATAAAACAGAATCCAAGTAATTAATCTTCATTCACGTGATTATCAACTAACTTAAAAAATCAGATAACATGAAAATCTTCATTACAGGGGCCACCGGATTTATCGGCACACATCTTATCAACCGGTTGTCTCAAACAGATCACGAGTTGGTATGCCTGGTGAGAAAAACCAATCAAAAAAGTGAGCTGTTAGAAAAGCGGGGGGCTACCCTCGTAAAAGGGGATATCCTCGATAAGGAGTCTCTTTTGCGGGGCATGAAAGGCTGCGACTGGGTTATGCACCTGGCAGGGCTCTATGATTTCTGGATCCCGGACAAGAGGCTTTACAAAGACATTAACGTCACCGGGACCAGAAATGTCATGGAAAGCGCATTGGAAACCAACATTTCCAAAATTGTACATGTAAGTACGGTTGGCACTTTCGGCGTTCCCGAAGAATCTCCTTTTACCGAAAAAAGTAAACCGGGGACGCCGATAGGAAGATATTTTCAAACCAAATCCGAAGGGGAGCGGATCGTATGGGAAATGCATAAAACGAAAAACTTACCTGTGGTTGGGATCAATCCCTGTGCAGTGATCGGCCCCGGCGATACAAAAGCTACGGCGGAATTTTACCTGCGTATCATTCACCGACAATTACCTGCCAAAGTACTTGTGAACTCCGTACTTACCTATGTATATGTTAAAGACGTTGCCGAAGGAATTATAAAAGCTGCTGAAAAAGAAGATAATATCGGGGAAAGATATCTGCTTGGAAAATACCAGGCCTCTAACGGTGAAGTGAGCAAAATGGTAAGCGATATTTCAGGCGTTCCTCTGCCCAAAATGAACATGCCGGATTTTATGACGGTGATGAATGCCTATCTTCTGACAGGGATTGCCAACCTGATCAAAAAGCCCCCTTTATGGGGCATGGCTGCAGACCAGATAAGAGTGATGAAAAAAGGCTTCAAAGCCGACGGCAGCAAAGCCGAGCGGGATCTCGGCATTACCTATACGCCCATACGTCAGGCATTGGAAGAATACATTGCATCCATTCAATAAAATGTAAACTCTAAAATTCAAAAACCATGAAAAAATTATTGATTCTCTCCGCAATGATGTTACTGGCCGGAACGGCTTTCGGTCAGACATTACAAAAAGGCAACCTGATCGGTGTGCATGTAATGACTATTGATCTGAAACCCGGTGTAACCATGGACCAGTTTAAAGAATTTTATGTCAATAGCTATATCCCGGCCTTTGAAAAAGAGCTCCCGGGATGCAAACTTTTTTTACTGGAAGGCATCAGGGGTGAAAATAAGGACAGTTTCGGACTTCTGTTTTATTTTAACTCTGTAAAAGACCGGAATAAATATTTCAATGAGGACGGGAGTAATTCGGCCCTGGCGCAAAAAGCAAGCGACAATCTCGCCCCTGTCACCGAAGAAATGAACAAACTCGGGACAGCAACCACCAAATATACCGACTGGATTATACAATAATACAAGCGTCAACAGACTTAAAAAATTATAACACTGAAGCCATGAAAAAGCTTCTTATTCTCTCCGTATTTGTATTGCTGGCCGGAGTCACTTTCGGGCAGACCTTACAAAAAGGCAGTTTCATCGGATTTCATCTTGTCACGGTGGATCTGAAGCCCCGGGTTTCGATGGATCAATATGTCTCTCTGTTAAAATACGCCTTTCTTCCTGCGTATGAAAAAGAATTTAAAGGATTGAAGCTTTTTTTACTAACAGGCATCAGAGGGGAGCATAAAAACGGGATAGCCATTATGTTCTGTTTTAAGTCGGTGGAAGAGCGGAACAAATATTTCCGGGAAGACGGAAGTTGTACCGAACTCGGGAAAAAGGCTTATGACAATCTGGTTCCCATCGCTAACGAGATGAAGAAGCTGGGGACAATGTCAACAAAATATACCGACTGGATTATACAATAAATCCTATCGGGCTTCAAAGGGAATAATAAAAAATTCAATCTGATTAGCATTACGGTTTATGAGTATTTAACCATTTAAAATTTTACCACCATGAAAAAAATATTGATCCTCTCCGCAATGATGTTACTGGCCGGAACGGCTTTTGGGCAGACCTTACAAAAAGAGACTGCAGACAATGCAGCAATAAATAAGGACATGATCATCGGTACCTGGAAATTTTTAGGTGCCGTAGATTCATTGGGTAATGAAATTGCCTATTACTCAGGTGAGGAGACGTATTTGACATTTTTAGAGAACGGAAAAATGATACAGTGCGGATTTCGAAAAACTTTCCCGGAATCAGTATCAAATCCTATGACCAAAGAAGATCTTCTTAAAATTTACAATGGCCTGTCCGTATTTATAGCAAACTATACTTTTGACGGGAGAACCGTTCACTTCACTTTTACACAGAATACTTATCCTGAAAACATCGGAAAAACGCTTGATGCAACCCTTGATACATTATACGATGATGGCAGGATAGTTAGCAGAATGGGAAAGAATTTAAGATTAAGGTATAAGAAAGTTAAGTGATTTCTCTGCACTCAACATCTCTTAAGGCCGTGGGATTAAATACTTACAATTCATCACTAGCGTCTACTAAAAACTAATTTACGTTCTTTGAAATCTTTGATAGTTCACGTTTTGCGAGCTTTTTTATACGGTGACGATTTGAATTGATTATGTTAGTCTGCAAATTGGCTAACAATGAATCATGGAAAATATGTTTACGCTCAAATCGTAGAGTTTTTACCACAGCGCATATTTGACAAATATGTAAGAAAATATGATGGTAACAAGTATGTCAAACATTTCACCTGTTGGAACCAACTGCTTTGCATGATTTTCGGTCAACTTACAAATCGAGATAGTTTGCGTGATTTGATTGTAGCTATTAATGCCCATAGTGGTAAATCATATCATCTCGGCTTTGGTAGAAGTGTAACTCTCAGCAATTTGTCAAAAGCCAATCTAAATCGCAATAGTAAAATCTTCGAAGAGTTTGCTTATCATCTTATTGCTATAGCCAGAGAGGGAAGGGCAAACGATGATTTTCAAATAAATGGACAAGTTTATGCATTTGATTCTTCTACTATTGATTTATGTCTAAGTGTTTTCTGGTGGGCTAAGTTTAGAAGAAACAAAGGGGGTATAAAGCTTCATACTTTATTCGATATTAACACCCAAATTCCTGCCTTTGTGCATATTACTCCTGCTTCAGTTCATGATATAAATGCATTGGACTACCTTTTCTACGAACCCGATGCATACTATATCTTTGACAGAGGCTACGTTGATTATACCAGACTTTACAAGATTACTCAGCATTCTGCTTTTTTTGTGGTTAGAGCAAAAAATAACCTTAAGTTCAATCGCATGTATTCCAAGAAGTATGACCAATATTCTGGTGTTAAAAGTGATCAAATTGGCAAACTAACTGGCTTCTATGCCTCCAAAGAATATCCTGATAAACTAAGAAAGGTCAAGTTCTATGACCAGGAAACAAATAGAACTTTTATTTTCCTAACCAATAATTTTGAGCTTGCTGGAGAACAGATTGCTTTTCTGTACAAAAACCGGTGGCAAGTAGAATTGTTCTTTAAATGGATAAAGCAACATCTGAAAATAAAAACCTTTTGGGGCACATCAGAAAACGCAGTTCGGATACAAGTATATTCAGCAATTATTGCTTATTGTTTAGTCGCCATTGTTGGGACAAAACTAAAAATAGAACGTTCAACCTACGAAATTCTACAGGTCTTAGGCATATCCCTATTAGACAAAACTCCTGTAAAAGAGCTTCTTACAAACGTGAATTACAATGATGTCAAAGAACCTTTTGATAACCAGCTGTCACTCAACTTGTTTTAAGTGGACAGCAATGACAATTCATATTAAAAAAAATCACCATGACAAGAGTTCTGATCGCAACGTTTTCGCAAACCGGATCAACGAAAAAGATCGCTGATCAAATTGCCAAAGGGCTCAATTCTTCCGAATGTGAGGTTACACATTACATGATCTCTACGAATCATCCTCCTGATCCCGATGAGTATGATATCATTGGCATTGGAACCCCTGTATATTTTTTCAGGCCCCCCTTTATTGTGCAGGATTTTATCAGGAAGATCAAAAACCTGAAGAACAAATCATCCTTCGTTTTTATCACCTATGGTACACACCTGGGGAATTGCGGAAACTGGATAAGGCGGAAACTGAAAAAGAAAGGATCCACAGACCTCGGGTATTTCAAAAGTTTCGGAGCTGATTATTGGCTGGGGTATATCAAACGGGGTGTAATGTTTTCTCCGGATTCTCCCACGGAAGAGGAATTATCCTCCGCAAAAGAATTCGGAAAGAACATTGCCGAACGATATGCCAATAAAAATGCTGATGTAGAACCATTCGATCCAACCACACCGTTCATTTACCAATTTGAAAGGATGCTTGTAGCAAGACCTTCAGTAAAATACATGTACAGCAAAACTTTTAAGGCAGACAGTAATTGTGACCTTTGTGGGATCTGTATCGCAAAGTGTCCCGTACACAACATCACAGAAACAAAAAACGGCAAACTCAAATGGGGTTCCGAATGCCTGCTTTGTGGTACCTGTGAGTTAAGCTGCCCGAAAGATGCGATCACCTCTGTTCTGGATTCGATGATTTTCGCGCCAACCATGATTCAAAATATAAAATTGTCAAAAAAGAAGCAGATCCCCTGGGCCAAAGTGGAGCATTCCGGAGGAGAAACACGGTTGGTTTAATACCTCAAGGCAGCAGCCTATTAAAAAAGACATAAATAACACTAAAATTCAAAATCATGAAAAAGAAATTATTACAGACACTGCTCCTTGTTGTGATTCTCATGATGGGATCCGTTTCGGCCCGGGCACAGCACAAGCATGCCTTTATCGGTTACTGGAGTTGGGAATGTCCCGATGCTCCGCCGGGAGCTAATGGGGGGAATATTATAATTTCACGAGACTCTTTAATTGTCATTTATAATGGAGAGTCAACCAGGTATCCTGCTGAATGGTTTAAAATTAAAAACGACTCCCTGATTTTCTTTCACAACAATAGTTTGGTCAACGTGTTATGTGCATTAAAAAGGGTAAACAAAACCACGGCCACAGGCAGTGCA
The DNA here is from genome assembly GCA_024763075.1 of Bacteroidales bacterium. Classification (GTDB taxonomy): domain Bacteria; phylum Bacteroidota; class Bacteroidia; order Bacteroidales; family VadinHA17; genus JANTGF01. The sequence goes on along the minus strand of JANTGF010000109.1, from coordinate 5,856 downwards.
AGCTGGGAGATGGACGAAGCACCCATGACTATGACTAAGATCAGCTCCCGGCCCAAAGTGCCGAAGCGCAAATAAATTCTCTGACTTTTCCCACAAAAAGTAGCACAATGAAACCAGATACCCTTTTTCCTCCTCCCCCTTTGATTCCCCCTCCAGTGGGGGACAATTGCCAATGGCTATTATATAATTATGTTCCCCTCTTTGAGGGGGTGGCACGAATGTGCACAGGGAGGAAATCACGGACAATGGTTCCGGACAGATTGATTTTTTATCCGTCCGCGTGTGATCTCTTCACATGAGTATTCAGGTAAAAATCAAAACGTTAACCTTAAAAATAAAAAACCATGAAAAACATTATTCCGGTCCTTATCATTCTGTCAATCTTCTCGTGTCAGCCAAACAAACAAAAAGAGACTGCCGTCCAATCCGTTCAAAATAAGGACACAGTCATCGGTACCCTGAAATTTATAGGTGCCGTGGATTCCCTGGGAAATGAAGTGGATTATTATTCCGGCGAAAACACCTATGTCACTATGTTGCGTAACGGGATCATGATAGAATGTGGATATCGTAAACATTTTCCGGATACTTTATCCACACCTCCCACCTGTGATGACCTGCTCAAAGTGTACAACGAATCTTTTTTCAACCTGGCAGAATATACGTGGGACGGAAAAATATTCCGGTACACCTACACACAATCTACGCATCCTGACGAAGTAGGCAAATCTTATGAAGCGACCATTGAAATTACAGATGACCTGGTTGTGGCCACCTTCGGTAAAACCAAATTCAGGTATAAAAAGGTTAAATGATACCGTCAGATGTCAAATGTTTCTTTTTAGAGTAATAGAATATGATAAAATTAAATTTTCAATCATTTACGCATTCACTTCCCGCAATAGCGGGATTTCGCTCCGCTCAACATTCGCACATTGAACGAATAAACAGATATATAGGTTAAAACTATTAATTATGAAAACAAAAACCCTCAATGAAATGAATCGCCGCAACTTCCTCAAAGTTTCGGCTACCGGTCTGGTAGGCGCGGGTATCTCTGCAAATACTCCGGCTATGCTCCGGGGCGCAGAAGATCAAATCCCCAGGATCGGAGAATACAGTATCCTCGGACGAACCGGGTTTAAAGTTTCGCGTATCGGTATCGGGTCTTCAAATCAGCAGGAAAACTTCCATGGGAATCTGCTGAAAACAGGAATGAACTATATGGACACTTCCCCGATGTACCGAAATGAAGAATCCGTGGGAAAAGCCATTAAAGGAGTGGACAGGGAGTCGGTTTTTATTACCGTAAAGTTTTTTCCCAAGGAAATCTACAAACCAGAGATCCTCGTCAATCGTAAATTTACCAAAGAGGACGTGCTAAAAAGCTTTTACACCTCTTTTGAAAAATTGCAGACCGACTATGTGGACTGTTTCATGATGCAGAGTGCTTCTTCTTCTGAACTGGTAAAGAACAAGGCATTCCATGCTGCATTTGAACAGTTAAAACGTGAAGGCAAGGTTCGTTTTCGTGGCGTCGCCTGTCATGGCAGTTACTGGCTGGATGAACCGAAGGAAACCATGGAACAAATATTGCAAACCGCCATCGATGACGGACGGTTTGATCTTATATTGCTGGTATATAATTTCCTCCAGTATGACCAGGGAGAACGGATTCTGGAAGCATGCCATAAAAAGGATATTGGAACCCTGGTGATGAAAGGGAACCCGATATCCCGGTATAATTACATGATCGCTTTTGCCAGGAGATTCTATAATGACACCATCCCGGAAGGAAAACCTACCCGGATCATAGATAAAATGAAAAAAGCAGTCAAAGATTTCGACCGGTTCAAGGAAAACTACGGAATAAAAACCGAAGATGAACTCCGGGATTCAGCGGTTAAATTTGTTTTAAGCAACCCCAATGTAAATACCTATCTGTATGGTTTTAAATCCTATGACGACATGCAGAGGATCGTACCCCTTTCAGGTCAGAAATTAACATCCGGGGATACGAGACTGATGAGGGCCTATCAGGAAGACTACGGTACTTTTTACTGCCGCCATGCCTGTAACATCTGCGAAAGCGCCTGCCCGCATAAAGTACCGGTCAATAAACTCCTGCGTTACAGACATTACTATGTTGGGAATGGAAATGAAGCGTATGCCTTGCGGAAATACAATGAATTTAAAGGGCCCAAAGCCGATCATTGCATCGACTGTGAGGGATACTGTGAACAGGCTTGTCCCTATAATGTACATGCGCAGGCCATGTTAATCGATGCACACATGAGGCTCAACCTGACATAATGGATGTGTTTTTAAAAAAAATGCAGAACCATGAAAACAAAGCACTTCTTATCTTTTTTCTTTTTCCTTTTGTCTTTTGTCTCACTAAACGCTCAGGATCCGGTCGGGATTCCGCGTTTGACCGGAACCATAAAATTTGACGGCATGCCAGATGAACCGGCCTGGAAAGAGGCAGTCTCATTGCCGGCCACCATGCAAAGCCCGTTTTCCGGTAAGGAACCTTCGGAAAAAACCGAGTTCCTGGTAACCTGGGATGATGAGTATATCTATTTTGGTGCAAGGTTTTATGATAAAGATCCGGCCGGGATCCGGATGCCTTCCATGAAGCGGGATGAAACGGCACAAACCAACGACTTTTTTGGAATTGGTCTGGACACTTATAATGATAAAGAAAATGGCGTATATTTCGCCACCACACCTTCCGGATTAAGGACCGATTTTACTGCTTTTAATGATGCCCAGCCAAAAGGGATGTTGATCCCTTTTAATTTTGACTGGAACACTTTCTGGGACGTGAAAACAGTCATCAATAAAAAAGGCTGGTTTGCCGAGATACGCATCCCGGTCTCCAGCCTTCGTTTTCAGGAGGTGAACGGCAGGGTCACCATGGGGTTGGCTCTCACACGCAGGATCGCACGGAAGAATGAATGGGACTCCTATCCAAAAATTTCACAGGATTGGGGTTGGCTGGGCCTTTTTAAACCCTCACAGACACACGAAATCGTTTTTCAGAATCTGAAGAGCAGGAAACCCTTGTACATTGCCCCGTATGTCCTCGGGGGATTCCAACAGGACCATCAGTTGAATGAGACCGGCGATGCCTACCTCATAAAAAACAGTCCTCAATATCAGGCCGGCGGGGATATCAAGTACGGAATTACCAGCAATTTGGCCATGGATCTTACTGTGAATCCGGACTTTGCCCAGGTTGAAGCCGACGACCAGTTGATCAACCTGACCCGTTTTTCCCTTTTCTACCCTGAAAAGAGATTGTTCTTCCAGGAGCGATCAAGTAATTTTGATTTTAGTTTCGGCGATTTCAATCGCCTGTTTTACAGCCGCCGGATCGGACTGGAGCAGGGAGAACAGGTGCCTATCTATGGCGGCGCCAGGCTGGTAGGCCGTGCAGGCCCCTGGGATATTGGTTTTCTGGATATGCATACCGCCGCCGTCTCTCATCTGAACCTGCCCTCAGAGAATTTCGGTATCCTGCGCCTCCGGCGAAGGGTCATCAATGAAAGCACCTATATCGGCGGGATCATAACCTCACGGCTGGGCATGGACGGCTCCTATAACACAGCCTACGGACTGGACGGAATATTCAATCTGTTCGGAAATGATTTCCTGAATGTGATGTGGGCACAAACCTTTGAAGACCATAAAGAAAACAAACCGCTATCCCTGGACCCGGCCCGCATAAAGATCGGCTGGGAAAGAAGAATGGAAAAAGGGCTGGGATACAATCTGAATTATTCCCGTGCCGGCGTGGATTATTCCCCCGGAACAGGTTTCGAAATGCGCCATAATTTTACGCAGTACCAGGACCGTATCTGGTGGGGATGGATTCCCGGGGAAAAAAGCAAGCTGCTTAACTACAAAGTATATCTGGACGGGAATCTGGTAACAAGGAACACAGACGGTTCTGCGGAAACAGCGATCCTGAGTCCCGGATGGTCTTTCATGTCAAAAGGGAGCTCGGAAGGGAGCCTGCAGATCAATTTCAACCACGAGAGCGTGACAGACACCTTTTATCTGGCTCCGGACACCTATATCCCCAGTGGCGATTACAATTTCCTGAACGCCTTGCTCATGTATAACACACCGAATACACATGCACTTATGGCAAAGAATATGCTTACCATCGGTAAATTTTATGACGGTGTACTGATGTCTGCCAGCATATCCCCCCTGTGGAATATCTCCCCCCGTCTCACCCTCAGCGGAACCTATATTTATACGGTTGGAAGCTTTGCGGACCGTGATCAGCATTTTCAAACCCACATCGCACGTATCAAGGTGCTGATCATGCCGAGTACAAAATTGTCCGTCTCCTCTTTCGTGCAATACAACAGCGGGATCAATGCCGTGATCGCCAATGTCCGGTTCCGGTACAACCCCAAAGAGGGAAACGACCTGTATATTGTCTATAACGAAGGCCTCAATACCGATCGTTACACCGAAATTCCCACGTTACCGGTTTCCAACACACGAGCTATCCTACTTAAATATACGTACACTTTCAGGATTGAAAAATAACTATTGAAGAAACCGGATAAAATACAGAACCAGGCCGGTCAAGGAATGGAAAAAGTCATTGTCTAATTAAAATAGGAGGTTATTATGAGTGCATCCGCTTTAAGTCTCTTTGTATTTGGTATTTACCTGCTGATTATCGGAGCGGGTTACATCCTTATCCCCAATGCTATATTACCTTTGTTCAAGCTCCCTAAAACGAGTGAGCCCTGGATCAGGGTTGTGGGAACCGTGGTTGCCGTGATAGGTTTTTATTACCTTATTGCAGCCGAAAATGAGCTTACCATATTTTTTATCGCAACCGTTTTTGCCAGATTTGCAGTGCTTGTTGTTTTCACACTGTTGGTTATTGCAAGAAAAGCAGCCCCTTCGCTTATTGCTTTCGGGCTCGTTGATGCGGCGGGAGCGCTCTGGACATGGCTGGTCCTGTAACCTGATACAGCCAGTTTTTTTACGGGGATAAGGCTAAAATGACATCCCCTTAAAGATACGGGACTGATCCAGGGGTACGAGGTATCCGGAATAATTCAGTTGTGCCGAGGTATTTCCTTTGACAGTAGCATCCGCTCTGAGGGTAGGCCCCATGGCCGACAAGTGCACAAAAAGGGTCCCTACGGAAGAAACGATCTGAAAATCAACAGAAAACACTCCTTTATTCGTCGTTTTATATTTATAGTCCCGGATATTCCCTTCTACGGTACTGCCTCCCAGACCGTTATAACCAACACGGTTTCCATCGGCAAACTGAAAAGCAGCCTTATCCCCGTTTACCACAATAAAATTAATGGTGCGGGTAACCGAGATCCGCTGTCCCTGCCTGCCGGAGATAAAATCGGCTTCCAGCACGAACTTCCGGCTTTCAATCATTTTTTTTGTAAGCGCTTGGTTCATGGCCTCTTCTTTAGCCCGGGCTTCTTTTCTGGCCTGTTTCTCACGTGCCCTGAGTTCTTTCCTGCTTTGTCCGTATCCTGCCGAGGCAATCATCAGCACCGACATCATCACAATAACAATCTTTTTCATTGCTTAACTTTGTTTTTATTCATGAATCAATTTGTTTTCGGTCTTTCTCAAAACGTGTAGGTAATGCCCAGAGTGGCCTGGAACATGTTAACAGGTATTTCCACGCTTTTTTGCTGATAGGGGTTTCCGGTAGCCCCTTCTTCATAAACATAGTTTACCTCAAAGCTCGTTTTTGTTCCGAGATAATCCACGCCAAGCCGGAAGCCATAATTTCCGGAAGAGTTGTAAGTAATACCGGCGCCTACCAAATAGGCCAGTTTCACACTCTGC